>PBRG01000098.1 GCA_002726615.1 Marinobacter sp.
CGTCGCGACAGCCTGCTCCCAAACCGGAGCCAAAACCGACGGTCTCTCGGCGGCCCGATAAGTCGTCACCATTAACGGGCCAGAGCCAGACAGTATCCAATGTCAACTGGCGCTGGCCCCACGTTGGCACCGTAATTGCAGGATATTCTACATCCGGGAAAGTCAATAAAGGTATTGATATTGCTGGAAAAGCAGGTGACTCTGTAAGGGCAGCGGCAAGTGGTAATGTCGTTTATGCCGGAAGTGGGTTGCTCGGTTATGGCAACTTGATCATAGTGAACCACAACGAGCACTATTTGAGTGCTTATGCTCACAACCGGAAGATTCTGGTGCAGGAAGGGGAGGATGTTAAAGCCGGACAGGTCATCGCTGAACTGGGAAACAGCGGCACGGACAGACCCAAGTTGCATTTTGAAATTCGGAAAAATGGCAACCCGGTCGACCCCGCCCACTACCTCCCGGCCCGATGAAACGGATTTGCAGGACAAAGCCTGACGTCCGGCACCAAAATCAGAGACAACGAAAGACAATAGTCGAGACAAACAATAAAAAGACGGCGGTTCCGGCAACCGTCAACAGCTAGCAATAAATGTCCTGAACAAGAACGCGAAGAAAGCAGACGCTCGCAATAACAAAAAGACGTGGGCGAATTTCCAGGATCATTGAAAGGCGGGGCAAAGAGTTATGTCAGCAGAGCATGAAGAACTCATCATTGATCGTGTTTCAGATGTTGAAGACGCAGACGATCAGCTGTTAGCAGAAGACAAAGTAGAAGAAAAAGAATCGGCGGAAGTGGAAGCCGTTGAAACAGAAGAAGACATCCCGGCCCAGGGTCGATACTTCACCAGCCAGAAGCAACTGGATGCCACCCAGCTTTATCTCAACGAAATCGGTTTTTCTCCTCTCTTAACACCCGAAGAAGAAGTGTATTTTGCACGGCTCGCCCGCAAGGGAGAGGAGTCCGGTCGCAAACGTATGATCGAGAGCAATCTACGCCTGGTGGTCAAGATTGCACGGCGATACGTGAACCGTGGTCTGACACTGTTGGACCTGATTGAAGAGGGTAACCTTGGACTTATCCGCGCAGTAGAGAAGTTTGACCCCGAGCGGGGCTTCCGTTTCTCCACCTACGCCACCTGGTGGATCCGTCAGACCATTGAACGGGCCATCATGAACCAGACCCGTACCATCCGCCTTCCCATCCACGTCGTTAAGGAGCTCAACCTCTACCTGCGTGCGGCCCGGGAACTTACCCAGAAGCTGGACCACGAGCCGTCAGCGGAAGAAATTGCGCGGATGGTCGACAAGCCAGTTGCGGACGTTAAGCGGATGCTGGGCCTGAATGAGCGCGTTGCCTCCATGGACACGCCCATTGGTACCGGCGGTGAAAAGTCCCTTTTGGATACTGTTGCAGACGAAGGTGCCTCCGATCCCGCTGACCTGCTGCAGGACAACAATATGTGTTCCTGTGTCGAAAAGTGGATCGACCAGCTCAGTGACAAGCAGCAGGAAGTGCTGTCCCGCCGCTTTGGTTTGAGGGGTTACCCCATCAGCACGCTTGAGGAAGTGGGCCAGGAGATTGGTCTGACCCGTGAGCGGGTTCGGCAGATCCAGGTGGAGGCGCTCCGTCGCCTCCGTGAAATCCTGGAGAAGGAAGGTCTGTCTGGAACCATGCTGTTTAAGTAATTCGTTCTGTACTACCAAAAACCGGCCCGCTGTCTGCGGGCCGGTTTTTTTTGCGTTGCCAAATGAGAACCAGCCGGCGTAAGCGTTCGTTTGCTCCCTGTTAAACTTGGATGGCCGGAGGGGGGATATGGGTGTCGAACTCCGGTGCAATCAGACATTCAATAATAACGATCAATAAGGAAAGGACGATGAAAAAGGCCCTATCAACAGGATTTGCATCACTGCTGCTGACAGTAGCCCTTACAACGCCAGCCGCCGCCCTGACGGTGGAAGGCGTCGATGTGCCGGATACCTACTCGGCGATGGATACCGAGCTCAAGCTCAATGGTGCGGGTACCCGTTCCAAGTGGTTCATGGACCTCTACATTGGCGGTCTGTATGTGCCCGAAACCATCGACGATGGCCAGGCCATTATCAACGCGGACGAGCCCCAGGCCATCACCCTGCACATCATTTCCGGGATGATCACCAGCGATAAAATGAAATCCGCCACAATGGAAGGGTTTGAGAATTCCACAGGCGGAGACCTGGCTGCGATCAAGGACGATGTGGATGCGTTCCTGGATGTGTTTTCAGAAGAGATCAAGGACGGTGACGTGTTTGATCTCGTTTACCTGCCGGGTGAAGGCGTGCGTGTGCTGAAGAACGGTGATCAGCGCGCGACTATTGGTGACCTGGAGTTCAAGAAGGCCCTGTTCGGCATCTGGCTGTCGGACGAGCCTGCCCAGGAAGACCTGAAAGAGAAGATGCTGGGCCAGCGGTAAGCGCCCGGCGGGCACCGGTTCCGGTTATCCGGAGCCGGTGTCAGTCCATGTAATCCCGTTTCTGCTTGAATTCGCACAGATCTTCGATGATACAGGCGCCGCATTTTGGCTTCCGGGCTGTACAGGTGTAGCGCCCGTGAAGGATCAGCCAGTGATGGGCGTCCAGCAGGAACTCCTTGGGCACCAGTCGCATCAGGCGCTTCTCCACTTCCAGCACGTTCTTGCCCGGCGCAATCCCTGTTCTGTTCGATACCCGGAAGATGTGGGTATCCACCGCCATGGCCGGTTGCCCGAACGCAGTGTTCAGAACCACATTGGCGGTCTTGCGGCCGACACCCGGAAGGGCTTCCAGGTCTTCCCGGTTGTCCGGAACTTCCCCGCCGTGCTTTTCAATCAGCGCGCGACAGGTCTTGATCACGTTCTCGGCCTTGCTGTTAAACAGCCCGATGGTCTTGATGTATTCCTTCAGGCCATCCACTCCCAGGGCGAGGATTTTTTCGGGTGTGTTGGCTACGGGATACAGTTTTGCGGTTGCCTTGTTCACGCCAACGTCCGTGGCCTGGGCCGAGAGGATCACCGCAATCAGCAGTTCGAACGGGTTGGTATAGTTCAACTCGGTTGTGGGTGTCGGGTTGGCTTCCCGCAAACGGGTAAAGATTTCCGTACGTTTTGCCTTGTTCATGGGCTATCCGCTGGCTGAGAAGAAATGTTCATTGAATGTTCAGGACACATGGCCTGTTACCCGCACTCGCTTGCTACCCGCCACGATGGGCTCCGCTGCTTTGCGACGGGCCTTGAGATGATTGTCGATGCCATTCTTCAGCGCGATGAGCAGCCCCAGCCCCACAAAGGCACCTGGCGGCAGAACCATGAAGAGCACGTCCGGGTACTGCTCCAACGGCCGGATTCCCCAGTCTGCCGCCACGGGGCCTAGCAGAAGGTCCATATCGGTGAACAGGGTGCCCTGGCCCACGAGCTCCCGCATGGCGCCGAGTGCAATCAGCACTACCAGAAAACCGATACCCATCATGACACCGTCCAGCAGGGCGGGTAGGGGCGGGTTTTTGGAGGCAAACGCGTCCGCACGGCCCAGAATGGCGCAGTTGGTCACGATCAATGGAATGAAAATGCCCAGGATCTGGTAGAGCTCATAGGTATAGGCCTGCATCAGCAGTTCAGCGCAGGTGACGAAAGAGGCGATGATCATCACGAAGGCAGGCAGGCGCACCGACTCGCTGACAAAGTTGCGGATCAGTGATACCGCCAGGTTCGAGCCCATCAGCACCATCAGCGTTGCCAGGCCCAGGCCGATGGCATTGACGACGGTACTGGTCACCGCCAGAAGGGGGCAAAGCCCCAGTACCTGAACCAGAGCAGGGTTGTTGGTCCAGAGCCCGTCACGGATGATCTCTGCGCTGGATTTGGTCGCCATGTTACGAGTGCTCCCGCTCTGGTGTCTGGCCAGCGATTTCCTCGGGCGTCAGCGGCGTGCTTCGGGGTGACGCGGGTTCATTGAGGATGTCGCGAATGTCACTGCGGTGCTCACGGAAATAGATGAGTGTTTTTTGCACTGCATTAACTACGGCTTTCGGGGTGATGGTCGCACCGGTGAACTGGTCAAACGCCCCGCCATTTTTCCTGACAGCCCAGCGTTCCGGTGCCGGGTTGCCAAGGGAGCGGCCGGTGAACGAGTGGATCCAGTCTGACTTCTTGGTTTCAATGCGGTCGCCCAGGCCGGGGGTTTCCCGGTGGCTGGTCACCCGAACTCCCAGCACCGTGCCCTTCATATTCAGACCCACCAATAGGTGAATGTTGCCAGAATAACCGTCAGGGGCCACTACCGGCATGATCAGACCGATGGGGCGGCCATTGCGACGTGCCACCCAGGCCGTGACGGGGTCGTTAGCGTTCATTCCGTTATCCGTCGGAAGCTGCACCGTGTCGGTCAGCAGATGATTGTCGTGCCGGTTTTCCGGAATGATCTCAAACAGCGCCTGCGCTTCCGCCCTGGCGGCCTGTTCCTGTATGCGCTCGGCCGTCATAACCTGGGTGATGGCGATGGTGCCGCCGGTAATGATGGCGAACAGGCCCAGGCCAATGGCGTTGCGACGGATCGACGTTGCTAGTGCTGCCATGGTTTACCCCTGACCCTTGCCGGGAATGCCGCGCCGGGGCTTGTGATGCCCGTAGGTACGGGGCGGCGTGTAGTGGTCGATAAACGGCACTGCGAAGTTCATCAGCAGAACGCTGAAGGCCACTGCATCCGGGTAGGCGCCCCAGGTGCGGATCAGGTAAATCAGAATACCAATACCCGCTCCGTAGATCAGCTTGCCCTGATGGCTGGACGCGGCGGACACCGGGTCCGTGGCAATAAAGAACGCGCCCAACATGGTGCCCCCGGCCAGCAGGTGCATGGACAGCGGCGCATACAGGTCCGCGTTGCTGCCAAAGGCAAGGCTCATAAGCGCGAGCCCCGCCAGCATGCTGACTGGAATGTGCCAGGTGATAATCTTCAAGCCGACAAGAACCAGACCACCTACCAGGAATGCAGCGTTGACCCATTCCCAGCCCCGGGCAACACCGTCGCCGAAAGTGGGGTGAGCAAGGACTTCCGCTGCGGTGTGGGTGGTAATTTTGTGCTTGTATTCATCCAGCGGCGTGGCCATGGTGAACGCGTCTACCGCCGTCTGTTGGCCGGAGGCGATCATGCCCAGGGTGTCGACAAAGCCCGGCGCGGATTCCCATAGGAGACCGGGCTGCGCCCAATTCGTGGTCATGGCCACGGGGAACGAGATCAGCACCAGGGCGTAACCCACCATGGCGGGATTAAAGGGGTTGGAGCCCAGACCACCATAGAGCTGTTTGGCCATGACGATGGCGGCGATGACCGCAATCGCGGATACCCACCAGGGCGCAAACTGCGGCAGGGAAAGACCGAGCAAAAGGCCGGTGACCGCAGCGGTGTTGTCTTTCAGGAAGAAAGCCACCGGGCGCTTGCGAAGCTTTAGGATGGCAGCCTCGGCGGCCAGTGCCACTGCGATGCACCATACCACGTTGATCAGATTGCCCCAGCCAAAGAACAGGGTCAGCGCCAGCAGGCCGGGCAAGGCCGCCAGTATCACCCACAGCATGACCTGTGATGTGGAGCGGGCGTTACGGGCGTGGGGCGAGGACTGTTGCGCAAGTGCCATTAGCGTTGGGGCCTGTTCATCATGAGTCTGTCGGTTGGGTATCGGTGGCCGCCACAGATAGCCGGGCCTCAGCCAGAGCCTCTTCCGCCCGTTTTACCCGGTCGTGGTTCTTGGTGACGGCTCTCTCGAGTTTTTCGACGTTGTCTGCGTTCTCAGCCCTGGCGTCCTCGAGCATGCTTTGCATGGTATTGAGCTTGGCGGTGGCCTGGGCGAGCTGCTTTTCCAGGGCGTCGATATCGGGCGTCGGTTCGCTGGAGGTGCTGGTCTCAGAGGCCCCGGCTTTTGTTTCGGCCTGCTGTTGGGCCTTGGCTTTTTTACGTGCCAAGGCTTCCTGCACCAGGGTGGCCTTGGCGGCACGGTCATCGGCTGGTTGGCCCTCTGCTTCCGCCTTTTCGGCCTCTGCCTGCTTCTTGGCCTGAGCCTCGGCGGCTGCTTTTGCCCGCTCCTTACGCCGCTGTTCTTTCTCCTGCTGTTCTCGTTCGAGCCTGGCCTGACGGGCTTCAAAGCGTTCACGGGCGCGGTCTGCCTTCAACTGTTCGGCCTGCTGCACCCGAATTTCGCCTTTCGCGGCACGATAGTACTGAACCAGCGGAATGGAGCTGGGGCAGACGTAAGAACAGGCACCACATTCGATGCAGTCGAACAGGTTCAGGTGCTCGGCTTTGTCGAGTTCTCCGGATTTGGAGTACCAGAACAGTTGCTGGGGCAGCAGCTCCATGGGGCAGGCTTCGGCACACATGCTGCAGCGAATACAGGGCTGTTCCGGAGCGGGGTCCGGTAATTCCGTGGCCGTGGCGGCAATCACGCAGTTGGTGGTTTTGACCACCGGTACGGCCGGAGTTTCCAGGGTGTAGCCCATCATTGGCCCACCCAGAACAAGGCGGTGGAGCTTGTTCTGGGTGGGCCCGGCCTGTGCGAGCAGATAGTCGATAGGTGTGCCGATCAAGACCTCGAAATTACCGGGATCGGTGACGGCATCACCAGTGACCGTTGTCACGCGGGAAATCAATGGCTCTCCCCGGTGAATAGCGGCAGATACGGCGATGGCTGTGCCCACGTTCTGGCACATCACTCCAATATCCGCCGGAATCCCGCCACTGGGCACTTCCATGCCTGTCAGGATCTGTATCAGCTGCTTTTCGCCACCAGAGGGATATTTGGTAGGGATTACTGCGATCTCTGTCTGGGTGCCCTCTGCGGCTTTCCTGAGCGCTGAGATGGCCTCGGGTTTGTTGTCCTCGATGCCGATTACAACCCGTTCCGGGCGTAGTACCCACGCCATAATCCGCAACCCGGCAATGATCTCGCCCGCGTTCTCCCGCATCGACATATCGTCGGCAGTGATGTAAGGCTCGCACTCCGCGCCGTTCAGGATCAGCGTGTTCACCTTGCGGTCCCGGGGCGGGCGTAGCTTGATGTTTGTTGGGAAGCCGGCGCCTCCCATGCCCGAAATGCCGGCGTCGCGAATTCGTTCGAGCACCGTTTCCCGGTCCAGATCTCGGTAGTTCGTTACCGGGTTGAGAGGCGCCCACTCATCTTTTCCGTCGGGCTTGAGTGTAATACACCAGTCGCTCATTCCGGAGGGGTGGGGAACGGGCTGAAGGCTGACGGATTCAATAGTACCGGAGGTCGGCGCGTGAACGGGTACGCCCATGCCGCCGGTCACGTCGGCAACTTTCTGGCCTTTGAGAACTCGATCGTCGACTGCAACACAGGCTTCAGCTGGTTCGCCTATGTGCTGCTGCAGCGGCAATACCAGAACCTCCGGCAGGCCGGCGTCAGTGATAGGGCGTGATGTGGACAGGTGTTTGTTTTCGGCAGGATGGATGCCGCCGGAAAAGTCCCAGAGCTGTGTCATCAGGCGTTGGCCCCCTGACGATCGGTGGCAATCACACCGGACGTAGGCGGAGTCCAGGTCCAGGAGCGAATGTCGGGTTCTATCGTAATCATGTCGATACAGTCCACGGGGCAGGGCTCCACACACAGATCACAGCCGGTGCATTCGCTCTCGATCACCGTATGCATGTGTTTTGCGGCGCCGAGGATGGCGTCCACCGGGCAGGCCTGGATACACTTGGTGCAGCCGATACACTCGTCCTCGCGAATCACTGCAACACGCTTGGCCTGCTCCACCCCGTGTTCCGCGTCCAGCGGTTGTGGCTCCACGTCCAGCAGGTCTGCCAGTGCCTTGATGGTGGTTTCACCGCCCGGAGGGCACTTGTTGATGGCATCGCCGTTGGCAATGGATTCCGCGTACGGACGACAGCCGGGAAAACCACATTGGCCGCACTGGGTTTGGGGAAGCATGGAGTCGATCTGGTCCACCAGCGGGTTGCCTTCCACCCGAAAGCGCTCTGCAGCGAAGCCCAGCAGGCCGCCGAACACAACCGCCAGCGCGAGCAGAACCACTACGGCAATCAGTATGCTCGTCCACATAATACAAACGCTCCGTCAGACGCTGACCAAACCAGTAAAGCCCAGGAAAGCCAGAGACATCAACCCGGCGGTGACCATGCCAATGGCAGCGCCCCGGAAGGCAACCGGAACATCGGCCACGGCGATGCGTTCACGCATGGCAGCAAACAGCACCAGCACCAGCGAAAAGCCGGCGGCGGCTCCGAATCCGTACAGGACAGATTCCACGAAGTTATTGTTCTTGTTGAGGTTAAGCAAGGCAACACCCAGAACCGCGCAGTTGGTGGTAATCAGCGGCAGGAAAATGCCCAATACCCGATAGAGCAGGGGGCTGGTCTTGCGTACCACCATCTCAGTGAACTGCACGACAACGGCGATGACCAGGATGAACGTGATGGTTTTCAGGAACGCCAGATCCAGGGGCTCCAGCAGGTAGGTATACGCCAGGTAGCTGCACACCGAGGCCAGGGTCAGCACAAACGTGGTGGCCAATGACATGCCCATGGCGGTTTCCAGCTTCCCGGATACACCCATGAACGGGCACAGTCCAAGAAACTGAACCAGCACAAAATTGTTCACCAGTATGGTGCTGACCAGGATCAGCAGATACTCAGTCATCAGAGCGCGCCATTACATAATCCGCATGCCGGGCGTGGCGCCCGAATCCGGTGACAGGATGAAAATGTCTTTTCCGCCGGGGCCGGCCGCCAGCACCATGCCCTCTGACATCCCGAATTTCATCTTTCGGGGCTTGAGGTTGGCTACCATCACCGTCAGGCGTCCTTCGAGGTCCTCAGGTTTGTACGCAGACTTGATACCGGCAAAGACGTTGCGCTCGCCCCCTCCAACGTCAAGGGTAAGGCGAAGCAGCTTGTCGGCGCCGTCCACGTGTTCGGCTTTGACAATCTTGACGACCCGAAGATCCACTTTTGCGAAATCGCCAAATTCTATTTCATCGGCAATCGGCTCGTGATTGGCTTCCGGGGCCTTCTGTCCTGTCGCCGCGGGCATTTCTTCCTTGGACGCGTCCAGCATTTTCTCGATCTGGGCCATGTCCACTCGGTTCATCAGCGGCTTGAATTTGTTGATGCCGTGATTCTCAAGCCGCTGCTCGCGCTTGTTCCAGTCCAGCGGCGCATTCAGGAAGGCCTCGGACGCCTTGGCGGTTTCCGGCAGAACCGGTGCCAGGTACGTCATCAGCAGGTGGAACATGTTGATGGCATTGGTGCAGATGGCCTGCAGGTTGTCGTCCTGGCCGTCCTGCTTGGCAATGACCCAGGGCTGCTCGTCATTCACGTATTGGTTGGCGATGTCCGCCAGTTCCATGATACGACGCATGGCGCGGCCGAACTCCCGGGCCTCGAAAAAGTCCGCAATCTCATCACCGGCCTCGATAAACTCTTTCAGCTTTTCATGTTCGGTAACGGTACCGAGCTGGCCGTCAAAGCGCTTGGTGATGAACCCGGCGCTGCGACTGGCAATGTTGACCACCTTGCCCACCAGATCCGAGTTCACCCGCGCCGCAAAATCTTCCAGGTTCAGGTCCATGTCATCC
>PBRG01000099.1 GCA_002726615.1 Marinobacter sp.
ACTACGTTTCAGGCGTTACGGGAAATTCCGGCATTGAGCGCGACACCTGTGGTGTTCATGACCGCTAAGGTGCAAACTGAAGAGGTGGCGTTCTACAGGGAATTGGGAGCGGTTGACGTGATACCCAAACCGTTCGATCCCATGACTCTTGCCGATCAGATACGTGAAATATGGACGTCCAAGGTGTGAACATGGTTACGAAAGAATCGCCAGAGGAACTCAAGCGCAAACTGAATCTGGAAACGTCCCGGATCAACTGGCATGACCTGCAGGTTTATTATGCCCGTGGCCATGTCGTGAAGGTGGTCCCGGAGCTGGACCTGCTGGATGTAGCGGCTGAGCTCTCTGCGGACAACAAGACCCAGTTTGAGCGTTGGTTGGCCGACAACAAAGTGGGCGACGTTGCTCCGGATCTTGCCCGCCACTGGTATGACGAAAACTCGGAACTCTGGGCAGTGGTGATTGCGCCCTGGGTGCTGGTGCAGGACAGGTCCGGGCATGTACTTCACTGATTATCCTGGAATCAGGTCGTGAAACTGCACTACTTTCATGGGCGTGGCCCTTTACGGGCATTGGTTATGGTACGGGAACAGCGCCGGGTTGAGCTTTTCATCAAACCCGTCGGTGAGGACATCTGGGCATTGGTGGCACTCAGCGGCGCGGTGGACGGCCAACCGGAGAAACACCGCTGCCAGGGCCCCTATCGTTCCATTGCCCAGGCTGAAGCGGTGCTGCGCAGTGTCGCGGGTGCGCTGATGGGACAGGATTACCAACCCCAGCCCAACGACTATGTAGTCTGGTCAGTGATGGCCCAGCGCCTGGCGCGCACCATCCGTACCGATCGCGATGCCAGTGCCGGTAAGTTCCATTTTGATCCCGATCAGTACGAACCTATCGGCTGATCTTTCCCACCCATACACATTTTCCGAGGACTTCATGCTGACCGGCGCACTGCTGATCCTGGCACCGCTTTTCCTGGGTTTTGCCCTGGCGCTCGAGAACCGCCATCTGATGACGGCCATTCACTACGGCGTTGAGGGGCTGGTGTATTTTATCCTGGCACTCTTGGGACTGAGCCTCGGGCAGATGGAGGGTGTTGGCGGGCAGTTGGCCAACATGGCATCCCAGGTCGCGGTGCTCGTGATGGTGCTGTTTGTGGCCAACATGGTGGGGCTGTGGTTGTTTCATCGCTGGCAGCCTATGGCAGCGCGGGAGGATCACGTGGACCAGCCTCGTGGCTACCGCCGCCTGTTCCTGGCAGGGTTGAAGCCACTGTTGGCGGTTGTGGTGGGTGGTTTGGCCGGTTTCTACTGGTTGCCGGATCTGCCCATGGCCGAAGACGTGGCGACCTGGTCGTTAATGTTGCTGCTGTTTCTGATTGGCCTGCAACTGCGCAATGCCGGCCTGTCCCTTCGTAGGCTGCTGCTCAACCGGCAGGGACTGGGTATTGCGTTGGCGATGGCCGGCAGCTCTCTGCTCGCCGGTTTTGCAATGGTACCGTTACTGGATGCTGCCTGGCATGAGTCATTGGCACTGGCGTCCGGGTTCGGCTGGTATTCCTTGTCCGGTATAGTGATTGGCGATGCTCTGGGGCCCTCCTGGGGCGGTGTCGCCTTTCTCAATGACGTGATCCGGGAGATTATTGCGCTTGCGATCATCCCACTGTTGATCGGCCAGCGGCCGGCCATGGCCATTGGCTATGGCGGTGCGACTGCCATGGACTTCACTCTGCCGGTGATCCGCAGCAGTGGTGGCCTGGACTGCGTGCCCGTGGCCATTGCCTCGGGGTTTATCCTGTCGTTCCTGTCTCCCATCCTGATGGCGGTGTTTCTGTCCATGGGAGGATAATGTTTCAGACCAGGAATTTTCTGACGTCGATTTTGTAGTCTTCCGGGTCCACTGAACTCAGAATCCGATCCTGGGTACCCGGTTCGGCCAGATCCAGGGTGTCGACGGTGATGGGCATGCGAAAGCGGGTGTTGTACATCACCCGCAGTATGGGCAATCGCTGGTCCTCGTCGTTGGTCTCGATGACGACGCCGAGACGCCCGCTTTCCAGAAGTACCAGCGAACCAATGGGGTAGAGTCCCACACAACGAATAAACTCTGTTACCAGCCCTGCATCCAGATGGGTTCCGCTCCATTCCAGCAGTTTTTTGAGGCCCTGGGTTGGGGTCATGCCTTTATGATAGACGCGGTCGGAGGTGATGGCATCGTAGACGTCGGTAATGGCAACCATGCGGCCGTATACGGAGATTTCATCGCCTCTCAGGCCTTCGGGATAGCCGCTGCCATCCAGGTGTTCGTGGTGCTCAGCGGCAGTCATGATGGTCAGTTCGCCAATGCCCTCGGTGGATTTTAGAATGTCCCGTGAGTGCCGGGCATGGGCCTTCATGACTTCGAATTCCTCCGGCGTCAACCGTCCCGGTTTGTGGAGAATGTCGTCCGGCGTGAGGATTTTGCCGATGTCATGGAGCAGTGCACCAACGATGGTCTGGTGCAGTGCGTCCGGAGGAAGTTTACGGTAGTTGCCAAACAGGGACATCAACACGCTGAGATTGACCGAGTGCTCCAGTAGGTAGTTGTCCTTCTCGCGGATACGGCCCAGGCAACTGAGGGCATTGGCGTTGCGCAAGATAGAGCTCTGGAGTTCGTCGGCCAACTGCTGAATGGGGGCTATGTCGATGGCTCCGCCAAGCTTCACGTTATTCATCAGATTGCCTACCAGCCCCTGGGCCTGGTTGTGCACCTGCTGGGCGAACACCATTTCCTCGGCAACCGCTACCCGTTTGAAAACGCCGGGCAGCTGCTCACCAGCGCGCTGAAGCGCGGACTCGTTGCGGCGATCGACCTCATGGGCCGGTTCCGAATCCTGGGAATCCAGGCCCTTGGAGACATCGATGTAGACGTAGTCCACTCCCATCCGGCGGATTTTTTCAACAGTGTCCTCTTTTTTAATCACGCCGCGACGGCGCTGGGTGTTGTGAGGAATCCAGTCGTTGTTCAGGTCGGTGATGTACATGCCGACCTTGAGTGCCGAGACGGGGATGCGTTTGATCATTGCCGCTGGAAGAACGTTCTCAGACTGTTGTCATAGGTTGTAGCCAGTACATTCTCCAACGGTAGTTGTTTCACCTCGGCGATTTTCTCGGCCACAAACGGTATGTAGAAGGGCGCGTTTTCCTTGCCGCGATAGGGAACCGGAGTCAGGAACGGAGAATCCGTCTCCAGCAGGATTTGCTCGATGGGCGCCATGCGTACAATGTCACGCACGTTTTCGGCTTTGTTAAACGTGGTGATGCCGTTGAAGCCCAGGCACCAGCCTTCGTCCAATGCGTATTGCGCCAGCCCCGGGCCCGACGTGAAACTGTGGATTACGCCGCGGCGTTTAAGAGTGCCTTCGAATTCCTTCAGGATGTCGATGGTGTCGTCATCGGCCTCGCGGCTGTGGATGACCACAGGCCGGTCGGTGTCACAGGCGATCTGCAACTGGCGGCGGAACACGTCACGCTGAACGTCCCGGTCCGCGTTGTCGTAAAAGTAGTCCAGACCAATCTCGCCCACGGCGACGATCTTGTCATCGCCAGCGTGCGCGCGGATTTCCGCCTCGGCGGCGTCTGTGTATTTTTCGGCATCATGGGGATGGACCCCTTGCGTGCCATACACCCAGGGTGCTGTCTGACTCAGTTCACGCACGGTAGCCAGGTTGTCTGGTGACACGGCGATGGTGATCACACGCTCGATATTGACCCGCTGCGCTTCCGCCAGGGTTTCCGCCAGGGGGCGATCCTTGAGGTAATCCAGATGGCAGTGGGTTTCAATAATCGGTTGATCGAAAACGGGAATGTCGCGACGTTTCTTGCTCATTGTCGGTTACTTCACTCCATCGCAACCAAAGCGTTGGCTGCTATCCTGAGAACTTTGTCACAGTAGTTTATCAGCTTGTTCGATTGTTGACCTACATTGCTGTCATAGGGAGAAGTACATGCACATCATTGTTGTTGGTGCCGGCGTTGTTGGCGTAACCACGGCGTACGAGCTGCAAAGTCGGGGCCATCAGGTAACCGTGCTGGAGCGTCACAGCGCAGCGGGGAATGAAACCAGCAGGGGCAACGCTGCGCAGCGTTCCTACGGCGTGGTCTATCCATGGGCGGACCCGTCCATGGTGTTGAAGGCCATACCCTGGCTGTTCAAGAAAGACGGACCGCTGAAAATGTCAGTACCGCCGTCCATGGAAACGTTGCGTTTCATGTTCGCAACGCTGCGCTACGCCTGGTCGCCTGGCCTGTTTGGCCTGAACAAGCGTGCCATGATACGCCTTGGTATTCATAGCCGTGAACGCTTCCTGGCCCTTGAAAAGGCGCTTGATCTGCCGTTCGACGGCGGCCACCAGGGTCTGCTTCACCTCGCCAGCACCCCGGAGACCCTGGAAAGCTACCGCGAAACCCAACGGTTGCTCGACGAACTGGGCATCCCCTCCCGACTGCTCACTCCCGAACAGGTTCGCGAAGCCGAGCCCGGCATGGTCGGGGATGGCCCGCTCTATGGCGCCCTGGGCTATGACACGGATGGCACCGGTGATTGTCATCTGTTTTCCCGTGAGCTGGCCAAGGCCTGCGAAACCAAGGGGGTGCAGTTCCGCTACAACACGGAAACCGAACATTTGGTGGCAGATGATCGGCGGATAACAGGGGTGACCATCCGCAAGGACGATGGCACATCGGAAACCCTTGAGGCTGACGCCGTGGTTATCAGTGCTGGTTGCTGGTCGGGGCACCTTACCCGCCCCCTGGGGCTTGAATTGCCGATCTACCCGGTGAAGGGCTATAGCTTTACGGTGCCCTTGAAAGACCCTGGCCGCGCGCCGGTGTCGACCATCCACGATGACAACTACAAAGTGGTCTCGACCCGTCTGGGTGAGAGGCTACGCGCCTCCGGCTTTGTGGAATTGGACGACTTCAACCGCGATATTCCGGAAGCCCGGCTGGCCACCATTCGAAAGTCCGTGGAATCCCGTTTTCCCGGCTGCGCCGATCTGGAGTCCGCCGAAACCTGGACCGGTTTTCGCCCCATGACTCCGGACGGCCCTGCCATCATTGGTCGCGGCCCCCGGGAGAACCTGTTTCTCAATACCGGGCACGGCACCTTTGGCTGGACCCTGTCGGCGGGCAGTGCTTCGGTGATTTCCCAGTTGATTGATGGGGAAGCGCCTTCGGTGTGTCTGGATGCGTTTCGGCCTGGGCGGTTTACCGAATGACGATACCTCCGGCGGCGGGGTTACACCACGGCGCTGACACTTTTTACCTGCGCTGGCAACGCTTGAACGATTGGCTGGCGCAGCATCGTGAGTTCTGGCAACCGACGCCATTCGCCGATCCGAACCCGGCCTGGGCGAAGAACTGGCCGGCATTGGCGGGTCGGGTTGCCCGGCTCTCCGACAGCGACTGTGAGCAATGGGACGATGATCCAGTCGCGCTGGCAGAGTGGTTGGCCAGGGAGTTGCCATCTCTACGGGACGTCGTCGAACTGACCGACAATCCGCCGCTTGCCGCTGAATCCGCCGATCAGAACACCTTGCCTGAGGTCCGGGCGACGGATATGCCTGGCCGTAAGCGGCTTCAGGCCGGTGCATTTGCAAGTGCTATCCATCCCCTGAAGCACAACGTGCTGGACTGGTGTTGCGGCAAGGGCCATCTGGCCAGAACCCTGGCGCCCCTGTGCCAGGGCGATGTAACCGGGTTTGAATGGAGCGCGACCCTGGTAGACGACGGCAACCGCCTGGCCCGAAAGTTCGGAGATACGGTTACCCTGCAGTGCCAGGATGTCATGGCCGATAACCTGACGATGCCTACCGACAGCCATGGTGTTGCCCTGCACGCCTGTGGCGACCTTCATCGCAGGTTGATGCGTAAGGTGGCTGACGAGGGCCTGCCAAGGGTGAGCGTTTCACCATGCTGCTATCACCTGACGGAAGCGTTGGCCTACCAGCCTCTTTCCAGGCGCGTTCGGGCTGCGAAGAACGGTTTGGAGCTGACCCGCAACGAGCTGCGACTGGCCGTCAGGGAAACCGTGACCGCACCGAAACGTGTGCGGGAGCAAACCCGCAGGGTCAGTTGTTGGCGCCTTGGGTTCGATGGTCTTCAAAGACAGCTTCGAGGCGTGGATGCCTACCTGCCGGTGCCGTCGCACCCGTCGCGACTGACGAACGGCGATTTTGCCACTTTCTGTCGCTGGGCTGCCGGCAATCGGGGGCTGGAAATGCCCGCGGACACAGACTTTGGTGTTTGGGAGCGTCATGGCGAGCGGCGACTGCAGGAAGTGCGTCGCCACGAGCTTGTGCGCCACCTGTTCCGGCGGCCACTGGAGCAGTGGGTGGTGCTGGATTATTCAATGTTTCTTGAGGAACAGGGCTATGACGTTCGGCTGGGGACCTTCTGCGAGCGTCAGCTGACCCCCCGCAATCTGCTGATCGACGCCACAAAGAGGACTCCGGCCAGCTAGAGTGCTCAGGGCTTTCGGTACACCACGTTTTCCACACAGCCGTCCCGGAAATACACGTAGGTCAGTTCATACAGCGCGCCATAGTATTTCGTCTGGTATACCCAGGTTTCCTGGGGTGTGGGGTAGGTTTCCGGAGGTCGCCCGAACGCTTTCAGAACATGCTCCTTGGTCATGCCTTTCACCACCTGTTCCCGTACCAGATAGCGCCTCAGGTCGGTGGAGTTAATGAAGCGGCAGGTGTCGCCGGTCGACTTCTGTGTGCTCTTTTCCGGTTCTTCCACTGTTTCATCAGGCTTGGGTGATGGAGGGAGATTCTGGCCAAAATTGCCGCCAATCCGGTTGTCACGGATGGTGATTTCCTTGGAGTCCTCCCCGCAGGGTTGGTCCGAAAAGCGAGTATCACCACCGGCATCGCACCGGTAAACCTGGGGCCACGCAGCAGCGGGTATACCCCAAGTGAGAATAAAGACGAACAACATTCGCTTCACAGTATTCTCTCGCGAGCATGAAATTAAGGGCGCCTGTCCGCCTATAAAAAAGGCGCCCGAAGGCGCCTTTCCGTTGAGCTGATCTGCACAGGACGTCTGTACAGGAACTCTGTATAGGAACAACGTCGACGTTTAACGGCGAACCTGAATACGAGCCTCAACCCGACGGTTCTCAGCGCGGCCAGCAGCGGTCTCGTTACTGGCAACCGGCTCGGACTCGCCGTAACCCACGGCATTCACACGATCCTCACTGATGCCCAGGGCATCGGTCAGCCGGGTGGCAACCGCCTCAGCGCGGCGCTGGGACAGGAAGCGGTTGTATTCCGCCTCGCCAATGCTGTCACTGTGACCGGCGATTTCCACATCGGTTTCCGGATATTCGAGCATGAAATTGGCAACCTGACGAATTTCGTTATCGAAGGCGTTGCCAATCACCGAACTGTTGGTCGGGAACTGTACGTTCAGTTCGATGGTCTCGACAGTTTCTGTCACGCCTTCACAACCCATGGCGTCCACGTCTGCGCCTGCGGTCGTGCCTGGGCACTGGTCTGCGCTGTTAACCACGCCATCGTTGTCGCTGTCCAGTTCACAACCACGGCTGTTCACACTGGCGCCCGCCGGTGTGTTGGGGCACTGGTCGGCGCTGTTGGCAACGCCGTCACCGTCGCTGTCACGCTCGCAGCCATTGCTGTCGACGCTCACGCCCGCAGGTGTTCCGGCACACTGGTCGCGGCTATCGGGCACACCGTCGTTGTCACTGTCTGCGGCTTTGCGCGGTGAAGGCTTCGAGTCAGCGACAGTGCGAGAGAAGGCAAAGCTCAGGCCCAAAGTTGCCTGGGTATCGAAGGTGCTCTCGTCGATACCATGAAACTCACGCAGGTCGGCTCGAATAGAAACGCTGTCACTGACGTTGTAACGAAAGCCCGCCCCGACGTTGACTCGCGTTTCATCGTGATTGGAACCAGC
>PBRG01000100.1 GCA_002726615.1 Marinobacter sp.
GGGCGCTTGTAGCGGTCAACGCCGTAGTTCATCAGGGCGTGGCCGGAATCCAGGATTTCTTCAACCGCATCAAGGCCGTAACGCTCCTCGCATTCCGCCACGTAGTTGCGGGCAAACACCAGGTAGTCAATGATGGCGCTGGCGTCGGTCCAGGTTCGGAACAGGTAGTTGCCCTTGAAGAACGAGTTGTGGCCATAGGAAGCGTGGGCAATGACCAGTGCCTGCATGGGCAGGGTGTTCTCCTCCATCAAGTAGGCAATGCAGGGGTCTGAGTTGATCACGATCTCGTAGGCAAGACCCATCTGCCCCCGCTGATACCCTTTCGAGGTAGACAGGAACTGCTTGCCGAAGGACCAGTGGTGGTACCCCACGGGCATGCCGACCGAGCTGTAGGCGTCCATCATCTGTTCGGCGCTGATCACCTCTACCTGGTTGGGGTAGGTGTCGAGGCCGAACTCTGCCGCGCATTTGGCGATTTCCTCGTCGTATTTCTCGATCAGCGGGAAGGTCCACTCAGAACTGGTGGATATGGGTTCCCGGGTTTTCGGCTCGTTGGGTCTGTCGATGGTGTCGGTCATGCGGCTTTCCTCTCGAACAGCTGACGGAAGACCGGATAGATTTCACCGGGATCGGCGATCTGCTGCAGCGCGAAGCTCTGCGGGAACCGCTCCTGGATCTTCTCGTATTCGTACCAAAGCATCTGGTGATCCTGGGGCGTGATCTCCACATAGGCGTAGTACTGGACCAGTGGCAGGATGCTATCGGCCAGTAACTTGCTGCAGATGGGAGAGTCATCGTTCCAGTTGTCACCGTCCGAAGCCTGGGCGGCATAGATGTTCCATTCCGCCGGAGAATACCGGGACTCGATGATCTTATGCATCAGCTTGAGGGCGCTGGAGACAATCGTGCCGCCGGTTTCCCGTGAGTAGAAGAACTCTTCCTCGTCCACTTCCTTGGCGCTGGTGTGGTGGCGGATGAAGACCACTTCGATCTTCTTGTAGTTCTTCTTGAGGAACAGATACAGCAGAATAAAGAAGCGTTTGGCGATGTCCTTGTGCATCTGGGTCATCGACCCGGACACATCCATCAGGCAGAACATCACGGCGCTGGTGGCCGGTTGTGGCTTCTTGATGTGCTGGCGGTAACGCAAGTCAATCTCGTCAATGAACGGGATGCGCCGTACATTGGCCTTGAGATCGGCAATTTCATCCTCCAGGGCTTTGATCTGGTCCTCGTGGCTGAACGCCGGGTCCAGATCCTCCGGTGCACTTCTTAGTGCAGCCAGCTCTTCCTCCATTCGGCGTATTTTCTTACGGCGTGCACCGCCGAGCCCAAGGCGGCGGGCATGGGCGCCTCGTAACGAACGAACCACGTCCAGCTTGGCGGGAATGCCCTGGGTTGAAAAACCGGAGCGAACGTATTTGAACGCCTCGGTGTCTTTCAGCTTTTTACGGGCGAGATTAGGCAGCTCCAGATCATCAAACAGAAAGTCGAGGAACTCTTCCTGGGTGATCTGGAAGGCGAACTCATCCATACCTTCGCCGTCCGGGCTGGCCTGACCCTGTCCCTGGCCTCCGCCGCCGCCTCCCGGAGGTTTGGGCACAGTGTCACCGGTTACGAACTCCTTGTTGCCCGGATGCACCATTTCCCGTTTTCCGCCCTGGCCATGGTGGAAAATCGGTTCGTCGGTATCCCGGGAAGGAATACTGACATTCTCGCCACGCTCAATGTCCGTAATGGAGCGCCGGTGAACCGCGTCCGCCACTGCCTTCTTGATGTGATGGCGGTAACGGCGCAGGAAACGTTCCCGGTTTACCGCGCTCTTGTTCTTGCCGTTCAGTCGCCGGTCGACTACGTGGGTCATACCCATAGTTTCACTCCAGTTCAGCGTATGAAGGCTGACTTATTGAGACTTACGAACCCGCAGGTACCATTCCGCAAGGAGACGGACCTGTTTCTCCGTGTAGCCTCGATCGACCATACGTTCGACGAACTGCTTGTGCTTGTTCTGATCCTCCTGGCTGGCCTTCGGATTGAAGGAAATAACCGGCAGCAGGTCCTCGGTATTGGAGAACATTTTCTTCTCGATCACGCTGCGCAGTTTTTCGTAGCTGAGCCAGGACGGGTTGCGACCCTGGTTGTTCGCCCGTGCCCGCAACACGAAATTGACCACCTCGTTGCGGAAGTCTTTCGGGTTACTAATGCCGGCAGGCTTCTCGATTTTCTCCAGTTCGTCGTTAATGGACGAGCGGTCGAGAATTTCCCCGGTTTCCGGATCGCGGTATTCCTGATCCTGAATCCAGAAGTCGGCATAGGTGACGTAGCGATCGAACAGGTTCTGGCCGTATTCGCTGTAGCTTTCGAGGTAAGCCGTCTGGATTTCCTTGCCAATAAACTCAACGTAGTGAGGCGCCAGGAACTCCTTGATAAACCGCAGGTAGCGGTCGTGGGTTTCGGCCTGGAATTGCTCCTGTTCGATCTGTTTTTCCAGCACATAGAGCAGATGCACCGGGTTAGCCGCCACCTCTGTGGTGTCAAAGTTGAACACCTTGGACAGAATCTTGAACGCGAAACGAGTGGACAGTCCGTCCATGCCCTCATTCACGCCGGCTGAATCGCGATATTCCTGGATCGACTTGGCTTTGGGGTCGGTATCCTTGATGTTCTGGCCATCGTAGACCCGCATCTTGGAAAAGATGCTGGAGTTTTCTGGCTCCTTGACGCGCGACAGGATGGAGAACTGCGCCAGCATATCCAGGGTGTCCGGTGCGCAGGGGGCGCCAGAGAGAGAGCTGTCGCGCAGCAATTTGCGGTAGATATCAATCTCTTCCGTCACCCGCAGGCAGTAGGGCACCTTGACGATGTATACCCGGTCAAGGAAGGCCTCGTTATGCTTGTTGTTGCGGAAAGTCTGCCACTCGGACTCGTTGGAGTGGGCCAGGATAATACCGTCGAACGGCACGGAGCCCATGCCTTCAGTGGTGTTGTAGTTGCCTTCCTGGGTGGCGGTGAGCAACGGATGCAGCACCTTGATAGGCGCCTTGAACATTTCCACGAATTCCATCAGGCCCTGGTTGGCCTTGCACAGGCCGCCGCTGAAGCTGTAGGCGTCCGGGTCATCCTGGGAAAAGTCTTCCAGCATGCGGATATTCACCTTGCCTACGAGGGCGGAAATGTCCTGGTTATTGTCATCACCGGGCTCGGTCTTGGATACACCCACCTGGTCCAGTACCGACGGATACATCTTGACCACACGGAACTGACTGATGTCGCCGCCATACTCATGCAGGCGTTTTACCGCCCAGGGTGACATGATGGACTTGAGGTAGCGGGGCGGGATACCGTATTCCTCTTCCAGAATACTCGCATCCTCGGCGGGATCGAACAGGCCTAGTGGTGACTCGTTGACCGGTGAGCCCTTGATCGCATAGAAGGGCACTTTCTGCATCAGTGACTTGAGTTTTTCAGCGAGCGAGGACTTGCCGCCACCGACGGGGCCAAGCAGGTAGAGGATCTGTTTTTTCTCTTCCAGGCCCTGGGCAGCGTGGCGGAAGAAGGAGACGATGTTTTCCACGGCCTCTTCCATGCCATAGAACTCGGAGAATTCCGGGTAACGCTTGATCACCTTGTTGGAAAAGATACGTGACAGCCGGGAGTCACGGGATGTGTCGATATGTTCCGGCTCGCCAATGGCCAGTAACATCCTTTCTGCGGCAGTGGCGTATGCCGCCGGGTCCTTTTTGCAGATCTCCAGGTATTCCTCAAGAGTGTATTCTTCCTCCTGAGTTGCTTCATACCGGTCTTTGAAATGCTGCATTATGCTCATAGATGGCCCCTCGCTTGCTTTCTTGCCATGAAAAGACAGCTTTTAGTTCACACAATATCCCCGTTGCTGTTGGGTCCGCCGCTCCAGGCGGTCGTTATGGTTATGGGTGGAAGTATAGGGAGTAACAGACCGATTTGCGCTGACGCGTTTATGTCGGTCTTGTTACTGTGAGCTTAGTTCAAGCTTCGGGACTTGGACAGGAGTAAAAGCGTTAAGGTTCATTAAATTGTGTATCAGCGCTTTCTGAGACGGAACACGCTTTCCGTCGCGCCAGCAAGGCCTTTACGCTTGGTAAAAGGGTGATCCTTTGCCAATGTATTGGTGAGTATGTGTTCGATCTCGTAATCAGCGGAGTATAGTTTCTGTACTTCTTCGTCACTGACATTGAACGGTGGGCCCTTGATGTCGGTGTCGTAGTCCAGAGTGATCAAAAGTATGTGGGTGCCATCCGGAATCACGGCGGTCAGGTGGTCGACATAATCCTGGCGCATGTGGGGTGGCAGCGCGATCAGGGCGGCACGGTCGTACACCAGCCGGATGTGCTTCAGGTCCTCCGGCACCAATTGGAAAAAATCGCCGCACCAAAGCTGCAGATCGTCGTGGGCAAATTTGGTGAAAGGCTCACCCGGGTGAACCTTCGCTTTCTCCTGGCCCTCTTCGAAAAAGTCCTTGCAGGCAACGTCACTCAATTCCACGCCGAGGACAGCATGGCCGCGGTCATGGAGCCACCACATGTCATGGGCCTTGCCGCACAAGGGAACAAGCACGGCACTGGTGCCATTGCCGGC
Source organism: Marinobacter sp. (assembly GCA_002726615.1). Taxonomy (GTDB): domain Bacteria; phylum Pseudomonadota; class Gammaproteobacteria; order Pseudomonadales; family Oleiphilaceae; genus Marinobacter. The sequence goes on from PBRG01000100.1 coordinate 4,615, forward strand.
GAACTCTGGCCAGTGGTCATGGAGGTACTGATTAACGGTGCCTTCGTGGAAGCCGATTTCTTTCTTGGCCCAGCGTTCATGCCAGAACTGATGTTCCATGAGTGTTCCCCTTTTCGCCAATTGGAGGTTTAGCTCAGTCTAACTTAATCTGGGGCTCTGTTGGTCGGCCAAAAACTTCATGAATAAGGAACGACGAATGAAAGCCGTATTTCTGGACGCAGACACACTGGGCAACGATGTGGATCTCTCGCCGATTGAGGCAATGACCGGGGAGATGGTCAAACATCCGCGGACGTCCCCTGAGCAAGTGCAGGAACGCATACGGGGATTCGACACGGTGTTGGTTAATAAGGTTGTGCTGTCGCGGGAGCACTTCGAAGCCTGCCCGGAGCTGAAGACGGTTGCAGTGGTGGCGACGGGGCTGAACAACATTGATAAGGAGGCAGCGAAAGACCACAACGTAACGGTGATGAACGTGACCAACTACGGCCGCTCCACCGTGGCGCAGCATACCATGGCGTTGATTCTCGCGCTGGCCACGCGTTTGGTGGATTACGACAAGGACGTGCGGGCCGGGCGTTGGGGACAAAGCTCGATGTTCTGTCTGATGGATCACCCCATCATGGAACTGGAAGGGCGCACGCTGGGGGTCTTTGGCTATGGCGACCTGGGGCGAGGTGTTGTTGAGCGCGCAAAGGCATTCGGTATGAATATTCTGCTTGGCGCAAGACCGGGCCAGACGGCTGGCGAGGTGGACGGTTACCCCCGGATGCCCATGGATGAGCTGCTGCCAAAGGTGGATGTGCTGTCGCTTCATTGCCTGCTGACGGATGACACCCGGAATATGATAGGCGCCAGTGAACTGAAGATGATGAAAAAGGAGGCGCTACTGATCAACACCAGCCGTGGCGGCCTGGTGGATGAGCAGGCACTGGCCGATGCCCTGCGAGCCGGGACCATTGGCGGTGCCGGTTTTGATGTGCTGACGGAGGAGCCACCCCGCCATGGCAACCCGCTGCTGGCGGATGATATCCCGAACCTGATTGTGACGCCGCATTCGGCCTGGGCGAGTCGGGAAGCGCGGCAACGAATCGTCGACATTACGGCACGTAACCTCTCTTCGCTGGTCTGATTTCCTGACGGTTGTCCCGGGTACGCCCCCTGACTCCCCCCTGAAAAGTTCGCAGCCGTATGACGCGGCTGCGGTTCCTACCTGCCTAAACTCCCTGTGAAATGCCCCCGATAGGGGCATGCGTTTCACCAACGCTCAAACAATAACAAACAGGGCGATACCTATGATCAGACCCCTCCTGGCTCTTGTGCTTTCCTGTGTTTTCTTTTCCGCGCCGGCGTTCTCTTTTGAACGCGGTGAACTGCTTATCTGGATCAACTCCGACAAGGGGTATGAAGGACTGGCTGAGGTTGGCCGGCGCTTCGAGGCCGAAACGGGTATTCCGGTGACCGTGGAGACGCCGGACGATCTTACCTCCGAGTACGATCATTACGGTTATTCCTCCAAGGCACCCGATATCGTGATCTGGCCCCATGATCGTTTTGGAAGCTGGATAAACGAGGGCCACTTGCGACCCATTGAGCCATCCGGGCAGGTGCGCGAGGCCATTGCGCCCTTCGCCTGGCAGGCAGTTTCCGTGGGCGATCGGGTGTATGGCTACCCGATTGCCATGGAAGTAGTCAGTCTGCTCTACAACAAGGACCTGATTTCAGAACCGCCCACCACCCTGAAGGGCGTGGAAGCTGAGCATCAACGGCTGAGCGCACAGGGTATCGAGGCCATCTCCTGGGATTACAGGAATGTGTATTTCTCCTGGCCCGTATTCGCCGGATCTGGTGGCTATAGCTTTGGTGTGGCAAACCGGGTCTACGACCTTTCCGATGTTGGTGTGGATACAGATGGCGCTGTTGGTGCCGTGGCAGGCATAAAAGACTTGCTGGATTCCGGTGTGCTGTCGGCAGGCGCGGATTACGGCACCATGATGACCGGATTCAAAACTGGCCAGACAGCGATGATCATCAACGGTCCCTGGGCCTGGAGCGAGATACGGGACGCCGGTATCAACGTGGGCATTGCCGACGTGCCCACTGTCAGCGGTGAACCTGGAAAACCCTTTGTGGGCGTATTGGCCGCGGGGATCAGCGCGGTGTCCACCAACCACGAACTGGCACGTCAGTTCATGGAGGACTATCTGCTGACGGAGTCAGGCCTTCACGCCGTCAATGATGACAAGCCCCTGGGAGCCGTTGCTCATCTGGATGTGGTGAAAACCCTCAGCGAAGACCCGTTTATCGACCATACCTTCCGTTCCGCCAGTCGTGGGGAAATCATGCCCAACATTCCTGAGATGAAACGCTTCTGGGATTTGATGACCATCCGCTTTGACGGCATGCTGGCCGATGATTACCCCATAGCGTCCACACTCAAAGAGGCCGCAGGCCGGCTTGAGCGGCTGGATGACATGCGAGGCTGGACGCGTCGGCACTATGTGACCAATTGACCGGTTTCAGTGGATGGTAACGTGTTACTGAATCGAAACCGCTAGTAAAAGCCACACAATACGCCATACTTTGTTGTGATTTGGTATCTGACTGATAATCTGTGCAAAACACTGGCAAACAGGACGTTGTGTGGCTTCATTCCAATTCAAAGATCGGCTTCAGTCTGCGGAAACCTGGATTCTCGCCAACCCCAATCCACCGCAACACTGGCCATGGACCTGGCTATATAAAACCGGGCGAACGGCGTATGCGCTGGTGCGAGACGTCGTCAGTGGCAACCTGACGCTTCACGCCATGAGCCTGGTGTATACCACCCTGCTCAGTATTGTGCCGTTGCTGGCGCTGAGCTTTTCAGTGCTCAAGGCGCTGGGCGTGCACCAGCGTATGGAGCCCTTCCTGTTCCAGTTCTTTCGGCCCATGGGCCCGCAGGGCGTCGAGATTGCCGAGCAGATTCTGGGCTTTGTGGATAACATGAAAGTGGGCGTGCTCGGCTCCGTAGGCCTGGCACTACTGGTTTATACCGTGGTGTCACTGGTGCAGAAGATCGAGCGTTCTTTCAATATGATCTGGCGCGTGCCGGACATGCGTTCAATGGCCCAGCGCTTCAGCAACTATCTCAGCGTTATCATGGTAGGGCCGTTGTTGATGGTGTCGGCGATCGGTATCAGTGCCACCATTTTCTCGTCGGCGTTCGTACAGGCACTGATGGAAATCGAACCGCTCGGTTCCATGATTGTCTTCGCCACCCGTTTCACCCCGTTCATGTTAGTGGTTGGGGCATTCACCTTCGTGTACGTGTTTATTCCCAACACCCGAGTGAAGTTGCGCTATGCGTTCATCGGTGGCCTGGTGGCAGGCATATCCTGGCAGGCGGCGGGTATGTTGTTTGCGTCGTTTGTCGCCGGTTCCGCCAAGTACGCTGCCATCTATTCCAGTTTCGCCATCGGCATCATCCTGTTGATCTGGGTGTACCTCAACTGGATGATTCTGCTTCTGGGGTCCAGCATTGCCTTCTATCTCCAGAACCCGGGCTCGGTGGCCAAACGCCGCCAGGTACGGTTGTCGCCGGAACTTCTGGAAAAAACCGGGCTGGCGTTGATGTGGCTGGTGGCAAAACCCTTCA
>PBRG01000101.1 GCA_002726615.1 Marinobacter sp.
CATGACTCTGGAGAAGGCCCTGGAACAGGAACCACAGCTGGTCGAATTCCTGGAAAATGACGAGGAAGCCCAGGAAATCTGGGAGATGGCCCTGAAACTCGAGGGTGTGTGCCGAAACGCTGGCAAGCACGCCGGCGGTGTGGTGATTGCACCCACCAAGATCACCGATTTCTCGCCGCTGTACTGTGATGATGAGGGCGGTAGCCTGGTGACCCAGTTCGACAAGGGCGATGTGGAAGATGCCGGCCTGGTGAAGTTTGACTTCCTGGGGCTACGAACCCTGACCATCATCGACTGGGCCCTGAAGATGATTAATCCGCGCCTGGAGAAACAGGGCAAACCGGCGCTGGACATCAACGAAATTCCGCTGGACGACGTGCCATCGTTCGACATGCTCAAGAAGGCGGAAACCACAGCGGTGTTTCAGCTTGAATCCCGCGGCATGAAAGACCTGATCCGTCGCCTGCAACCGGACTCCCTGGAGGATATGATCGCCCTGGTGGCGTTGTTCCGTCCGGGGCCGCTGCAGTCGGGCATGGTGGATGACTTCATCGACCGGAAGCATGGCAGGCAGCCCATGTCGTTCCCGCATCCAGATTATCAGTATGAGGGATTGAAGCCCGTTCTCGAGCCCACCTATGGCGTTATCCTGTATCAGGAACAGGTCATGCAGATTGCCCAGGTCATGGCTGGCTACAGTCTCGGTAACGCCGACATGTTGCGCCGGGCCATGGGTAAGAAAAAGCCCGAGGAAATGGCCAAACAGAAGCAGTTCTTTCTCGACGGCTGTGAAAACAATGACATCAACAAAACCCTGGCGGAGAACATTTTCGACCTGGTTGAAAAGTTTGCCGGCTATGGCTTCAACAAATCCCACTCGGCTGCCTACGCGCTGGTTTCCTACCAGACACTGTGGCTGAAAGCCCATTATCCCGCTGAGTTTATGGCCGCGGTACTCACGGCGGATATGCAGAACACCGACAAGGTGGTCACGCTGGTGGAGGAGTGCCGCAGCATGGGGCTGGAGCTGCTGGTGCCGGACGTCAGCCGCTCTGAATACACCTTTACCGTCAACGATGATGGCGCCATCGTGTACGGTCTGGGCGCCATCAAGGGGCTCGGTGAGGGCCCTATTGGCAGCATTCAGGCCGGTCGCGCCGACGGTGAGCCCTACCAGGACATTTTTGATTTTTGCCGCCGGGTGGATCTGAAAAAAGTGAACAAGCGGGCCATGGAAGCCCTGATCCGTTCCGGTGCTATGGATAAGCTGGGGGCAGGGCGCGCCCAGTTGATGGCGAGCATCGACAAGGCTATCCAGCAGGCCGGCCAGCAATCTCGCAACGAGTCCGTAGGCATGACCGATATGTTCGGCGACATGCTAATGGGCGGGGAAGACGGAGACCCTTATTCCGATGTGGCGAATGTGCGGGAGTGGCCCAAGAAAGAGCGACTCAAGGGCGAGAAGGATACCCTGGGCCTATACCTGACCGGCCACCCGTTCGATGAATATGAGAAAGAAGTGCGGCGGTTTGTGCGCTCATCCATTGCCGATCTTAAACCGGCTCGTCAGCCCCAGCGTGTTGCCGGCCTTGTCGTTGCGCAGCGCTCCATGAAAACCCGCACAGGGTCGACGATGGCGTTTATCACCCTGGATGATCGCAGTGCCCGCATCGAGGCTACCTTGTTTTCAGAGGCCTTTTTCGAGAATCGGGAGTTGCTTCAGTCCGACCAGGTCATTGTGGTGGAAGGCCAGGTCAGCCATGATGATTATTCTGGCCAGATGAAGATGCGCGTCAGCTCGGTGATGGACGTTGGTACGGCTCGGCAACAGTTCAGCCGTGGTCTCAAGCTCGCTATACACGCGGATCAGCTTCAGAACGGCCTGCTGGATAAACTGGACTCCACGCTCAGGCCCTTCCGTTGCGAGGGCAGTCCGGTGTGGATTGAATACAGCAGCGCTAATGCCAGCACCCGTATTGAACTGGGTGAATCGTGGCGCGTCCAGCCCGATGATGACCTATTGTTGGAGTTGAAATACCTCGTAGGCGACCAGTCGGTAGAACTGGTCTATGATTGATAATATCCGGCAAGGTTCATCCCGGGTATGGCGGGCACGTTGAAAAATTACGTTTTTGTCAGAAAGCGGACTCATACGAAGGTCCGCTTTAGCCAATGCTCGGGCGCTGCTATCTTTGTCCAAAATTCTGGTTTGGCGACACACATTCTCGCCTTGCAAGCAAATGATGGAACATCATGAACCCTAATTATCTGGATTTCGAACAACCGATTGCCGACCTGGAAGCCAAGATCGAAGAGCTTCGTATGGTGGGAAACGACACCGACATCAACATCACCGACGAGATCAGTCGGCTGCGCAAGAAAAGTGTCAGCCTGACGGAAAGCATCTTCTCGAACCTGAAACCCTGGGACGTGGCACGCTTGGCACGTCATCCCCGCCGGCCTTATACCCTCGACTATGTCGACATGATCTTTGACGACTTCGACGAGTTGCACGGTGACCGTCGTTATGCGGATGATCAGGCCATCGTGGGTGGTACAGCCCGCCTGGATGGAAAGCCGGTCATGGTGATTGGGCACCAGAAAGGTCGGGAGGTGCGCGACAAGGTAAAGCGGAATTTTGGTATGCCTCGCCCGGAAGGGTATCGTAAGGCCCTGCGGCTGATGGAAATGGCTGAGCGTTTCCGTATGCCGATCCTGACCTTTATCGATACCCCGGGCGCCTATCCCGGTATCGGGGCTGAAGAGCGCGGCCAGAGTGAAGCGATCGCCTTCAACCTTGCGGTCATGTCCCGCCTGAAGACGCCGATTATTTCCACGGTGGTGGGTGAGGGTGGCTCCGGCGGTGCCTTGGCCATCGGGGTGTGCGACCAGTTGAATATGCTTCAATATTCCACCTATGCGGTCATTTCACCCGAGGGTTGTGCCTCGATTCTGTGGAAGAGTGCGGAATACGCCTCCCAGGCGGCAGAGGCGATGGGTGTGACCGCTGATCGATTGAAGGACCTTGGGCTGGCGGACAATGTCATTACCGAGCCGCTGGGTGGAGCGCATCGCAGCCCGGAAGAAATGGCGGAATCCCTGCGTGCGACCCTGAGCAAGGGCATTGCCGAACTCAGTCGCCTGCCGGAAGACGAACTGGTGTCCCGCCGCTATGAGCGGTTGACCCGATATGACACCGGCCGGTAACCCCGGCTTCGGACAAGACTGGCCGGAAGCGCTATGTGCTCCGGTCAGGCATTTGCCTGATCATTCACACCTTCGCATTGCCCTCAGCGGCGGCATGGATTCGGTTTTGCTTCTCCATGTTGCCGCCCAGCTGTATGCCCATACTGGCCAAGTTTCTGCGGTTCACATAAATCATCAGTTACAGCCAAATGCTGATCAAACCGCGCGTTTCTGTCAGGGGATTTGTCGGCAGCTTGGTGTGTCGCTCGACAGCCGCCGGGTCACCGTCGCCGGTCGAGAATGTCCTGACATTGGCGCCAGTGGTGGTGTTGAAGAAGCCGCCCGGAATGCGCGTTACCAGGTGTTTGAGGAGATTCTGGCGCCGGGTGAGTTATTGTTGATGGCCCATCATGGTGATGACCAGGCCGAAACGGTGCTGTTTCGATTATTGCGCGGGACCGGTGTGGCGGGGCTGGGCGGTATGCCGGTGACACGCCCTCTGGGTGATGGTCGGCTGTATCGGCCACTGCTGGATTTCAGCCGCGCAGAGCTTTATGGCTGGGCAGTAGAGTATGGTATCGAGTGGATGGAAGATCCCAGTAATCTCGATGAGCGCTTTGATCGCAACTTTCTCCGTACGTCGATTTTTCCTCTCCTCAAATCACGCTGGCCGTCGCTGATCAGCCGGCTTGGCCATACTGCCCATTCGTGCCGCGAAGGGGATGAGCTAGCCGGGAAGCTGGCGGAAATCCACTTTCAGCAATGTGCCGGCCAGTCCGGTGAGCTTTATTTGAGTGCTGTCGGTGCGCTGTCTCTGGCAGAGCAGAAAAACCTGCTGCGTTGGTGGATAAGGTATTTTCATTACGAGCCTCCCGCCATTGCAGACTGGTCGCAGGTTCTGGGGGATTTTCTTTGCTCGCCGGTGGATAGGGAACCGGAGCTTCGTGGAACGGGGTTCGTGATTCGACGTTTTCAGGGTTGCCTGTATCTGGTCCCCGAGTTCACGGCATTGCCTGCCGATAAGCCAGTCCTGGTTCCAAATCAGGAGCTGTCGTGGGGCGGGTGGCGATTGACGTTGGCGCCGTCGGGTATGCGTAAAACACCGGCGCCGGAAATAAGGGTATCTACGAGGGCAGGGGGCGAACGTGTCCGCCCAGCCCCTGGTGGCCCGTCGAAATCGTTGAAGAACTGGCTTCAGGAAAAAAACGTTCCACCCTGGGAAAGGGCTCGGCTGCCGCTGCTTCTTGAGGCGGTGGGTGACCATGAAGAAGTGGTCGGAGCTGGCGACTTGTGGCTTTCCGGCAAATACTGTGGAGAGGCCCCGGCCAGTGGCTGGCGGATTGTTGTGGAGCGGGAATGTAATTGAGAAGGTGAGGCCTTTCTGGTAGTCTGGCGTCCCATCTTGAGATGACAATCTCCCTCCTTCACCGAACCAGACAAATCACGGAATCTGCATGACGCGTTATATTTTCGTCACCGGCGGTGTCGTGTCCTCCTTGGGGAAAGGTATCGCATCGGCCTCTCTGGCTGCGATCCTAGAGGCACGCGGCCTGAAGGTCACTATTCTCAAGCTGGACCCGTACATCAACGTGGACCCCGGCACCATGAGCCCGTTTCAGCACGGTGAGGTTTTTGTCACCGAAGATGGCGCGGAAACCGATCTGGACCTGGGGCACTACGAGCGGTTTATCCGCACGCCGATGTCACGCCGGAACAACTTCACTACCGGTCGTGTTTACGAGGAAGTGATTCGTAAAGAGCGCCGGGGTGACTACCTCGGTGGCACGGTTCAGGTGATTCCCCACATTACAGACGAGATCAAGCGTCGTGTGGTTGAAGGCGCTTCCGGCGCCGATGTGGCACTGATCGAAATCGGCGGCACGGTGGGCGACATTGAATCGTTGCCATTCCTTGAGGCCTGCCGCCAGTTGAAGGTGGAAGTCGGCCCGCAGCGTGCGTTGTTCATGCACCTGACCCTGGTTCCCTACATCGCCACTGCCGGTGAAATCAAAACCAAGCCTACCCAGCACTCGGTGAAGGAAATGCGTTCCATCGGCCTGCAGCCGGATATTCTGCTGTGCCGTTCGGAACACGAAGTGGACGCCAGTTCCCGTCGCAAGATCGCGCTGTTCACCAACGTAGAAGAGCGGGCGGTCATTCCGCTGCAGGACGCCAAGTCCATTTACGCCATTCCGCGCATGCTGCACGAATTTGGTCTGGATCAGCTGGTTATAGAGCGTTTCAGCCTGGAGGCCAGTCCGGCCAATTTGGGCGAATGGGATGCGGTTGTTGAATCCCTGATGAATCCGGAAGGTGAAGTTACTATTGCCATGGTCGGCAAGTACATGGAGCTATTGGACGCTTATAAGTCCTTGATTGAGTCCCTGCTCCATGCCGGTATCAAAACCCGCACCAAGGTCCGGATGAACTACATCGACTCCGAAGACATTGAGCGCGATGGTACCGGTGCGCTGGCCAGTGCCGACGCTATTCTGGTTCCCGGTGGTTTTGGCGAGCGCGGTGTCGAAGGCAAGATCCGCACCGTGCAGTACGCCCGGGAAAACAAGGTCCCGTACCTGGGTATCTGCCTGGGTATGCAGGTGGCCGTTATTGAATACGCCCGCAACGTGGCTGGCCTGAAGGACGCCCACAGCACCGAATTCCGCGAACACACCCCGGAGCCGGTTGTGGGGCTGATCACGGAGTGGCTGGATGCCAGCGGTGAGAAGGAGGAGCGCACCGAAGAGTCCGATCTGGGCGGCACCATGCGCCTGGGCGCCCAGGACTGCGTGGTTGCTGAAGGATCCACCATCGCCAACTGTTACGGTCGTAAGACCATCCGCGAACGCCACCGTCATCGTTTCGAGGTGAACAATCATTTCTTGCCGCAACTGGAAGGTGCCGGCCTGAGAATTTCCGGTCGCTCTACCGATGGCAAACTGGTTGAGGTTGTGGAAGTGCCTGATCATCCCTGGTTCGTGGCTTGCCAGTTCCACCCGGAATTTACTTCCACGCCTCGTGACGGCCACCCGCTGTTCAAGGGGTTTGTTGAGGCAGCTCTGGCCCGTAAAAAGGAATCCTGATTATGGCGCAGAGTACGGTGAACGTCTCGGGAATCGAGGTTGCCAACGATAAGCCGTTCGTGTTGTTTGGTGGCATGAACGTGCTGGAATCCCCTGAAATGGCGATGGAAGTGGCCGAGGCGTACGTCGAAGCCACCCGCAAACTCGGGATTCCCTATGTATTCAAAGCGTCGTTCGACAAGGCCAACCGCTCTTCCGTGCACTCCTTCCGTGGCCCCGGTCTTGAGAAGGGGCTGCAGATTCTGGCGGACATCAAAAGCAAGTTCGGTGTCCCTATTATCTCTGATGTTCACGAGCCTGAGCAGGCTGCACCCGCCGCAGAAGTTTGCGATATTATCCAATTGCCGGCTTTCCTGAGCCGGCAGACCGATCTCGTCGTCGCCATGGCGGAAACCGGTGCGGTCATCAATATCAAGAAGGCCCAGTTCCTGGCGCCACAGGAAATGAAGCACATCATTGCGAAGTGTGGAGAAGCCGGTAACGACAAGGTGATCCTGTGTGAGCGTGGCACCAGCTTCGGTTACAACAACCTTGTGGTGGATATGTTGGGCTTCGGCATTATGAAGTCCCTGAATGTGCCGGTGATGTTTGACGTCACTCACGCCTTGCAGATGCCCGGTGGTCGCGCGGATTCTGCCGGTGGCCGCCGAGCCCAGGTAACCGACCTGGCCCTGGCGGGTATGTCCCAGGGGCTTGCGGGTCTGTTCCTCGAGGCACATCCCGATCCGGATCAAGCCAAGTGCGACGGGCCCTGTGCCCTCCGCCTGAGCCAGCTTGAGCCGTTCCTGGCCCGGGTGAAGGCCGTTGATGACCTTGTGAAGAGTTTCAAACCTATTGATACCGCCTGATTGGCGGTTTTTTGCGTTCCAGAAGGACTATGGGAGTGAGCGGGAACGGCCCTACGAAAATGTGCGGAGCCATGGATGGCGGAGCCCAAGCGCACAGGAATGTGCTTGTAGCGTTTTTCGTAGGGCCGTTCCCGCTCGCTCTTACTCCCAATTTTGAAATCAAACTTGGAGACAGAGAAGAATGACCAAGATTGCCAACATTAAAGGCCGTGAAGTACTGGATTCTCGTGGGAACCCTACGGTTGAAGCGGACGTTATTCTTGAGGACGGCACCATTGGTAGTGCGTGTGCACCCTCCGGTGCGTCTACCGGTTCCCGTGAAGCTCTAGAGCTTCGAGATAAAGACGCAAATCGCTACTTGGGCAAAGGTGTTCTGAAGGCTGTCGAAGCTGTGAACACCAAAATCCGTGAAGCGCTGATTGGCAAAGATGCCGCAGACCAGCGTGCCCTGGACAACATCATGCTTGAGTTGGACGGCACTGAAAACAAAGCCAACCTGGGCGCTAACGCTATTCTGGCTGTTTCCCTGGCCGCTGCCAAAGCCGCTGCCGCGTCACTGGGCAAGCCGTTGTACGCGCATATTGCGGATCTGAATGGCACCTCCGGCAAGTACAGCATGCCGGTGCCGATGATGAATATCCTCAACGGTGG
>PBRG01000102.1 GCA_002726615.1 Marinobacter sp.
ATTTACTCGTGCCCTTGAGCTGGATCTTCAGGCTGGAAAACTCCCGGCGGACGGGATAATCCCGGCGTAACCGGTCAAAGGCCTGGGCCCGATCTTCCGGCGGCAACGCCATTGCCAATCGCATGCGGGCATCATCCTGACGCGGATCGTAGCAGGACCGTATGGCAATATTGGCTGAAGCCATTTCTTCTGCTGCACTGGTAAAGGACAGTTTGTTCAGCGCCGGCTCTGGCAGGAACTGGCCAGCCTTCTTGCGGGCCGGAAGCCCCATATAACGGCTCAGGGCCTGGTAGACCATCTCACTACCCTGCACCTTGCCTTCCAGGCTATAGCCTGCGATATGGGGAGTGGCAAGCCATGCTTTTTCAACCAGTTCAGCGTGAACCCGGGGCTCATGCTCAAAGACATCCAGTACCACTGTGGGCGCGTTTGGCGCCTCCAGGCGCGCCAGCAAGGCGGAGGTTTCGATAACTTCGCCCCGGCTGGTATTGATCAGCAACTGGTCTTCAGTCAGCGAAGACAGACGTTCCGGCCCGAACATATGGAACGTTGCATGCTCTCCCTCACGGGTCAGTGGCGTGTGCAGTGTTACCACGTCGCACGCCATGGCCTCGTCAAGACCGACATACGCCTCGCCTTCGTCGCCTTCCCGTTCGGCCCTCGGCGGGTCACAAAGGCGTACATTGAAACCGAGCCTGTCCAGCTTGTGTGCAAGCTCTCCACCCACATTGCCGGCACCCACGATACCAACACTGAGTTTTGACCAATCCACAACGCCACGCTTTTCCGCGTGCAGCGAGATCACTGACAGCACGTACTCAACCACACTGTTGGCGTTGCAGCCGGGAGCCGCCGAAAACGCGATGCCGCTGGATTCAAGCCAATTCTGGTCGACATGGTCGGTACCGATGGTACAGGTGCCAACGAAGCGAACCCGGCTTCCTTCAAGCAATGCCTGATTGACCCGGGCGACTGAGCGAACGAGCAGGATATCCGCATTCTGAACATCCGCAGCTGACATCGTGCGCCCGGACACTGGTCGTATCTCGCCGATATCGCCAAAAAACGATTCCAGTAAGGGTATGTTCTCGTCCGCTACTATCCGCATGATCCTGCTTCCCGACCTGTTAGTTCCTGCGTTGACGCTGGTTGCCGCCACGCCCGCCCTGGCTGCGGTTGCCCTGGGGACGCCGGCCACCACGCTTGCGAGTGATGGGCGGTTTGGCGAGTTCGGTCATCAGCGCTTCATCCGGCACCGCCGTGGTCAGTTTCTGGCTGATGTAGGACTCGATGGCCGGCAGTGAAAAGGCATCGTCCTCACTGGCAAAGCTGACAGAGACACCGTGTTTCCCCGCACGACCGGTGCGCCCGATTCGGTGAACGTAATCTTCAGCGTTATCCGGAAGATTATAGTTGAATACATGGGTTACACCGTCGACGTGGATGCCACGACCGGCGACATCCGTGGCAACCAGTACCTGAATACTGCCATTCTTGAACTGTTCCAATGTCTTGAGCCGCTTGTTCTGGGCGATTTCCCCGGACATCAGAGCGACCTTTACCCCTTGGTTGCGGAGATCCTCATCCAGGTCACGACACTGGTCACGACGGTTCGCAAAGACGATGGCTTTCTCCACTTCGGGGCGCTGAAGATAGTTGACCAGCACCGGCAGTTTTTCATCCTCGCCCACCAGATAGACGGTCTGCCTTACTCGCTCAGCGGTCTTCTGTTCCGGCTCGATCTCGACGAACTCCGCGCTTTTGGTCCACATCGAGGCAAGGTTGAGAACATCCTGATTAAAGGTGGCGCTGAACAGCAGGGTCTGACGCTCTTCCTTTGGCGTGCACTTGCGAATAATGCGCTTCACATCGGGAATAAAGCCCATGTCCAGCATCCGATCCGCTTCATCCAGGATAAGGATGTCGAGTTGGTCGAGAAAAACGTCCTGAGAGCCCAGGAAATCGATCAACCGGCCCGGGGTTGCCACCAGTATGTCAACAATCTCGTTCTGGAGCTGATCGCGCTGCTTATCGTAGTTCATACCGCCCACCACGGTGACCACATTATGGCCCGTGTACCCGCAAAGCTGCTCCGCGTCCTTGGCGATCTGCATGGCCAGTTCACGGGTTGGCGCCAGGGCCAGAACCCGGGGTTCCGAGGCGAACCGGTCCTCTTTCGGAATCGGCGTTTCCAGCATGCTCTGGATAGCAGTGATCAGGAATGCGGCGGTTTTGCCGGTGCCGGTCTGAGCCTGGCCGATCAGGTCCTGGCACGCCAGGGTGAACGGAAGAGTTTCTGCCTGAATGGGTGTGCAATGCTCAAAACCGATATCGGTGATGGCATCGAGCACTCGCTGGTCAAGGTTGAGATCCTTGAAAAAGGTTTTGCCGGCTTCGGGTGCGTCAGATGTCATGTTGCTTCAATCTACCTCAGTGTCTGTGGCGGAATCGTCGGGCATCAGGCGCCTGGTCTCTTTCTTCCAGACTTCGTTAAAGTCAGCCCCGGTTCCGTAAAATGTCTTGAGCGTCTCGAAAAACAGGCCCGCGCGGGCCGGCATGCCGTGCTCAAGGTAATAATCTGCCTGCGCCCGCACATTCCTGCGAAAGGCGCTCTCATCCCATGCCCCGCAACCGGAGAGATTGTCGACGCTGATGTGGAAGCGTGTGCCCGATGCGGCAGAGAACAGCCATTCCAGGGCCTGCGGCTTGATTTCAGCCTTTTCGAACGCTTGCTGCTGCGCCTCGTCACGGCCATCGGGACAGTACCAGTAGCCGAAGTCCCGAAGTGTGCGCCGATGCTCACCGGCGATACACCAATGACTGATTTCGTGCAGAGCACTGGCATAATAACCGTGAGCAAAGATAATCTGCGCGTAATTGCCAGACGCCGTTGCGGGCAGGTATTCAGGCTCATCGCTGCCCTTGACCAGAACGGTCCGGTAGTTCCCCCGGAACAGGTCACTGAACAGCATGATAAGATCATCAGGATCGTGTTTCATGGGACGGCTATTGTGCGACTTTAGACCGTTCAATACCAGAGGGAACTTTTGCCTGACAAATGAGTCCATTGCAACCTTGGGATGCAAGGTTTCAACAGACACTGAGACCGCGCAGATATTTCCGGAACCAGCTACGGTAATCCATTGATTATGACCGGCAACAATACAGCCTCACGCAGTAGTGCTCTCCATCGGGTGCTGAGCCGCTTTTTAGTGTTTCTGGCACTGTCCACCGTATCGCTGTTCGCGTTCGGGGCAGGCAATTCGCTGTTCGGCGGCAGCAACGATTTCCTGCCGGTGGACGAAGCCCTGCCGTTCAATTACACCGTTGATGCCGGCGCTATTGTGCTGTCCTGGGATGTCACTCCTGAACACTACCTCTATAAAGGTCGCATCCAGGTAAGCAGCAAGACAGACGGCGTCACCCTGGGTGAGCCTGATTTCTCCTACACCGGCACCGATACGGAGGATGAGTTCTTCGGCAAGGTCACAGTCTTCTACGATCCGGTCCAGGCACGCGTCCCGGTCAATCTTCCTGAAGGCGTCCGCGAGGCGGAGCTGCAGGTAACCTACCAGGGCTGTGCCAAGGCAGGCTTGTGCTACCCGCCGCAAACCCGTGACGCGTTATACTACGCCAGCGCCGGAAGCGACGATGCCTCTGTTCCTGCCGGCATGTCCGGCTCTTCGGGGTCATCAGGCAATGCCCAGTCGTCTTCGACAAATGCACCCACGGATACATCCACGGCGACCGGGCTCGCCGGCTTTTTGGCCAACCAGTCAGTCCTGTTCATCGCGGCCCTGTTTCTGCTGCTCGGGCTGGGGCTGACCTTTACACCCTGCGTCCTGCCCATGGTGCCGATCATTTCCTCACTGGTGTCTGGGCGCAACACCGGTACTACCGCCCATGCGCTGTTGCTGGCCAGCAGCTATGTCCTGGGCATGGCACTGACCTATGCCGCGGCGGGTGTGATTACCGGGTTACTGGGTGCCAGCTTCAACCTTCAGGCGCATCTGCAGTCGCCTTGGGTGCTGAGTGTTTTCGCGGCACTGTTCGTGGTATTTGCCCTCTCCATGTTCAACCTGTTTGAGATACAGCTACCCCGGTTTATCCGGGAGCCGCTTAACGATGCCAGCCATCGCCTGACCGGACGTCGGGTCGTCAGCATCTTCGGCATCGGTGCGCTGTCAGCACTGATCGTTTCACCCTGCGTGTCGGCACCGCTTGCCGGTAGCCTGCTATACATCAGTACCACCCAGGATGCCGTCATCGGAGGCGTGGCCCTGTTCGCCCTTGGGCTCGGCATGGGCATTCCCCTGATACTCGTGGCGGTGGGCGGCCGTAAACTGTTGCCCTCCACCGGTCCCTGGATGAACGTGGTCAAGGCATTCTACGGAGTCATGCTGCTGGCTGTTGCGATCTGGTTGGTGGAACGGCTGGTCCCAGCCTGGCTGGCGCTGACGCTCTGGGGGTTACTGATTGCCGTTACCGGCGTTCAACTCGGAGCCTTCGATGCAGCAAAGGCTGGCTGGGAGCGCACCCGCAAAGGTCTGGGCCTGGTGATGTTTGCCTACGGCATCGCGTTATTGGCCGGTGCCGTATCCGGCGCCAACGACCCGATGAAGCCGTTAGCGCCGTTCACCGCATCCAACCCGGCGGTTACTGGTGGCTCTGCGCCCCAGATGGCCCACGCCCAATTCCTTCGGTTGGAGTCGCCCGCCGATATTCGCAATCAACTGGCCCTGGCGAAGCAAGACGGCACCCCGGTAATGCTGGACTTCTACGCCGACTGGTGCATCTCCTGCAAGGTCATGGAGCGAAACGTCTTCAGCAATGGCTCTGTGATCCAGGCGCTTTCACCCTACACACTGTTGCAATTGGATATGACGGACAACACGCCGGCCCAGCAGGCACTGCTTGAAGAACTGGGACTGTTTGGTCCCCCTGCCATTCTGTTCTATGGCAACGATGGGGCTGAGCTGGAAACCGCCCGGATATTGGGCGAAATGGATCGCGAACAGTTCCTCGGCCATCTGAACGCACTGGACATGTCCGGCGGCTCCTGACGGCCTTCGGTCACTCCCCCCGGCGGATGAAGTAAACGAATTCCTGGTTGTCCTCGGCGCTGTAAACCAACTCGTGATTCAGGAACTGGCAGAATCTCGGTATGTCCCGGGTTGTTGACGGGTCCGTGGCAACCACCTTCAAGACGCCCCCTACACTGATATCCACGATTCTGTTGTGCAGCAGCATGACGGGTTCCGGGCAAAACAGCCCCCGGGCGTCCAGCTCTGCATCGTGCTCCGGTTGTTCCAATGTTATTCCTCCTGCGATTCCACCTGAAATTTAGAAAATACGTGCTAAATTATTGTTTATAGATGTCAAAAAACAAAACGAGGTAAACAATGATCCGGGTGCTGATTGAACGTCATATTGCTGAAACACTCGAATCCGCTTACGAGGACAGATCCCGTAAGGTCCTTCAGAACGCGGTAAGCGCCCCCGGCTTCGTTTCCGGTGAAACGCTGGTTGATACCCACGACTCCAACCATCGCCTCACCCTCTCCAACTGGCGCTCCGAAGCGGACTGGCAGCGCTGGCTCCTCTCCGAGGAGCGCCGGGAACTGATGGCGGAGTTGATCCCAATGATGGACCGGGACGAGATTATCACTGTGTGGCAGCATAGTAGCTAAAGCACGCCATTCACAGGCGCTCAGTCCCTGCGCTCTATGAAACAGGTGATCTCCTCACGATCGTGGTAAAGGTGACGGGCCCTCAGCAAGAAGTTCATTTCCGTCCGTGCAAGACCTTCTTCCAGGATGTCCTTGCACACCAACCATTCGTCGTACCGTTTTTTCATCGGTAGTTTCAGATTAAAAACGGTATAGCGGCAGAGCTTGGCGGACAGCCAATGCACGACCATCTCCGACGTTCGGCGTGGATGGTCGACGATATCGCACACCATCCAGTCCACACCTCGCCGGGGCCGCCATTGATAACCATCTGCCTCAACATGCTCTACGTGCCCGGAAGCCATCAACTCAGCATTCATAGGCCCGTTATCAACGGCGCTCACCATCATACCCTGCCTGACCAGTTGCCAGGTCCAGCCACCGGGGGCAGCACCCAGGTCCACAGCCTGCTTGCCACTTCCCAGGTAGTCCAGTTCCTGGCCCGGGGGCAGGAATACCTTCCACGCTTCTTCCAGTTTCAGCGCCGACCGGCTGGGGGCGGACGCGGGCAGTCGAAGCCTTGGAATGCCACCGACGTAGCGCGCACGATTGCGAGCCAGACTGAATCCGATAATGGCGCGCTCGAATCCCGTCAGTAACACTTCAAGCCGCGCTGGCGACTCAGCTTTCGAATCCTTTTCCAGTAACCCGGCGCCCCTTAGCGCTTTCGACAGCGGGGAGACCCACTTACGTGCGAAGTTGCCAAGGTCCGCATCCGCATTGTTTTCAGGAAGGCGGATTTCTACACGGGCACAGGCAGGAATCACCCCATCAACAGGTCGCAATGCGTCGATGACAGCGCCGACCCGGTCAGACATGGGCAAGGCTGTGTCCGCCAAAACCACAAACCAGTCCCTGACAAACACCAGTTGGTCGATGGATAGCCTTTTGAGCAGCGCTTCAACCTGTTCTGGCCCCGGACAGTGAAAGGTCAGAAATCCCTGGTTCACAGAGGGCTCGAAGTAGCCATAGACCCCGCCACCGGCTGCCGAGTCGGTCAACTCCCGCCCCGCTTCCGTCTCGAACCCGGGACGACAAATTGCAATCAGTTGTTCCATTAGGCACCTGGAAAGGGCTTCTCGTCAGAAACCCCTAAATTTGAATCTGTTTAACATATACACAGCCCGCAATTGTCTACACTAACGGGCTTTCCGCTGGCAGGAATACCTTAATGCCGCTGTACCTGCGCTTTCTGCTTCCACTGATCGGGCTACTACTGGTTACGGACCTGCCACTGGCAGCCCTTCCGGGAACCACACCTCATTGTCCGGCGCTGGACGCCAACGATCCGGTGCAACGGGAAGCGCTGATGAACCATGTCTGCTTCCTGAGTGCAACACCGAACACGCCCGCACATCGGGCCGAATCCCCCCGTGAACTGCCGGCGGATGTTCAATGGACATCCGCCAGGGGACACGACCTGGTATTCAGTCACACCGATTCGGTGTACTGGGTTCGCCTCAAAGTTCGGAACTCTGGCGATACCCGGAAGCTTTGGTATCTGAAGCTCAATTACCCACTGCTGGACGAGGTGACGTTCTGGCGCTCCGGTGAACTCGTTGAACCAGCCATGACCACGGGGGACCAGCAACCCTTTCTCTCGCGGGGCATAGATTACCGGTATTTCCTGCTCCCCGTCACGCTCGGCGCTGGCGAGACCCAAGCCATCACCTTGAGGATTCAGAGCAGCGGGGCACTGAATGTTCCACTGTCGCTGGAAACGCCGGAAACGACGATCGCGGAAAGCAACCACCTCACCCTCATACACGGCGTCTTCTATGGGGCGTTACTGGTTTTCGCAATATTCAACCTGCTGCTCTTTTGCAGTTCCGGCACCAGCTACTACTTCTACAATGCCTTTTACATGGCATCACTGGGACTGTTCCTGTTTGCCATGGGCGGTTTTGCCAACCAGTATTTCTGGCCCGACAGTACCGGTTTCGCCAATACATCGATTCCCATACTGATGTCGATCAGTTCGCTGGCCATGACCCTGTTCGGGCGCTCATTCCTCGAAATCCCCACCAACACCAATGCGGACAAGGTGCTGACGGGGCTGGCTCTGACCAGCGCAGGCTTGTTCTTCATGGCGTTCTTGCTGCCCTACAACAAATCCATTGTATTGAATACCGGGATTGCACTGCTGATCATCGCCTGCCTGTTTATCATGGGCATCGTCCGCTGGCGCCAGGGATACTCTCCCGCCAAGTGGTACGTGATGGCATGGTCGGGCATGCTGGCAGGCGCCCTGATCTATTCAATGGCGGCCTTTGGTCACCTGGCCGATTTCCTGGCGCGGGAAATCTTTATGCAGACCGCCGTGGCAGCACAGGTCATTCTGCTCAATTACGCCATGGTACAGCGCTGGCGACTATTGAATAAGAAGCTTCTGGACGTAGAGCATAACGCCAGAACGGATCTCGAGTTAAAAGTGCATGAACGAACCGCGCAGCTTCGCAGCACCATGAGAGAGCTGGAGAAGGCAAACCGGCAGCTGGCAACCCTAAGCCTCAATGACGCTCTGACCGGGCTCCATAATCGCCGTCATATGGACAACCTGCTGCCGGAACTCTGTGCCGAAGCCCGACGTACTGGTCAACCCCTGACCATTGCTCTATTGGATGCCGACCACTTCAAGGCTGTCAACGACTCCTGGGGGCACGGGTTTGGTGATCGTTGCCTGCAACACATTGCCGACATTCTCAGGCGCCACGTCAAACGACCACGTGATATCGCGATCCGCTTTGGCGGAGAGGAGTTCGCCATCCTGTTACCCGGCACCGACGCGGATGGCGCTCTGGGTGTCTGTGAAGGGATTCTTGAGGATATCGCCACGATACGCGTGCCTGCGGACGATGGTACACCGGTTACGCTGACCATGAGCGCCGGTACCGCAACATTATCCCAGGGGGATGATGAGCGGGACCTGTTCAGGCGTGCCGATGAGGCACTCTATCGTGCCAAAGCATGCGGTCGAAACCGGACTGAGCAAGCGACACCCGAGGTCTCCTGACTCACTCCTGCCCGGTCATAAACCTTGCAGCTGTTGCCGCCGCCTGCTGAATCAGGTCTTCCCGGCTCTCACTCTGCCGCGCCAGGGGCCGATAATCGTGGTCTCCGCCTTCCAGCCAAACCAGGTTCACGTTGTCCAGCACGTCGAAGTCACGCGCCTCAACTTCTGCTTGTTTTCCAAAAGGGTCCCGTGTC
Organism: Marinobacter sp.; assembly: GCA_002726615.1. Taxonomy (GTDB): domain Bacteria; phylum Pseudomonadota; class Gammaproteobacteria; order Pseudomonadales; family Oleiphilaceae; genus Marinobacter. Next base: position 8,937 of record PBRG01000102.1, read on the forward strand.
CCCTGAATGATCTGTATTGGCCGGCACAGCGACTGGAAATGATCCGTCCGCCACCGGTCATTTTTGCCAGGAGGGTGAAAGGGATAGCCAAAACACACGGCACCACGAACCGCGTCATCAATACCAGGCTCCGCCGCCAGAATGCTGGCCATTCGCCCCCCCATGGACTTGCCACCGACAAAAACCCCGGCCTGACCATCGGCTCCGGCGCAAGTATCCGCAATTACCCTGCGGAAATGCCCAAGCAGGGTTGGCTGGCGGTCCGGTGGCCGCTTTTTGCCATCCTCCCGTCGCTTCTCCATATAGGGGAACTCAAACCTGACGGTCGTCACGCCCTGCGCCGACAGCGCTGCCGCCAGGAGCTCCATGAACGGCGAATCGGCGGGTGCGCCTGCGCCATGCGCAAGGACAAGCACCGGCGCGGTCACACTATCTTGCGCCCTGGTTTTGAATACAGTTACAGAATTCACCAAACCTCCGAATTATGACTATCATTAGTGTTCCGGGAAGCAACGCATCAACCGAACATCAAAAACCGCTTTTGGAGCATTCATGATTACCCTTGTAGATTCGCCATGTTACTGATTTAGACACAGTTGACAGAGTTTCAGAGTTGATCTACGTCATTGCAAACAGCTAATCGTTTCTCCATACTTGCGCCCGCATATTTTC
>PBRG01000103.1 GCA_002726615.1 Marinobacter sp.
ATTTCATGCAGCTCGAAGTGCATTGGATTCTGGCGTATCTGTACCTCCAACAGGGTCCCGGCACGATTGACACTGCCCTCTTCCAGCGCAATTCTCGCTCTTAACACGGCGGCCTCTGGACGTGGAAGACCTTTCGCCAGCAACTGGTCGAGAACAAAACGTGCCTTCTCAACCTGCCCCGACTGATAGCTCACGATAGCCATCGCCATATTCACCCGTTCATTGTCGGGATAAGCCACGTAGATCTGGGAAAGGCGACGAAGGACTCCATCACATTCCTGAAAGGAGTCGTTGCCCAGATCACCAGTACACGACCGGCCTTTGCTCATGTTTTCCAGATACAGTCCCAGCAGGCGATCCACCTCCAGCCCTGGGTCCACCACATCGGTAACGTATTTTTGCGGCTGCGCTGCACAGCCAGCCAACGTCACCAATAGCAAGATCAATATCGATACGTTTTTCATGGTGTCAGTTCTCCTGGTAACCATGCGAAGACAACGATAGTGTTCGATCAGCGATATCAGTGACCGCGGGGAAGGCCCATTGATGAATCAGCCCGTTCGGTTCCCGAATCAGTGTCGGTGTAACCACGATGACCAGTTCACGGTCCTGCTCACTTTTTGACGTCGCTTCGGCGAGATGGCCAATCAGTGGTATATCCTGCAAGCCGGGGGTGTGATCGTTCTGGGCCGATTGTTCTCGATATATCAGGCCACCCAGAATCAATGGCTGACCGTCATTCAAACGGGTGGTGGTGTGAATACTGCGCGTGTTGAAAGCGGTGGAATTCAAACTGCTGCCTGTGCTCTGGCTGATTTGCTGCGTCAGTAAGGTATCAGGCGCGGAAATCGTCGGATTAATGTCAAGCGTAATGCGGTCGTCTTCATCCACCATGGCACGCACACTGAGTTCAACACCAAAAGACTTGAACGATGTGCCACTAAAGACACCCGGGGTATTGGCCGCCACCTCATCGCCAGACTTCAGGCCGCTAGGAGCAAATGCCGTTGGCACCGGCACTTCGCCACCCACACTGAATACTGCGGATTCTCCCGCCATCACCGTCAGGTTGGGGCGTGACAACGTTCTGGAGATACCATCCTGTTCCATCAGTGAAAACAACAGATCAAATGCTGCATCACTTCCACCGACTTGCAGATTGTTGGTCAAGGTGCCACCCAGAATCTGGAGAGCATTTTCGACCATCGAACTATCAGCGGCGCGAGAAGATAAGCCACCAAGCGAGAGCAGTCCGTTGGTGTTATAGCCCTCAGTCACCAGCGATAAATCAGGCCTCCAGCGAAACATGCGGTTACGATTGATTTCGTGTATCTGAACGGCAACCCGCACCTGCGGTAAATCCCCGACTTCAATGACCGACAACAAACGGCCATTACCCACTGAAATCAACTTTGATCGCCCTACGTTCGACTTGATCCGATTGCCCTGGCCGCCTCCGGCAGAGGAACCCAGACCAGTACCGAACGTACTGGACAAGCTGGAAACACTGCCTCCACCTGTCCCTATAAGCCCTCCAGCCTCATCAGTCAGTGCAACCAGTGCTCCGTTGGCCGCGGCACCATCCCTGGTATTCAGGAGCAGCTTCGAGGCAACATTGAGTACGCGCGTGAGCGTTACCTGGTCACGGACTTCTCCTTCCAGAATGAACGTGTCCTGCGCATCATCGGGCACCACACCACGCACCACCCGGCGGATATTCACATTACCAGCCCCCATTGGCCTGATAGCCTCGAGGATCTTTGCTTCGAAGGTGGCAGGGAGCTCTTCTATCTGAATCAGATTGATAATCGCAACCCGGCTGTTTTGAGAAAGATGTTCCGCATTCAGCCGGAAGGCATCACCCGGTGACTGTTGTACCTGGCTTAGAATGTGAAGCGGGTTATTATCCAGTGTCTGCCCGCCAACTCCCGGCAGTCGACCATGCTGGCGCCTGGAGTCCGTACGGGCGCCAAGATAGTGAGTGGCTGCAGCCTCAGCAGCAATCTTGAAATCGACACTGGGTACTCGACCACGCAGTGTCAGAGCAGGACGGTCCGGTGCAAGTTCAAGCCGGATATCCGGGTGAATGTCCCTGAGAGCGCCTCTCAGTACTGACAGGTCTTCCGTTACACTGAACAGGAACGTTTCAGTCTCGCCACCCTGATACCATACGATCAACGTGGTTCGCCCAACCTCTTTGGCCAAAAGAAGCAGCTCCCTGCCTCCCAGCACCTCGACTTCGAGGGTTTTAGTCTGGCCCACGGCAACCCGCTCAATTTCCCTATCGAATACAAGCCGGGAATGGGTCCATTGGATAAGGGATCGATTCTCCGACGCATGGCGACCAGTCGCATCTTCAAGATAGACAAGGCGGCCCTGTGCGGACACCGACACCAAAGCCAGCGCCAAGAGCAGAAGTCCGGGCCAGGCAGCGAAAACTGGCGGTTTTTTCATGATGCGTCCCTTGAGTTAGCGATGGAAACCGTACTGTTATATTGAGAGCGACAATCCGACTTGCCTCCCCTGGGTTCAGGAGCGCGAATAAAGGTAGCGAGTTCAACCCGGCGACTACGTTCATGCAACGCAACCGGGTGGTCATAGGCCGGTGGAATTGACTCACCCGCAGCAACAACATGGATGTGCTCCGGAGAGATACCGTTCAGGATCAGGTAACGAGTTGTATTGAGAGCCCTGTCTTCAGAAAGTGCGCTGTTAAAGCCTTCCGAACCCCTGCTGCTGGCGTGACCAATAACAACAACATGAGGTAGAACCGCGTTAGCTTTGAGCGATTGAGCGAACCATTCCAGATCTGCTTTCAGGGCTTCTGAAAGCATGGACGTCCCAGGTTCAAAGGTGGAACGAATAACGTGGCGTTGATAGGTCGACAGGTAACCGACTTCAGGACCTATCCCATCATTGAGATACCGTTGCAGTGGTGGTTCGTGATCCATCGCCCGGCTATGGTTCAACGTATAGAACTGAAGCCGACATCCAGGAGCAACCCATTGACGGGCCATTACAGGCTGCCCCATACCACCCCGATCCGGATAGTCAATATCTTGCGCCAGGACTCTGTGAGTCGCGATGTTTCGGGCTTGGGTAACCTCAATCCGGGTCTGTTCCGGAAGGTCAACTAAGGCGGGATGAAAATGTCCGCATCCGGCACTAAAGAGCATTAGGCATAAACAGCCGAGCTTCATCATGTGACGACTCCTCACTTTATACAGCTCCGAAATTATTGGTTGTTCTCATCTTCCATGGGAATAGCAGGTTGCGTGCCACATTGTGAAATCATTTTTATGGTTAAAAATCAGAAAGATAAGAATCATTAAATAAACGACTTGGCGTTTTGCACAAGGCATTTGCATAATGCAAAGCGAATAAGAAAATTAAAAAAAGCGGCCTGATACATCGGCCGCAAATCTTGAGAATGAACGAGGGAGAACGCCCGGTTCTACAATGTTATTTATGGGTCCGATATCGCCACTGAAATGGTCTTCCTTTTCAATCCGGACACTACTTCAATCTGTCGATGGGTCGGCTGGGGATCAATATGTGCTCTTTGACTAGAGACTTCCGACGTTTCTCCATGAAGCACAATGGATACTTTTTCCTGCGGATTAATATGTGCCAGCGGATAAACGTACTCTGGCGCAACCGCCACCACCAAAGCGACACTTTTCTCTCCGGGTGAAGGCTTCGAGCTTGCCAACCCGAAAAGACCGCCCTGATCGAGCGCTGGGTTCTTACCTGTAGTGCGGCCACCGGAGACTCCGATCAATCTTACATCTCGCGCTACCGTTCGAACGCCTCCCCGCCCCGTGGCAATAACATCGAACGAGTCGCCGTTTCTTAGCTGGGTATAGGGTATGGATCCTGGCTGTGGAACCATCGTGTAAAGGACTTTGCCGTCAGGAACCTGTTGCGCCAGCCATGATTTCCTCGCACGCTTGAGTTCGCCAGGCCGAAGGATTTCGCCGTCTTTCTTGGCAGCATTTAATGTCAGCCCCACAACCTTCCGTGGGTCTGGAATTCCGGATACCTCTTTATCAACCCGGATTTTTTTCAGCATTGCCGGTTGCAGAGATACACCTGCCGGCCAGTCGCCATTGAGCCCAAGTACCTCATGAGTAGTGAAGCGCTCAAACTGCCTTGCCCCAAGCACACTGGCAAACACTCCGGAAATCAGAAACATGCTGATGGCGGCGGTAGTACTTCCGGTCAGTTTCTTTTTCATGATCCACCCCCGATATTCGAACTTAAAGCAGCCGCGACCCTCAAGCGCCGCGGCGTGTCATCTATCTTCAGCTTACGGCGTGTTTACAGTGCCTGTATTTGCTGAGGAGCTGGCACCCAGGCTCGCTGCGGTCGAAGCACCCTCAAGCGGCGTTGCGGCCACAAAGGTGAACTCGACATCATCACCCGCGTTGGTGTCAGTCGCGTCGCCGTATACAGAACCTTCAATGGCTGCGGTGTTCTGACCATTTACGATGCCGTTAAAGGCGTAGGTCTGATCGAGATGACCAATGGCTTCAGCGACATCCTCCATTTCTGCGGTCAATGCATCCCGCATCGTCACCATCCCGGCAACAAGTCCGACAACCATGACAGTAGAAAGAAGGACCAGCTCGGTGGTCATCACAAAGCCCGCTTGCTTACGTGACAGCTTGCTAACTTGTATGTTTTTCATTGTATTTACCTCAAACTTTGCTCTGGTTTTAAGTTGGGTGTGACGTATGTCTCACAATCTTCTTAAAGCACATTCAGTGCCAACTTTTTATTTTGTTAATAATCAATGACTTAATATGTTTTTTTGGCGCATCCACATACTATAAAAACCGACACATGCCGATTGGGTAGCAAATTGCAAAGCTACTTGCAGCACCCGGCCTAGCGATGAGAGATTAAAACGTTCGAAGGTTGGGGCCATGGGAGATTCCCCACCGGGCAGGACCTGGAGACTTGACGAGATTGGTGTTTCAGATGGTTGACGACAGCCCTTCCCTGGCCGTCGCAAAGATTTCGAGGGTTACGTCAATCAGTGGGTTGAACGAGGAACATATCCCCCAAAAAAGACGTCAAAGTGATCCCTGTCTACGGGCCGTCCGGTCAGGTACCCCTGAACAGAATCGCATTGCGCGTCCTTAAGGCAGGTCAGTTGTTCTGGTGTCTCCACACCTTCGGCAATGACATGAAGGCCCACCTCGTGTCCCACGGTGATAATGGCCTTCGCGATGGCGTGTGCGGTTGGGTCATTGGCAATGCTATTCACGAAACTACGGTCGATTTTGAGACAGTCAATCGGCAGCTCGCGCAAGTAACTGAGAGACGAGTAGCCGGTGCCAAAATCATCAATTGAAATGCGAACTCCGTTTTCCCGGAGTTCATGAAGATTGGCCAGCGCTCTGCCAGCGCCCTCAATCATGATGCTTTCGGTCACTTCCAGTTCCACAAGATGGCAGGGAATATCCCGCTGCTCAATACCGGCCATCAGTTCCTCAACAATCGTTTGGCTGTTGAGGTGATGCCCTGAGATGTTGATGGATACGGGAACGGCAGGGCTCCCCTCTTCGCGCCAACACACAATCTGATCAAGAACCGTTTCAATGACGAAGTGACTCAGCGGTATGATTAAACCCGTCTGTTCAGCCAGCGGAATGAAGCGCGCTGGAGAGACAGGCCCCAATTCCAGGTTGTTCCAGCGAACCAACGCCTCCATACCGATCAACGAGCGATCAGACAAAGCAAATTTTGGCTGGTAATACACTTCAAGTGCCCCTGTCGCAATGTCTTTCCGAAGCAGTCTCTCAAGTTCCATCGCCCTGCCAATGTTCTCCTGAACACCGGAATTATAGAAACGGATACGATCGTTTCCATTGACCGCCAAACCGGATTGGATGGCATACGCGGTGGCGCTCAGCAAGGCATCTGGTGAGGTTGTTCCGGTGCTGGTTGCAATGCCAATCTTCCAGTCCATTGGACATGAAAAACCATCGATTTCGACACAATTAGTGAGCACGCTGAGAATGCTCTGCGCCAATTCCTCGATGTTGTCTCCCCTAACGCCATCTCCGGAAAGGGCAATCGCATAGTGTGATTCCGAGATACGGGCGACGAGCGGCGGCTCACTAAGAACCAATGATGTATCTTTAGCGAATTTTGTTACACGGCTATTAATGCGACTAACGATGGTGCAGGCAAGTTTATTAAGCCCGGAACGTCCCAGTCGTGGTTCAAACTCCTGAAAATCAGAAGTGGCACAACGAATCAGCACCGTGCTGGGGCCATTGTCCCTCTCCTGTTTCAGCCGCAGAGTGAGTTCAGAAATGAGACGCTTTTCATTAGCGATGCCTGTGCACTGATCAACATAGGCCAGTTCATACATTTTCCGTTCGGTGACAAAAGCTTCCGTTTGATCCTGGAGCAGACACAGCATTTCGTTTTCAACACCGGCGATAAAACGTCCCTGAATGTTCATATCGGAACCGTTCGCACCAAACTGAAGAATGAATTCATCAATGCTGTCGCCGTTCACTGCATTTTCCCAGGCTTTTGCAACACGCCCTGAGCACTCAACCGGCAATACATCGAAAAACGCACATCCTGGTCGAAACATTTCTTTCACCGCTTCAGGAAGTTTTTCGGTGTGCTTTCGTTCCTGAATTACGGCATTGCGGTCCATAGTCAGGACAGCTTCGGAAGACGTTTTCAACATGGAGGAAATCTGAAGGCTTCGCCCATTGAGGTGAATGCTGGCTTCACGGGCGCGGATCAAAGCACGCAGGCGCTGGATGATTATCTGCCAGTTAAGAGGCTTGGGCGCAAAATCAGTGGCACCACAGTCAAAAGCGGTCTGGATAGATACATCATCATCCAGCCCTGTAGCGATCACGATGGGAACAGGGTCCATACCCAGTCTTTCGCGCATTTGTCGGCAGGTTTCAAATCCATCGATGCCTGGCATTCGAGCGTCCAGAAGAATCGCATCGAAACGATGAGACTTTAGCCAACTCAAGGCCGTGTAGCCGTCACATGCTTCGGTAACGCTGAATCCAGAATATTCCAACGCAAGACGCGAAACAGTCCGAATAGCGGAATCATCGTCGACAACCAGCAAGCGGGAAGGCTCCGGGCCTCGTGAAGATAGGCGATCACTACTCGAAATGGCGGTTTGCATGTCAGTGCTCCACTGATGAATCATCAATTGCCAGAAGCCTTGTCTTCTGGCGCCTGATACAACCTAAGCAGATTACGTGCCAGCTATTAAAATCATTATTTATCAGAAAGATAGGAGCCACAACACCATCTTCGCACCACCTCCTTTCAGGTCGTCGCAAAATGCAACCCAAATTGCATGTCGGAAACCTACATCTTTTCCCATTGCAGGCGTTTCCGGTAGATGGTGGAAGCACTGATTTCAAGAAACGCCGCCGCTTTAGGCACATTACCATCGCATTGTGCAATTGCAGCCTCAATAATGCGTTTTTCTTCCCGCCATAACGGCAGTATTCCACTATTATTCCCGGTATTTTCGCCACTACCACCCTGTACCGGAAACATGGAGTGACCAACGAACTGAACCGAATCGGACAACCCTGTATCGATATGCTGTTGTACTCCCGGAACCGGGTTACATGCGGCGGATATCGGCGACGGCAGCATCGCCATGGTCACGGTTTCACCCTCGTTCAGAACCACCACATTGCGAATGATATTGCTGAGCTCGCGCACATTCCCCGGCCAGCGGCTCCGTTCCAGGAACGATTCCACTTCCCGACTGAAGGATCGGAAAGACTTGCCCTCATCGTCTGAGTATTGGATCAACAGCGAACGGGCGATGAGTAAGATATCGTTGCCCCGGTCCCGGAGAGGTGGCATCTGTATCGGGATGACATGCAGGCGGTAATAAAGGTCTTCCCGGAAACGGCCTTCCTGAACCTCGATCAAAGGGTTACGGTTGGTCGCACAGATAAAGCGGACATCAACCGCGATTTCCTTGCTACTGCCAACCGGCTGAAACGTTCCGGACTGAATAAGCCGAAGTAATTTGCTTTGCAAATCCAGGGGCATTTCGCCGATCTCATCAAGAAAGAGAGTTCCGCCATTTGCTCGAAGAGCCGCCCCTTCACGTGACGACGATGCACCGGTAAAGGCCCCTTTCAAATGCCCGAAAATCTCACTTTCAATAAGATCGCGGGGAATGGCAGCGCAGTTCAAAGCCACGAACGGCTTGTCCGACCGGTCACTTTCAGCGTGTAGCGCCTCTGCACACAGCTCCTTGCCCGTGCCACTCTCACCCGTAATGAATACAGATGCCCTGCTTTGCGCCGAACTTTCGATAATCCGATAGACGCTCTGCATCGGCAGCGAGGAACCAATCATTCTGTGGAACTGCTCACGAACAAAAGACTTTTCATACTCAGCAACAACATCTTCAAGTTGCTGCTTCTTGAAAATGTTTGCAAGCGTGACTTCAAGCCTCGCTTTGTCAAACGGCTTGGTAATGAAGTCGGCGGCTCCGCGTTGCATCGCGTCCACCACCATATCCACCGAGCCGTGGGCAGTGATTACAACAACTGGCAGATCCGGAGTGTCTGATTGCACGCGATCAAGAATATCCAACCCGGTGGTGTCCGGCAGGCGAACGTCCGTTATCAGTGCCTGGTAATGATGCTAACCCAGGCAGAAAAAAGCTTCGCGCCCGGTATGAGCAACATCAACGTCGTAAGTGACCTCCAGGTAGCTCTGGTAGACTAATGAATTGGAAGGGCTGTCTTCCACAAGTAACACTCTGGGCCGACCGTTTTCCACCATTACACTTTCCTTTCCATGAAGTTGATCCAAAAAGTCAGGACGCACGCCCAAGATCCGCCTTATACTGAGCGTATTCAATCAAAGTCTGCTCCGCCACTATTCCGAGTTCCTCAATCAAAACAGGTAACTTCTGGGTATTGCCAGCACTGGCCGCGTCTTCCAGAAGCCTTGCCAATTCCCGCAAACGCAGACCGCCAAACGTGCCAGCACAGCTTTTCAGGGCATGAGCCTGCTCCCTCAACTCGCTTGGGTCGCTATCATCAGCAACACTAATGATCAGACTGACCCGTTTACGTACCTCCTCCTGAAATACCGTAATCATCTTGGGAATTGCTTCGCCGGAGGTATCCCGGGCGAGTTGTTGTAAAACAGTCGCTGACAATAACTCAGCCGTCTTGCCTGATGCTGATTGTTTCATATCGATTGCCCCGGCTACCTGAGTACATTGATGGATTGATTGCACGAGACGCTCCTGGGTAAATGGCTTGCTGATGAAGTCGTCCATTCCTGCCTCTTTACAACGGCCAATTTGAGTTTTCTCAGCGTTGGCCGTCAACGCAATTATCGGTGTTACGGCATTTATCCCTCCGCCCTCACGGATACGCCGGGTCGCCTCCAATCCGTTGAGTCGTGGCATTCTGATGTCCATAAAAATAATGTCATACTGACTTATCAATGCCATAGCGACCGCTTCAACGCCATCCCGGGCCGCATGCACCTCTATACCCATACTTTTTAGCATTTCCGACGCAATCAGCAGATTCGCCTCCACGTCGTCGACGACAAGCACAGACAACTTCTGTTGGGTCACAGTATGCCTATCCTGCTTTGTAATGGTCCCGGATACGTCATTGGTTCGTGCTGTCTCCAAATCGATTGAATGAGGCGTTTCTGATGTCGAAAAGGGGACTGTCACGAAGAAGGATGTGCCAACCGAGACCTCACTCTCGATACGGATGGTGCCTCCCATACCCTCAGTAAGCTGTCGCGCGATAGCCAGTCCCAGCCCAGACCCGCCCAAGCCAGAGTCACGGGCCGGGTCAACCTGTTCGAACTCCAGAAACACAGTATCAACCTGATCCGGTGGGATACCCGGCCCCGTGTCCCGGACTTCAAACGCCAGCAATCCAGTCACCGACCCCATTGGCACTCTCTCCACGTCTACCCGAATAAGGACATTCCCAGCCCCCGTATACTTGCGCGCGTTGTCCAATAAAATCGTCAATACCTGTCTCAAGTGGTCACGATCTGCAATGATGGAATCTGGTACATACTCGTTGACTACCAGATTCACATCGACCTCCGTGTCGTTACGATGAACTCCTACCGCACGTTGCACCTCTTCCAGCAAACGCCTGATATAGAAGTGATGTTGATCAAAACTGACATTCCCCGCTTCGATTCTCGAAAAATCCAGAACCTCATTTACCACCTGCAGCAATGACTCGCCAGAATCAAGCGCCAGCCGGATAAATCGGTCGTTCGGGTCATTGGGCTGAATACGGTCGTTCATCACAGCAAGCGAACCCAGAACGGCATTAAGTGGTGATCGGATTTCATGGCTCATATGTGTTAGAAAACGGGATTTCGCCAGAGACGCCCGCTCGGCTATGTGTTTTGCATCCAGCAACTCTTTTTCCCGCGCAATCAATTGTTGATTCGACTCAACCAGTTCACCGTTCATGGTTTTTAACGCTTTTTCCCGATCCTGCAACGCCTCCGCCATCGTATTGAAGGCGATCAACGCTTCGGCAAGTTCGTCATCACCTTTGACGGTGATGGCCTTCCGGAATCCTCCGTTCGCCAGTGCTTGCGCTGCACGTCTCAACCGATTGAGCTTGCTCGTCAGGTAATTGGCAAAAACCCAGGAGCACAAAGCCACAAGAATGAGTTCCGCCAATGCAATGCCGTAAAACCTGAGTTGAGCCTGTGTCAGCGTTTGCTTCAAACCGCGAACTGACATTCCTATTGCAAGCGTGCCGAACACCTGGTCCGCAACAATCAGTTCGTGGATCTGATCAAAAATACCATCCTCGGCCTCCGCCAGGGTATCGTCCAGCTTGCGATCGCTGTTCTCATCTATGCCGACCGACACCAGAACCCGATCAAATCCCTTGATGCGGACATACTCGACGTCTTCCAGTTTCAAAATCTGCTTTGCCTGTTCTTCAAGAGTAGCCAGATCATAGGCAATCATCGATTTCGTCATGACAGAACTTGCAAGCATCAGCGTGTCACGGGCACGCGCCAGAATGGTCTCTTCATTGGACTCACGAAGATAGCTTGAGGCTTGCCAGATCAGCAGGGACAGAAAGACCAACTCAATCAGACCGATGCCCAGAATAGTCTTCCATCTGAAAGACATGTTGAGAGGCCTCCCACCAAATCGCCACAGATACTAAAAACCAGTAAGTTACCGCTTTCCGATATCCAACTGCCGCACATCGTCCCAGTCCGAGTCATCGGCCGGCTGGAAGCCACTCATTCCTATAGCACTCAGAAGACTCCGTCCCGACTCGCTGTCGCCAACAGCCAGAAACGCACTGACGAGCTGGCTTCGCGCTTCGTCAGACACACGCGGGTGTGTTGCGATCGCGTGACTGGTATAGCCCGGTGATAGCCAGAGCACTTCAAGTTTTGACTGAATATCAGGGTCAAGGTCCTGAAGCGTCCTGACGATGCCACCACCTGCTGCAAACAATCCATCTGCCACCCCGCGGTAAACAGAATCATGTGAGTTGACGAACGTTGTTTTGTAGCCGGGAGCCTGAGTATTCAGATGGGAGCGGGTGATCAGGGTAGCGGCGAAGGCCATCGGAGCCGGAAAGGCAATTGAATGTTCCGCAAGCTCGCTCACAGACTCGAAGCGAAGATCACTCGATACGACAATAATTCCACGAAGCTGATGGTTTTTCTGGCGGACAAGCGCACGATAACCCGCCTCCTGGCCGACAGTAATGAAGTGGTAAGGGTTCATGTAGGCAATATCATAGGTCCCCAGGGATAGCCTTCGCTCAAATTCAGGTATGTTTGGGGCCGTTGCAAAGCGAATCTGCTGCCCGACGGCATTCGAAAGCAGGCCCATTAAGGGAACCCAGTCTCTGGCCAGTTTTTCGCTGGCCTGCTGTGGAACAATGCCGAATGTTAATACCGACAATTCACCAGACTCGGCCACGGCACGTTCACTACACGATAGCCACAGACCAAATATCATTGGCGCCACCCATCCTACACCTAGCTTCATAACTTCGACTCCAACAGGGGCATGGCAGCGTAGCCACCAACTCAACGAAGTTTGCTAAGCACGTTTCGATCCAACTTTCGAAAACCGGGCGTATTCCGCAGTTTCCGACACAAATTGCTCCCTAATTTGCGCCAACGCGCATTTCAATTCGCAAAATGCAAACCACATTGCAATGCAAGTGCGTGGTTTCCCGTACACATGCGGCAGCCGCAACAGGATATTGATCTATGGCATTGCTCTTGCACAGACACTTGAAATCGACCGTTTCTCCGCGAGAAGGCTGCGCCACTATAGGAAATGTCCAATGACTGAAACTTCTCCATACAGCAATGAACGGGAAAGATTGATGGCACTGCGCCAACTGGAGTTGCTGGACAGTCCTCCTGAAGAACGCTTTGATCGCCTGACGGCAATCGCCCGAGCGCTATTCGATGTGCCAATTGCACTTATCACTCTCGTGGATGAAGATCGACAGTGGTTCAAGTCCAGTATTGGAACCGATGAGATCGAGACTCCCAGAAGCGTGTCTTTCTGCGCCCATGCTGTTGCTGCGGATATGATGCTGGTCGTCGAGGACGCCACCAGGGATCCCAGGTTTCTAGACAACCCTCTGGTCACGGGTGACATGCACTTACGTTTCTATGCTGGCCATCCCATCCATTCACCGGACGGACATGCGGTAGGAGCGATTTGCATAATTGACCAGCACCCCAGGCGTTTTAACGAGAATCATCGTCTTCTTCTGAAGCAACTTGCTGAGATGGTTGATAAGGAGATCCGCGAGCAACCACCAAAGAATTTAGACGGGCCAACCGAAGACGAGCAGTTCGGCCGCATCCTGCAGCGCATTGGCTCCTTCATTTCCCGACGCTCGGTGGCACTAGTCATTTCCGCACTGGTTTTTTCCATCATTATGCTGGTTGCTCAGGCAGAATTCCTGAATGAACTTGAAAATAAACGACTCCAGAAGCAGGCGTCGTTGTCTGAAACCTTGTTTAACGTTCGCGGGCGCCTGGAAACCGAAGTGAACGCACGCCTTCACCTGACACACGGACTCGCAGGTTATGTGCGGTCAGGTAACCCCCGTATAGATGGAGATAGCTTTCAGAATTTCGCTGCAGACCTGGGCAATAGCTTGACGGGTATTCGCAGCCTGCAACTGGCCCCAGATGGCATCGTCACGTATCTGTGGCCCGAACCGACCAATCGGGCTGCGGTTGGACACAACCTTTTGGCGGACCCGAACCGAAGGGACGCCGCGTTAAAAGCGATCGAAACCAAACAGTTGTGGGTTGCAGGCCCTCTGGAGCTCCTTCAGGGGGGCACTGCTCTAATCGGCCGTCGTCCTATTTTCGTCACGGACTCCGGATCTGGATCGGATAGCTTCTGGGGTTTCGCAACCGTACTGGTAGACCTGCCTCCCCTGCTGGAAGAGGCTGGGTTTAATGACCTGTCACCAGACCGAAATATCGCCATCCGTGGCCGAAACGGATTGGGCGCCAGCGGAGAGGTGTTTTATGGCTCTCCAGAAGTCTTTAATGGTTACAATCTCAGCGCCGATGTTGCCTTACCATCAGGAAGCTGGCAGATGGCCATTGCAGCCGCAGAGACCACAACTTTGAACGACATCGCACCTGCCCGCTGGGTCTTCGCAACCAGTCTGGCACTCGTCGTTGCCTGCCTGGTTTACTTTGTGCTTCGTTTGCCTTTTCGTTATGCCAGCGCCGTCGATAAAGCCAAGGAAGACCTTAATCGCAGCAATGCCCGTTTCAAGGATGCCATTGAATCATTACCGGATGGCTTTGCGGTGTTCGATGGTGATGACCGACTTGTTCGCTGCAACCAGAAATACCGTGAGTTCTTTGACGTACCTGAGCAATTGATATCACTTGGGACACGCTTCGAGGACCTGCTCAAAGATAGCGTGGAAGCCAACCGCTATGTTCTGGAAGACGATACACCCCACGGCAAACAACAGTACATAGGCAAACGACTGCAACAACACCGTCAGCCTGCCTCTGGCGTTATCGAACTCCACCTCCGCTCAGGACGGTGGTTACGTGCCGAGGAGTCCAGGGTCCCCTCCGGCGGTACCATTATCTCCTATACCGACATTTCTGAGTTAAAGAACAAGGAACACGAACTGGCGAAAGAAAAAAGCCGGGCCGAAAATGCAAACCAGGCAAAAACCCGTTTTCTTGCCACCGTCAGCCACGAATTACGCACGCCGATGAACGCCATTCTCGGTCTTCTTCACCTTGTTCAGACCAGCGGAAACCTGAATCGAAAGAACCAGGAGTTTATTGATACGACCTACGAATCCGCAGAACACTTATTAAGCCTGCTGAACGAACTTCTAGACCTGTCGAAAATGGAGGCTGGCAAGGTTGAGCTGGAAATGAGCCAATTCAATCTCGCCGAATTAATCCGAAAAACACTGAAAATCTCTGAAACGAAAGCCCATCAGAAAGGTCTGACGTTCATTGATGAAATCAGTGACCAGGCTAACGTGATCGTTGAGGGGGATGCAGGACGGATTCAGCAGATCCTCATGAACCTGCTAAGCAACGGAATCAAGTTTACTGATCAGGGATCCATCTCTCTCAGCGCATTCAGATCGACGCCCGATCATTTTATATTCAGCATTGCGGATACCGGAGTCGGTTTTTGTGATAGCCAGACTGAGGCGCTGTTCCAACCATTCAGCCAATTGGACTCTACGGCATCTCGACGGCATGAAGGCACAGGGCTGGGACTGGCAATCTGTAAACGCCTTGTCGCTGCAATGGGAGGCAGCATTACAGCCCGGGGCAGACCTGACAAAGGTGCGGTCTTCAGATTTGAAATACCGCTCTCGGTTATTTCAGAGTCCCCGTCTTACCTTGGCAACGAAGAGCTGCATCAGGAGGATCTATCGCCGATTCCATGCGATAGGGAGCCACTCAGGGTATTAATTGCAGAAGACTCCCCCGCCAACCAGATAGTGTTCAAGGCCATGCTTGCTGATACCGGGTACATCACGGACGTAGTGGGCAACGGGCTGGAAGCCGTCGAGGCTATCAAGAGACTGGACTACGACATTGTCCTGATGGACATCTTCATGCCCGAAATGGATGGCCTGGAAGCTACGAGAATCATTCGTGGTGACGGACGAATGAGCAATAAAGCCATTATCGCCCTCACCGCGAATGCCATGCCTGGCGACCAGGATAAATTCCTGGAGGCTGGCATGGACGACTACCTCTCTAAACCAGTGACAAAGTACAATTTAGTGAAAATGCTTAATAAATGGGCATCACTGCAGGAAGAATGATGACGGACACATGAAACCAACGTGCATCAGGGACTTTGACTAACCAAAGTGGAAAAAGGCCAGTTTATTCCCATCGGGGTCTCTTACATAGGCCCCGTAAAACTGGTCAGGGATCCGCTGGCCCGGCTCGCCGTCACAGCTCGCACCCAAATCCAACGCTCGCTTGTAGTGAGCATCTACAGCCTCCTTGGACCCTGGGTGAATGGCGACCATATTGCCATTGCCCGGTTGATTGGGTTCGCCATCGAAAGGGGTGCACACGGCCAGCATCGGCGCCTTCATACTCTCCCCAATAAACGCAATGCGGCCCATATCCAGAAGGACCTTAGCGCCGATATCTCCCAACAGTTCCGAGTAAAAGGCCTTGGCTCGGGACATATCACTGACGCCAATCGTAACGTATCCAATCATTTTGTTCTTCTCCTCTCCTGATGTCTGGCAACTACTCGACAACTATACGAAGTTTTCGCTCAATATGGAGCCTGCTCAAACAAAAAAACCGAAGGCTAACCTTCGGTTTTTTGTTTGAGCACCAGATTACTTGACCGGCGTGTTGAGCACATCCAATACATCTTCCAGTTCCGTGATCATCTGCCGGATCAGCTGCTTGTATTGGGAGGTATCATCCTTTACCTCGTGGCTGCTCAGCTTCTGCTTGGCGCCGCCGATGGTGTAACCCTGATCATACAACAGACTGCGAATCTGGCGGATGGTAATGACATCGGCACGCTGATAGTAGCGGCGGTTGCCACGGCGCTTGACCGGAGAAAGCTGCGGGAACTCCTGCTCCCAGTATCTGAGTACGTGCGCTTTTACAGCGCAAAGCTCTGCAACTTCACCGATGGTGAAATAACGTTTACCCGGTATCGTGGGTAATTCGTTGTTATGACTGGGTTCCAGCATACGCTTCTACTTTCTGTTTTAGTTTTTGTCCCGGGCGGAACGTAACAACACGCCGTGCACTGATCGGAATTTCCTCACCGGTTTTCGGGTTCCGTCCCGGCCGCTGCTTCTTGTCACGTAGATCAAAGTTGCCATAGCCAGACAACTTCACCTGTTCGTTATGACTGAGAGCGCCTCTGATCTCATCGAAAAAAGCTTCTACCATTTCCTTGGCTTCACGTTTGTTGAGACCCAATTCCTCGTACAAGCGCTCTGCCATCTCCGCTTTCGTCAATGCCGCCATCTGCTAACTCCTCAGTGTTGCCCCCAGCTCTTCGCGCAGTGCGTCGATCACACCGTTGAAGAGCGAATGCACCTCTTCTTCATTTAGTGTGCGTTCGGGATGCTGCCAGAACAGACTGAGAGCAAGGCTTCGGTTGCCTTCACCCAGGCTTTCACCTTCATAAACATCAAACGCACGCAAAGCTGTGAGGTGCTCACCGGCGCGCTTTTTCGCGACACGCTCGACGTCTGCAAACCCCACGTCGCCTCCAATAATGATAGCCAAATCCCGCCGAACTTCAGGGAATTTTGAAATATCTTTGAAATTAGGCACATATCCAGAAACGACCGAATTCAAGAATAGCTCAAACATCAGGATCGTGCCATTAAGTTCCAGTTTTTTCTGAACTTGTGGGTGCAATGTGCCCATCCAGCCTACATGTTCTCCGTCCCGGATCAGTTCCGCCGTCTGGCCCGGGTGCAGCGCGGGGTGCTGACTGGCGAGGAACTGCACTTCAATGCCAAGGAGCTGGAACAGAACCTCCAGTTCGCCTTTTACATCAAAGAAATCGGCATTTCTGCGACCGTTGGCCCAGTTTTCAGGCAACTGACCGCCGGCGACCACACCCGAGAGCATGGGCTGTTGATCAATCCGATCGCCATCCTTGATGAACCGGAGCCCGGTTTCGAATAGCCGGATTCGCGGCTGCTGCCGATTCTGGTTATAAGCCACCGTTTTCAGAAGTCCGCTCCACAGACTGCTACGCATCACCGACAGATCCGACGAAATCGGGTTGGCCAGCGCAATACCATCCCGCTCCGGATCAATCAGGTTTTGTACTTTCGGATCAACAAAGCTGTAGGTAATCGCTTCCTGGTATCCACACGCCACAAAATAGTTCTGGATCGCCGATACCGGGCGGACGGCCTCTTCCTGCGGGCGAAGGCCCAGTGAGCCTGTGGGCTCGGTGACCGGCAGGTTGTTGTAGCCGTATATCCGTCCAATTTCCTCGATCAGGTCCTCTTCAATACTGATATCCGGTCGAAAACTCGGCACGTGCACGCGCCAACCATCCTTCAACAGCTTGTCGATGTGCAACCCCAGACGAGTCAGAATCTCTTCTACCGTCGTGCGGTCAATCTCCAGCCCCAACACGTCGGCAACACGCGTCTCCCGAAGGTCCACCGTGCGGTCTTCAGGCAGGTCCTGCTTACTGACAACTTCAACAATATTCCCCGGCTCGCCACCGACAATAGACATCAGCAGTGCCGTTGCACGCTCCATGGCATCGCGGGCAAGCTCGTAGTCCACGCCCCGCTCAAAACGATGTGACGCGTCCGTATGAAGGCCATAATGGCGCGCTTTACCCGCCAGAGTGATCGGATCAAAGTACGCTGCCTCAAGGATCAGGTCGCGGGTTCGTTCACTAACTCCGGAATGCTCGCCCCCCATCACACCGGCAATCGCTATGGGCTTGGCGTGATCCGCGATAACCAGGGTATCCTTGGTCAGTTCCACTTCCTGACCATCCAGCAATACCAATTTTTCACCCTGCGCTGCCCGGCGCACAACGATACCGCCCTCAATTTCCTTCCGGTCAAACGCATGCAGAGGCTGCCCCAACTCCAGCATCACGTAGTTGGTCACGTCCACGGCTGCGTCAATAGAGCGGACGCCTGAGCGGCGCAGCTTTTCCTGCATCCACAATGGGGATTCAATACTCAGGTCTACATTGCGCAGGATTCGCCCCAGGTACCGGGGGCAACCTTCGGGGTCTTTCACTGCGATGTCAGGCACTTCTGAGTGCACTGCTTCCACGGGGAGAATTTCCGGGCCCTCAACCACAAGGCTGTTCAGAACCCCAACTTCCCGGGCAATCCCTTTGATCGACAGGCAATCACTGCGATTCGGTGTCAGGTCCACATCGATGGTGACGTCGTTCAACTTGAGAAACTCACTCAACTCCTGACCTACCGGTGCATCGTCCGGCAACTCCATCAGGCCATCATGGCTGTCAGAAAGGCCAAGCTCTGACTCTGAGCACAGCATTCCTTCCGAGGGCTGCCCACGCAGCTTGGCCTTCTTGATCTTGAAATCACCCGGCAACACGGCCCCGACAACGGCAAAGGGTACTTTCAGACCGTCACGAACATTGGGCGCACCGCAAACAACCTGAACGGTTTCCGTGCCATTACGGACCTGACAGACCCGAAGCTTATCCGCATCGGGATGAGGGGATACCGACACAACCTCACCCACAACAATGCCACTGAACTTGCCGGCTACCGGCTCAAATCCGTCAACTTCCAGACCCGCCATGGTGATCTGATCCATCAATGCCTGGGTACCATTCGCCGGATTGACCCATTCCCGTAGCCACTGCTCACTGAATTTCATGGTATCTGCCTTGTCCTGATGCGGTGTTGCCTGTTAGTTCGTTTACCTTGATGGCGTGTTCAACGGAACTGCCGCAGAAAGCGGAGATCGTTCTCGAAGAACATGCGCAGGTCATTCACGCCATAGCGAAGCATGGCAAGACGCTCGACACCCAGACCAAACGCAAAGCCACGGTATTCCTCAGCGTCGATACCGCAATGCTCGAACACTTTGGGGTGAACCATGCCGCAGCCCATGACTTCCAGCCATTTGATGCTGCCATCCTCTTCGCGCCCCCACTCGATATCCACCTCGGCGGACGGCTCTGTGAACGGGAAATAGGATGGGCGGAATCGCACTTCCAGGTCGCGTTCGAAGAACACCCGTAGAAACTCCTCAACGGTGCTCTTCAAGTCCGCAAAGCTAACATCTTTCTCGACCAACAGCCCTTCCACCTGGTGAAACATGGGCGTGTGGGTCATATCCGAATCGCAGCGATAGACGCGGCCGGGGCAAATCATCCGAAACGGTGGCTTGCCATCTGCCATGGTGCGAATCTGAACCGGTGAGGTGTGGGTTCGCAACAATGTGCCGGGATTGAAGTAAAACGTGTCGTGCATGGCACGGGCCGGATGGTGGCCGGGAATGTTAAGAGCTTCGAAGTTGTGATAGTCGTCTTCGATTTCCGGCCCCTGCTCCACGGTATAGCCCGCGCGGGAGAAAAATTGCTCAATGCGCTGAAGGGTGCGGGTAACTGGATGCAGCCCCCCCAGGTCCTGGCCTCGCCCGGGAAGCGTCACATCAATGGATTCACTGGCGAGTTTCTGCTCAATGGCGGCGCGCTCAAGGTCCGTGCGGCGGGCGTTGATGGCCTGCTCCACCTGCCCCTTGGCTTCATTGATCTTCTGGCCAGCGGCAGGGCGCTCCTCCGCAGACAGCTTGCCCAGTGTCTTCGCCTGCTGGGTGATCACACCCTTCTTGCCAAGGTATTCAACACGAATCTGATCCAGTGCCTGCAAACTGTCGGCACTTTCAACCGCCGCCAGGCCGTCCTGAACGAGTTGATCCAGGTTTTCCATTGACCCTGCTCCAATCCAGAAATGGAATCACTCTAAACAAAAATAGGGGAAGAGCGCGCCCTTCCCCTATCAGAAGGCGTCTTCATGAACTCATGGAGACGCCTGAATCGATCGGTTAACCGATGAAAGAGCTAAGCGATCACAGAGACGCTTTGGCCTTCTCAACAACAGCGGTAAACGCCTGCTGCTCGTTCATGGCCAGGTCGGCCAGAACTTTACGGTCGATCTCAACATTGGCCTTCTTCAGGCCAGCAATCAGACGGCTGTATGACAGGCCGTTGGCACGGGCGCCAGCATTGATACGGGCAATCCACAGTGCGCGGAACGAGCGCTTACGGTTACGACGGTCACGGTAAGCGTACTGACCGGCCTTGATAACCGCCTGTTTGGCTACGCGGAAGACGCGACTACGCGCTCCGTAATAACCCTTGGCCTGACTGAGAATCTTTTTATGACGACGGCGTGCAACCACACCACGTTTTACGCGAGGCATACGTTAATCCTTCTACCTTTAAACCTGAAAAGAAATGATTAGCGGCTGAATCAGCACGCCGTCATACGCTTGATTGAAGCCACGTCGGACTTGGCAATCAGCTTGGTACCACGAAGCTGACGCTTACGCTTCGGGCTCTTCTTGGTCAGGATGTGACTGGTGAAGGATTGCTTATGCTTGAAGCCAGTCGCGGTCTTCTTGAACCGCTTGGTGGCCCCGCTTTTGGTTTTCATCTTGGGCATTTTTAAAACTCCGCATTCTGTTTTTAAGTGATATCAATGTGCCCCTGAACGACAAATCCCCCGCGACCGCGGGGGATCAGCACCGGATCAGGTTCACTTCTTTTTACGGGGGGCCACAACCATGGTCATCTGGCGGCCTTCCATTTTCGGCCGCTGTTCTACCTGGGCAAGCTCTTCAATATCCACTTCGATCCTGTTCATGAGCTTCATACCAATTTCCTGGTGTGCCATCTCACGCCCACGGAAGCGGATAGTGATTTTGCCGCGGTCCCCGTTTTCAAGGAAACGTACCAGGTTGCGTAGTTTGACCTGATAATCCCCTTCTTCAGTTCCTGGTCGGAACTTAAGCTCTTTGACCTGCGTCTGCTTCTGCTTTTTCTTGGCAGCCGCTTTGGCCTTCTTCTCATCGAAGATTTTCTTGCCGTAGTCCATTATCTTACAGACGATCGGATCGGAATCCGTAACCTGAACCAGGTCAAGAGACACTTCTTCAGCCTGCTTGAGTGCATCTTCAATCGGTACGACACCGACCTGATTGCCTTCGGCATCGATCAGACGGACTTCAGTTGCGTCAATGTTCTCATTGATCGGCGCTTTTGGAGTGCGCCCCCGATTCGCTCGCTGTTTAATAATCAGATCTCCGTTTTGGTTCTGCCTTTGCGATTGATTTCGTCAGCCATCAGCTGCTCAAACGCTTCCAGCGATAAAGTTCCCAGATCCTCACCCTTGCGGGTTCTCACCGCAACGGCGTTGTTTTCAACTTCTTTGTCGCCGATTACAACAAGGAAGGGAACTTTGTTAATAGTATGCTCGCGGATTTTAAAGCCGATCTTCTCGTTTCTCAAGTCAGCATTAACCCTATAGCCAAGGGAATCCCACTTTTTCGCAAGATTCTGGCAATAATCCCGCTGATTGTCGGTAATATTCAGCACCGCGATCTGCGTTGGCGCAAGCCATGTCGGGAAAGCGCCCTCGTATTCCTCGATCAGAATACCAATAAAGCGCTCGAACGAGCCAAGAACCGCCCGGTGCAACATCACCGGCGTCTTACGCTCGGAATTATCGGCTACATATTGGGCACCCAGCCGTCCCGGCATGGAAAAATCGACCTGAATGGTACCACATTGCCACACCCGACCGATGCAGTCTTTCAACGAAAACTCGATTTTCGGACCATAAAAGGCGCCCTCACCCGGCAAAAGCTCCCAATCGACGCCTTCCCGGTTCAATGCTTCTTCCAGCGCAGCTTCCGCCTTGTCCCAGACTTCGTCCGAGCCAACCCGCTTTTCAGGACGGGTTGAGAGCTTGTAAAGAATCTCCGTAAACCCGAAATCCGCATAAATCTCGTGGAGCATGCCGATAAAGTCAGACACTTCCTGCTGAATGGCATCCTCTTCGCAGAAAATGTGGGCATCGTCCTGGGTAAACCCGCGAACCCGCATCAAACCGTGCAAGGCACCCGATGCTTCGTTACGGTGACAGGAACCGAATTCGGCCAGACGTAGAGGCAGGTCCTTGTAGCTTTTCAGGCCCTGGTTGAAAACCTGCACATGGCAAGGACAGTTCATCGGCTTGATGGCGTAATCGTGCTTCTCGGACTCCGTGGTAAACATGTCGTCCTTGAACTTGTCCCAATGTCCGGACTTTTCCCAAAGCGCCCTGGAAACCACCTGCGGTGTCTTGATTTCCTGATAACCATGCTCATGCTGCTTACGGCGCATGTACTGCTCGATCTCCTGATACAGGGACCAGCCGTCCGGATGCCAGAACACCATGCCCGGAGCCTCTTCCTGCATGTGGAACAGACTCAGCTTCTTGCCGATCTTGCGGTGGTCGCGCTTCTCGGCCTCTTCCAGGCGATGCAGATAGGCCTTCAGGTCCTTCTTGTTGCCCCAGGCGGTGCCGTACACCCTCTGCAACTGCTCGTTGCTGGTATCACCGCGCCAGTAGGCACCGGCGACCTTGGTCAGCTTGAAGGCCTTGAGCTTGCCGGTGTTGGGCACGTGAGGGCCACGACACAGATCGATAAAGTCACCCTGGCGGTAGAAGGACAGATCCTCCTCGCCGGGAATATCCTCAATGATGCGAACCTTGTATTCCTCACCCATCTCACCAAACAGACGGACGGCTTCGTCACGGGACATGACCGATCGGGACACCGGGATATCCTGCTTGGCCAACTCTTCCATGCGCTTTTCGATCCGGCTCAGATCTTCGTTGGTAAACGGCCGGTCGAATTTGAAATCGTAATAGAACCCGTTATCCACAACCGGGCCAATGGTCACCTGGGCGGAAGGAAACAGCTCCTTCACCGCCATGGCCAGGAGATGCGCCGTGGAGTGGCGGATAATGTCGACGCCGTCTTCATCACGCTCGGTGACAATGGCAAGCTCAGCGTCTTCTTCAATCGGAAAACTGGTATCAACCAACTTGCCATTCACACGGCCGGCAATGGCGGCCTTGGCAAGCCCGGCACCGATGTCTGCGGCGACATCGTGAACGGTAACAGATTCGGCAAAACTGCGGTGGCTGCCATCCGGCAGGGTAACAACAGGCATAGTAGGCTCCCAGGGACTCAGAGGTGATCCGTACCAAAGACCACTTGTTGACGGTTGGCCGCGATACAAACCGCGGACCGTTGCGCGCAGGAGTTTAACAGAAAAAAGCCCGGCAGGTTAATGCCGGGCTTTCGAGGGGCAAGGAATCAGCCGTAAGCGCTGGCTTCTTCGGGTGTGCGTCGCCGCAATTGGCCGAACGCAACAAGGCCAAGCAGTATAAGCGCGGGAATGAACATAAGTTCCTTCGGCAGGCGCTCGTTCTCAACCTGCACGGCATCGATGGTCCAGCCAAAACTGACGCCGGCATTCTCTGCCTGGCTACCGTAGCCAACGAAATCCACCACCATCGTGTCGTCCTGACGCGACAGCTCAAGGCCGGCGCTCGCAAGCCTTGCTTCAGGAGATTCAGCGGCCGGCAGTTCCAGACTGAGATAGGTGGAAACCTCATCACCACTCAGGGACATGCCCGATGCCTGCACGACCATGGACTCACCTGGGGGCACATTCTCGATATGCTCGATCACCTCGGTACCCGGTTTATCCTGCGTTGCCGGGTAGACCATGTCCCACCAGTAACCTGGACGGAACAGGGTGAACGTGATCAGCAGCAGCAAAGCCGACTCCCACTTGTAGCTCTTGGTAAACCAATAACCCTGAGTGGCCGCCGAGAAAACCAGCATCGCCGTGACCGCACTTGCAATCGTCACCAACAAATCCACCCAACCCGTCAGGCCGATCAACAACAACTGGTTGTTAAAGATGAACATGAAGGGCAGGATCGCTGTCCGAATATCATACGTGAAGCCCTGCACACCCGTTCGTATAGGATCCGCCCCTGAGATAGCAGCCGCCGCGTAGGCGGCCAGCCCCACGGGCGGCGTATCATCCGCCAGTATGCCGAAATAAAACACAAACAGGTGTACAGCGATCAAAGGCACCAACAAGCCGCTCTGAGCGCCCAGTGTCACGATAACCGGAGCCATCAACGTGGAAACCACGATATAGTTGGCGGTCGTGGGCAGCCCCATACCCAGAATCAGGCTGATAATCGCTGTGAAAATCAGCATCAGCAGCAGGTTGCCACCGGAGATAAACTCCACAAACTGGGTCATCACCAGGCCGATGCCTGTCAGCGTCACCGTGCCGACCACAATGCCGGCGGTGGCTGTCGCCACACCAATACCAACCATGTTCCGCGCGCCAGTTACCAGCGAGAGCGTGAGGTCAACGAGGCCGGTTTTCGTTTCCGCAAGGAAATGACCCTTTTTGCGGAAAAAAGCCTTCAGTGGCTGTTGAGTAACCACGATGAAAATCATGAACACCGTGGCCCAGAATGCTGATAGCTGGGGCGAGAACCGCTCAACGGTGAGACACCAGACCAGGACCACCACCGGCAACAGGAAGTACAAGCCGGTCTTAACGGTTGGCCCCACGTCCGGCAGCGTATCCATTGAGGACTCAGGGTCGTCCTGAGCCAGTTCCGGAAAACGGGTGGAGTACCAGACCAGCGCTATATAAATGAACAGAAGCAGCGGCCCGAGAACCCACACAGCGGCTTCACCCAGAACCACCTTTAACCAGCCAATGCCGTAATAAACGATGAACGTAAGGGCACTCAGGCCAATCAGAATCACAACCCAGTTCAGCATGCGCTGGGCCAGTGTCGGACGATTTGGGCGCTCGATTCCCTTCATCTTGAGCTTGCAGGCCTCAAGGTGAACGATGTAGATCAGCGCAACGTAAGAGATCAGTGCCGGCAGGATGGCATGCTTGATCACTTCCAGGTAGGAAATACCGACGTACTCAACCATCAGGAAAGCCGCCGCCCCCATAATGGGAGGCGTCAATTGACCGTTGGTGGACGCAGCCACCTCAACAGCACCCGCCTTGGTGGCGGGAAAACCAACCCGCTTCATCAGGGGGATGGTAAAGGTGCCAGTTGTCACCACGTTGGCGATGGACGAACCTGAAATCACACCGCTCAGGCCGCTGGATACTACCGCAGCCTTGGCGGGACCGCCGCGCATGTGTCCGAGCATGGCGTAGGCAACCTGGATAAAGTAATTACCCGCCCCTGCCCGTTCCAGCAGCGCACCGAACAACACGAACAGGAAGACAAAACTGGTCGAAACCCCGAGGGCGACGCCAAACACACCTTCCGTACCCAACCACATGTGGGAAGACAGCTTGCTCAGACTGGCCCCTTTGTGGGAGATCACATCCGGCATATAGGGGCCGGCCAGCGCGTAGACGAGGAACACACCAGCAACAATGGTCAGCGGCAGCCCCAACGCGCGGCGAGTAGCTTCCAATAGCAGCACCAGACCACCAAGTGCAATGATCAGGTCTTGGGTAATAGGCGACCCCGGACGCGTCGCAAGCTGGTCGTAGAACAGGTAGAGATAAGAGGCTGCAAAAGCGGCAGCCAAGGCAAGAACCCAGTCATAAATCGGAACGTGGTCGATATTCCGGCCGCGAATCATGGGGTAAGCCGCAAACGCGAGGAACGCAGCAAAGGCCAGATGAATGGACCTTGCTTCCGTCGAGTTAAAAACACCAAACTCGACAATGTAGGGCAACGGTGATGCTATCCATAGCTGAAAGAGGGACCAGAGCAGCGGGACAACAAATAGTATCTTTGCAGCCGTGCCGGTCGCAGCCCTTCCACCGGTTTCGGTTTGGAGAACCTCTGCAATTTTCTTGCTGTCGATTGTATCCCCGGCTCTCGGTTCGCTATTGGTCATAGCTGGGTCCTGTAAGAATATAGCGGGTCGGAGATCAAGACACCGCGGACAGGCATGCCCGCGGTGTCGTTTTACCGGTTACAGGATCAATCGATCAGGCCGGCTTCTTTATAGTATTTTGCCGCGCCCGGGTGCAGGGGAGCACTCAGCGCGTCAGACACCATTTCTTCTTTCTTCAGGTTAGCAAACGCAGGATGCAGGCGCTTGAAGCTGTCAAAGTTCTCGAATACAGCCTTGACCACTTCGTAAACCACGTCCTCAGATGCGTCGGTAGATGATACGAACGTTGCTGCCACACCGAATGTGGTCACGTCGTTATCAGAACCACGGTACATACCACCCGGGATCACCGCTTCACGGTAGTAAGGGTTGTCTGCAACCAGCTTCTTGGTGGCCTCGTTATTGACGCTGACGATCACACTGTCACAGGACGTGGTCGCTTCCTTGATCGCACCGGAGGGGTGACCA
>PBRG01000104.1 GCA_002726615.1 Marinobacter sp.
ACTTGCACCCCCAAGTCATCCGGCCAGCACCACCTAGACCGGAACAGCGCCCGTCAAGGCGCTACGCGCCATGCCTGGCGCACCAAAAAAAACGCAGCCCGGAGGGCTGCGTATAAAGGAGAGATCCATGCGGTACGCCACAGATAAAAGGTGGGCACCGGAGGATTGCACAACGTAAAACACGTGACAGGACAAATTATGATCGCTTCGAGGAACCGCGTCTGTAGGGGTTTGCCGAAGCACTCTGCCCCTTGCAAAGCCGTGGGCAAGCGATACACTGATGACAGTACCGAAACCGATATGCCCGGCGAACGATGCCGGAAAAGGCCCATGACTATGCTTCAGAAATTCCAGTATCTGATGATTGATGCGATTGCGCTCCGCAAGGGTGAGACGTGTGCGCACTCCATGGTGAACGACATCTAACGGCTTTCGGTCAGTCCCGGGAGCCTTTGGAGCGACCGGGCCAACTTCTCCGCAAGACCCCGGTTGCCCAGAGCGCCGGGGTTTTGTTTTTGCAGCCGCAAAACGACAAGGAGAAGATCATGAAGAGACATCCGACAAAAGCAGCAAACCAGCCGGCGAGCAGCCGCACGGGGCCTATTCGGCGCCCGGAAAAGCTGCCACTGCTGGATGCCATCTGCAAGAAACTGAACCAGCGCGTCAACCTGGAAGACGAACAACGGGTGCTGGGGCTGTATGAGCGAGGCTGGATATTCAAGGGTGTTCTGGGCAATCTGAATGATGGCGAAGCACGATACGTGCGTGCTCTTGCTACTCGCTACGGTTCCTGGATCGCCCGCCAGGTTGCGTAATGGGAAAACCCGATGGGCCGAACCGTCAATGCTGGCGGTTCAGTCCCTGTATCATGGCGGCATCGCCGCCGTGCACCATGGCGTAGTTGTTCACCACGTCGTGAATTTTTTCCTGGGAATAGGGTTTGACCACGTAACCGTTGGCCCCGGCACTGATTGCCTTCTGGATGCTGTCGATAGAGTCATCCGCTGTCACTAAAACAATGTGCTGATCCTTGCGCCTGGCCTTGAACTCCTCCATCAACTGATGACCATTGCCGTCCGGCAGCCCCAGGTCCAGCAAGATGATCTGGAAGACGTCAGCCTCAAAGGCGGCCCTGGCACCCGCAATGTCCGGACACTCAACCACGATGCTTGCGCCAGCCGTGTAGAGCATGTCGACCAACCGCGCCCTGATGACCGGCTCGTCTTCCACCACCAATATTCTCATATCACTCATACCCTGCCTCCTGATCCTGTTTTATACCCGGCCCCACAGGGCACTTCAAAGGGAATCACCGCCGGTTCGCCGGGGAATGGCCAGCGGCTCATGCTGGGCAGTGGCTGGCGCAGGTTCTCCAGTCTCGTGCTGGCGAGTGCCAGCAGTGCGGGACGAGCTGGCGTTTGCCCCGCCGGACCGGGTCAGAATATTACTGATACTGACGGCCGTGGTGTAGAGGGAAATCGCGATGATCAGCAGGATAGGCTGCACAAACGCCACGAACCCGGGCACTTCGCGATGACCAGCGATACTGAGCATAAGGATGATGGCCGGCCCCAGCACGACAAACAGCGTCAATGCGATAAAGAACACAATGCGCTCCTTGTAACGGCCTAAATCGCGGTTACTGACCAACCCCAGCACGAATTTTCCGATGGCCAGCCCGGCCAGTATCGCAGCCGCAATGCTCAGGTCGGGCCTGAGTAGCGTCTCGTATAGCTGGCCATCCCATAACCGTTGCATGCTGATGACCAAAAACGGAAAGAGGACAAACAGAATGTCGGCGTAGGTGCCATACATCATACTCAGTGAGTGCTGTTCACTTTGCTGGAGGGTTTCACTCATCAATCACGATTCCTGTTTTATCGATAGCCGAAATGTCCGTTGTCATAGACGTGCCTCCCGCCCCTGCAGTGCCCTGTCGATCATGTCACCCAGGGCTTGCAACTGGCTGTGAACGTGGTCCCAGTCACGGTCTTCAACGTTCACGCAAGCCTCCAGTTTCCCCGCCTGCCGTGTCATGTCAGGGTAGCCCATGGCGCCGGCGGTGCCTTTGATCTGATGGGCTTCGGATGCCAACTGCTGCTGGTCACGACGCTCGGCTGCGGCTTCCATGGCCGCTTTTCGGGTCACCAGCCCATCGAGAAAGCGTTCGGCCAGGTGGCCGATGTCTTCATCCTCCGTCGAGTCCCTGTTCAGGCCACTGAGCTCTGTCAGGAAACGGTCCAGCGTGCTCAGCAAATGCTTACTGTCGAGGGGCTTGTTCAGTACCCCATCGCACCCGGCTGCCATCAACGCGTCGGTTTCCGACTGGTCACCGGCGGTGAAGGCGATAACAGGCCGGCGGAAGCCCGTCTGTCGCAGCAACCGGGTAGCCTCCACACCGTCCAGACCCGGCATATGGCGGTCCATCAGGACCATCTGCACCGATTCGGACAGCGCCGTTCGGACCGCGTCATCGCCACTGGCAACAGTGATGACATCCAGACCCAGGATCCCGAGCATGCGTTCCACCAGACGACGGTTGTCCTCGTTGTCCTCCGCGACCAATACCGTGCCGTTATAGCGACGGTGGCTACCGGGTTCACTCTCCGGCCGCACCACCAGATATCTGGCCATGACTTCGTAGAAACGCTGTTTGTCGATAGGTTTGGCCAAGTGGTCATTACAGCCTGCGAGACGATAGTCTGCAATATCCTCCGCCATCACGTTCGCCGTCAACGCGATGACCGGGATATTCAGGCCAGCCTCACGAATGGCCGCCGTTGCATCCCGGCCGTTCATTACCGGCATCTGGATGTCCATCAGAATCAGATCAAAGGGCTCCCGCAGCGCCAGATCCAGTGCTTCAGCGCCATTGCCGACATGGACCAGCCCAGCGCCCGTGCGGCCCACAAGCAGGGACACCAGGCGACGATTCACGTCATTGTCCTCCGCCAGCAGGATACGGCCGGAAAGCCGTGGCGCACTCACCATGGGAATACTGCGCCGGCGTTGCGACAATTCGGACGCGTCGCGCAGAAAGTGGACATCCTCCATCGGACCGGTGGCAATGGAAAGCTCAAACTCGCTGCCCTCGCCATAGGTGCTGGTAACGGATATGTTGCCACCCAGCAACTCCGCAAGTCGACGGGAAATGCTCAGCCCAAGACCGGTTCCTCCATATTGCCGGGCAATAGCGGCGCTACCCTGGGCAAACGGGTCAAACAGCCGGCCCAGCTGCTCAGGTTTCATGCCGATGCCGGTGTCCACCACCCTGGCCACCAGGGCCTGACGTTGCCGATCACATCGAACATTCAGAGAAATTGCCCCCTTTTCCGTGAACTTAAGCGCATTTCCGCACAAATTGATGATAATTTGCCGGAAACGGGTCGGGTCCGTCGCAACCTTCTCGGGCAGGGGATACTCGCAGTTGATATGAAACGCCAGCCCCTTTTCCCGCGCCCTGGGGGCGAAGAAAGCGCGGATTTCATCAAGCAGTTCCGGCAAATTAACCGACACTATATCCACATCCAGTTTGTTGGCGTCGATCTTTGAGTGATCCAGGATATCGTTGATCAGATCCAGCAGGTGACGGCCACTGCGCACCACCGTTTCCGCACTGGTGTGCTTCTCCCTCTCGGTCAGGTCCGGATCGAGCAAGGTCTCGCCATAACCAATAATCGCCGCCAGCGGTGTGCGGATTTCGTGGCTCATGTTGGCCAGGAACTGACTCTTGGCTTCGGCCGAATTGCGGGCCAGTTCTTTTTCCAGACGTTCCTGCTCCCGCTCCCGCTCGATACGCTGGCGTTGATGGCGCTCGGTGGCATCAATACAGGTGCCCTCAAGATGGGCAGGATCGCCATCGGGGGTATACACAGTATGCAAAGAAATGGTGGCCCAACGCTCTTCACCGGAACGGGTGTAATACCGCGCCTCGATACCCTTGACGGTGCCCCGGGATTCCAACTGCCCAATCACCCAGCGGCGAACTCGCTCATCCGCAAAACAGGTCTCCAGTGCGTCGGGATCAAGATCCAATAGCTCCCGGCTGCTGGTGTATCCCATCAACCTCGCCATGGCGGGGTTGGCGGTGACGAAACGCCGGTCCAGCGACATCTGAAACACGCCCTCTATGGCGTTGTCGAACAGCGACTGGTATCGACGCAGGTTGGCCAGTGCCCGCTGGCTCCAGCCCAGGGCTTCACCCTGCACCTGTTTGATCCGGTCAGCCAGGGCAAAAGAGAAGAGAATGATCTGGGCCGTCAGGCCAAACTGCGGCGCATAGGACGTGAACATGTTCAGCGGCAGGTAGCCCATCACGGTCAGGCCATAGATACCGAAACCCACCAGCGCCAGGGTCCAGGCAAAAAAGTAGGAGCGCGCCGCCGGGTTGTAATAGCGCCAGGACAGGTAACTGACCACAATCAGAATAATACTGAGCAGGATCGACGCCAGCACGATCCATTCCATCGCCGTGTGATAGGGCAGGAACAGGGATAGCACAAAGGTCGCCACAATGGCGTACAGGCAAAGCTGAATCACCTTGTCCAGGTCCGCCGACCGCTCCCGGGTTTCCAGCAGGGACCGAGCCATCAACAGCCCCCAGAACCAAGTATTGATGATCTGGTAATGAAGGTATTCCTTGTGCAACAGAGCAGGGCGATTCTCCAGTAGCTGGATACCGTGCACCTGCTCGGTGGCAATGAACACCGTGGCCGATACCAGATACATCACGTAGTAAATATTGCTGCGTTCGCGCACGGACACAGCGACAAACAGGTTGTAGGCGAGAATGGCCAGGATACTGCCAAGCAGAATACCCCGTACGGCTTCATCGACCGACACCTTCTCGATGTAAGCGTCGGGATGCCACAGGGTAATCGGCAGGCGGAAAGTATTGGTATTGGTGATGCGCAAATAAATGCGGGTTGAGCTCCCCGGCTCCAGTGACAATCGGAACGTGGGGTTGGGCACCGCCAGGTCACGCCCGGACCAGTCGCCCTCATAACCCGCACGGCGCTGCTCTATCAGCTCGCCATCCCGAACCAGGTAGAGCACCACCTCATCCACCAGTGGCAGGGCCAGCTCCAGTATCCAGTCTGTCAGTGCTGCGCCCGCTCCTACCTCAACATCAAATCTGGCCCAATAAGCAGATTCCGTGTAGCCAAAGTTCAGCACACCGCCCTCATGACGGGTGAAAGGCGCGGTATCGCCATTCAGGATGTCGTTGAAATCGAGGGTGTGCTCAGGGTCCTCCAGGTACCAGATACAACTACCCAGATCACGCACACTGCTGGTAGCGCTGTTCAGAACAATCTCGCCGTCCTGACATCGTTCCTGCGCCATGGCGGAGGCGGGAATAACAATAGCCAGAACCGCAAGCGTGATGAAACGGAGCCATCGGACGTGGCATTCCCATTGCTGCAAAATGTGATCTCCGCGAGGGCAGATGCCTTTTTTATGGTTTATTGTCAGCAGTCACGCAGGTGCCGAACGAATTCAGCGGCACCCCGGCTAAACACTTTAGCGTTTTACCGACAACGACGCATCTCAGGGTCACTTGAAATGAGACATTCCTGCATTTTCGCCGCCATTCCCCTGTTTGCCCTGACATTGGCCGGCTGTGGGCCGGACGACTCCTCCGACAGCAATTACATCAATCCGGCGGCCAGTGTGTCGTTGTCTTTCGAGAGTTTTACAGTCGGGGATGACGATGGCCTGCCACCGGTACTGCCACAGACCAATTTCTACGATGTGTATCGGGGCATTGAACCCGCGGACGGCGAGGACGACGAAGGCGTGGTCGCCCAGCTCCGCGATCGCTTCGAACTGCTGATGGGATTGACGCCAAGTGATGATGGGACAACCTACACCCACGCGCGAAATCCGATGGACTTCCTCCACTACGTTATCAGCACGAATCAGGTGAACACCTTCAATGATGGCCGGCGGCTGATGCACGACAGCATCACTCAGGGCGAGGGTTCCCGTTACAATACTCCAGCCAACGATGCACTGATCCGCTTCACCGAGACCGGCGGCAACAATGGCGAACCGCCCGAGCCGGATGAGATCTGGATGTACGTCCTGCTGGACTGGACCAGCAACCCGCAGCTTAACAAAGTTTTCCGGGCAGCCCAGTTTGTCGCCAGGAAACCCGCCGATGACGACACCTCTCCACCTGAGGTGAGCAGCGCAGTCTGGAGCGGCCGTTTTCACGGTCCGGATTTTTCGGTCAACGGTTACAACCAGCCAGAGTATGCCGTTATCAGCCTGACGGGACGGGAATATGGCAATGCGGAAATGCGGCAGGAGTTCATCGGCAACAAACGCGACACGCTGTCACTGACACAGACTTCGGGAATAACCATTGACGGTGAGGAGCCCGATTGTATCCGGGTGGAAGTGAACTATGAGAGCGCCCGGGTGCGTGTCTTCACGTCCTCCGATGAGTCGCCCAGCAACACCAACAACGGGGAAACGACACCCAACCCGGCCCACTGTGGCAACCAGCAGACCGGTGACGAAGCGATTGTCTACGAGTCCGTGGTCATCAGCGAGCGTCAGTAAATAGCCCGATCCTGCATGTCCCAGTTCTTGAGGAACCCCTTCTTGCGGTCAATCATGCGCTCGTAGGTCGAGATCATGATGGCGGCGTGGGGGGCTTTGGTCAGTCGGAGGGTTTCAATGCGGCGCTCAAGACGCGCCACTTCAGTACTGACCTGCTGGCAGACGTGTGACCGAACACTGTCGTGGTGGTCAAGCTTGACCGGGCGTGGCTGCTCCTGCCCAGACTGTGGCTGCGTGTGCTTATCCATGATCGTCCTCTTCCACTGAGTGTCCAATGATCAATACGCCGAAACCGATGATTCCGCCCACGTTTCAATGGCTCTTTTGGCCGGGCTGGAAATCCTTTTATCCTTTTGTTTCGTCGGGCTTTTTTAAAAGCCTCAATACATACTGTAGCAGGTGTTGTCTACGTTGTATGATTTGACGTAATTCTGCACAACTGTCGGACAAAACTCAATAAAAATGAATAGAGTTTCATATTTATTGCAGTGAATACAACGCCGCTTCCCAAACCACACGCACAAACCCCTGCTATAGTTCCCTTCAGATCACAACACAATGCGCAGCCGTTTGCCGTAACGACCCCATTCCATCCGGGCCAGGAAGACCGCTTATGAACCAGACATCCGTTGCCGATACACTAAGGGAATACCTTTCCCTACTGGAGCTGCTTGACGATGCCTACTGGGAAGCGAGCTCCATTCAGCACAAGGACATGCTTTACGACATCATCAGCATCTTCAGTCAGGAAGTGGCCGAGATCAACAAGCTCAGCGTTATGGACCACCATTATCCCTATGAAGTTATTACGGAGGGAATCCGGCGGGTGGTCCCCAAGCTGGAACGGCTGGATGAAAACCGTGAGGAAGTAATCCAGCGAACCCAGACACTGACCGACTTCCGGGATATCCTGTCGTCTGTGCTGGGGATACTGGAGGAACAACTCGCGACCCTTTGAGGGGTCAGTCAGGCTTCCACCAACGGCCTGCGGTTCTCAGGCATCAACGGAAAGCGGTCGCACACAGTGTAGACAAACCGTGCCAGCGCCGGCAGGTGGTGACCAACAATGGGGATGCCGGTGTTGAGCAGGCTGACAGAAATATCCCGGGCCGCATCCGCCCAGCACAACTTGTTGATCAAACCAATGTGACCAAAGGCATGCCTGCTTTGCTGGCCCCATAGCCCTATGGGGTTACCTCCCAGCATCATGCCTGCACTGAAGCGCATGGGAATCATCATGGTGCGGTCAATCTGTAGCGAGCCAAACTGTTGGATTGAGCGCCTGACGGTCATCTCGCTGCAAATACGCTTGCCATTCCAGACCCCGCCATTGAGCATCATCTGAAAGAAACGCCCCATTTCCTCGGCGGTGCCACACAAGTTGCCCGCGGGGATAACTGCCTCCTGGAAGCGGGGATCATTGGAGACCCGCTCCACGGTGCGTATATCGCCTCCCAGCGCCCGGTTCACGATCCAGGATACCGGAAAACGCGGCGTTGGGCCGGTCGCATAGTTGCCGGCCAGCTTATCCACGTCGGCGGGTGCAATTCCGTAGGTAAACCATTTCATCCCCATGGGTTTGCGGAGGTGTCGGTCGATATACGCCTCAATGGTATCGACGGTCACTTTCTCCAGCACCCGCTGCAACACGAAGCCTCCGGTGATGGCGTGATACGCCACTTTGGCACCATCCACCTCCACCGGCTTCGCCTCACACAGCAGGCGCCAGATTTCGTCTCTGTTCCAGAGCACATCGATGGGGGTTTCCCGGGGAATCGCCGGAATGCCGCCACGGTGGGAAAGCACCTGGTGAATGGTGATGGTGCGCTTGCCACCCCCGGCGAATTCCGGGCAGTAGTACGACACCGGGTCCATCAGGTTGACCAGCCCCTGCTCCGCCAGGATGTGGATCAGTAGGGCCGTGACCGCCTTGGAGGCGGAGAAATAGCAAATGGGCGTCTCCGTGGTCATCGGCACCTTCATCGCGTCCATGGCGTCATGGGGCCCATTGCCGCTGGCATGGCCGATGGCCCGATGTAGGATCTGTTCGCCCCGGTGCCTTACCGACAGCTGTATACCCGGGTGCACCCCGGTTCGGTACAACCGCTCAACGCTGTGCCAGATGGCCTCGACAACCTCGGGGCTCACACCAGCCAGCTCCGGTTTCTCGCCGGCCACATCTCGGTAGGTTACTGACGCCAGGTCATTGGGGACAACAGAGGTGTGGAGCGCACGGCGGGCAATTCGGTTCATCGCTTGACCTTTGATTCCGGAGACTGTCTTTTCGCATATCCTGACGCTGGATGTCACCCGGCACATTGGCCGGATAACAGGCCTGGCAGCGTCAACTCATCCAGCACGATCATCTTCAGGGATTATGGGCTTCCTCGGTCAAGGGTGCCAGCACCACCTGATTGCGGCCATCGGCCTTGGCCTGATACATGGCCCTGTCGGCTGCCTCGCACAGGGTATCGACGCCGACACCATGGTCGGGAAATACGGAAACGCCGATACTGACGGTCAGTGCGACCGTGTTGCCGTTCCCCAGAGACTGTGGGGCATCACTCACCAGCCGGCGCAGTCGCTCTGCGGTATCCAGCGCCTCGCGATACTCCATTTCCGGCAACAGGACAATAAACTCTTCGCCGCCAAACCGACCGACGCTATCCACACTCCGCACGCTCTCTGCCAGCAGTGCGCTAACCGCCTTCAGCACGGAATCGCCGGCGGCGTGCCCGTACACGTCATTGATGTTCTTGAAATGGTCAAAATCGATCCAAAGCAACGCCAGGTTTCGACCATAGCGCGTGGCACGGACAATTTCCTCATCCAGCAACCGGGTCATCTCCCGACGATTCAGCAACCCTGTCAGCGCGTCCCTGGCCGCCATCTCGGACAACTCGTTTTCAAGCGCTTTGCGGTCAGAGATGTCCAGCACAATCCCCTCAAGCACCAACTCACCCTCACCTTCGACACTGCGGCCGCATTCCCAGACCCAGATCTGCTTTCCATCCTTGCGGACAAGGGGATACTCGATGGAAAACAGCTCCGCATTACCGACGGCCAGGTCGACAACTTGCAGCATGGCCTCATCGACGTCTTCTGCGATCAATTCGGCAAAACTGATCACTTTGTTGTTGATCAGTTCATCCGGTTCGTAGCCGGTCAGTTCACGACAGCCTTTGGAGGCGGATAGCAAGGTCCAGTGCTCATCGTATAGGCAGCGGTAGGCCATGCCGGGCAGGCTATCCAGTATGGTGGCTAACTGGCGCTCACGCTGGCGGGCCATAGTCTCCGCCCGGCGGATATCGGTAATGTCCTGTCCGATAGCAATTGAACCCGCGAGTTCATCCGCTTCATTCCGCAGGCTGCGCGAGTTCCAGGACAGCTGTCGCTCACGTCCATCGCGGGTGGTTATCCAGGTTTCGTAACCGACAACCTCACCCTCATCACGAAGAATTTCGTTCGCCCTCTCACGGATTCTGATCCTGTTTTCCTCATCGGGATACAACAGCTGCCAGATCTCATCGGACCCGATCACCGCTTCCCTGGGATAGCCGCTGATGTCTTCCGCGGCCTTGTTCCAGAGTACAACCCGGCCTTCCGTGTCCAACACGTTGATCCAGACATTGGCACGCTCAATCACGCTTTCACGGAACTGGCTCAGTTCCCGATTTTCCTCGCGCTGATGGCGATAGAGAGACAACAGCTTCCGGTCATTGGTGAACTGTTGAATCAACAACAGGAAAAGAGCGAGCCCGGTCACCAGCACGAAAAGCAGGCCCTTGTAGGTTTGTACCCTGCCAAGCACTTCCGGATCGGGAAACCATTGCTGCACCAGATAATCGGAAAACGTAATCCACAACCATCCCAACAGCAAATAGGTTCCAACAACCCACAACGAACGCCGTAACGGTTTAGGGCGGCCTTGAAGTCTATCCATCTAATGTTTTCCCCGGGTTCCGGCTGCTTTCCTGTCGGTGTGAACACCTCGGGCCCAAATGCGAAGGCACTACACCCTGAAAATAGTCACAGACGGCACCGCCGTCGAGGGAATACTGCAATTGATGGGACATAAAAAAACCCGGAGGGTGTTTCCACCGTCCGGGTTTTTGCCAGGCTTTAAAAGCTTACTTCACCTGAGCACGAGCCTCTTCAAGAATGCGGTTGAAGGTCTCGCTGGGCTGCATGATCTTGCAGACTTTCTCGGCCGGTGGGTGATAATAACCACCGATATCGGCCGGATTGCCCTGGATCACACTCATTTCCTCCAGGATCTTGTCCTTGTTGTCTTCCAGTTGCTTCGACAGCTTCGCGAAGAAGTCCTTCAGATCCTTGTCGTCATCCTGGTTGGCCAGTTCCTCCGCCCAGTAACGGGCAAGGTGGAAGTGGCTGCCGCGGTTGTCCAGCTCACCGGTGTTGCGCGACGGTGACTGGTTGTTCTCCAGCAGTCGCTCGGTGGCCTTGTCCAGGGTCAGGCCCAGCAGACGCGCACGTTCGTTGTTCTGTTTCTCACCCAGTTCTTCCAGGGAAACAGCCGTCGCAAGGAACTCACCCAGCGAGTCCCAGCGCAGGTGATTTTCCTGCAGCAGTTGCTGAACGTGCTTTGGCGCGGAACCGCCCGCACCGGTCTCGTAAAGGCCACCACCGTTAAGCAGGGGAACGATGGAAAGCATCTTGGCACTGGTACCCAGTTCCAGAATCGGGAACAGGTCGGTGAGATAGTCGCGCAGGACGTTACCAGTCACAGAGATGGTATCCAGACCGCGAATCAGTCGCTCCATGGTCCAGCGAATGGCACGTACTGGCGATTTGATGAGGATCTCCAGGCCATCGGTATCGTGCTCCTTGAGGTACATTTCCACTTTCTTGATCAGTTCGGCGTCGTGAGGGCGCTCATCGTCAAGCCAGAACAGGGCTGGCATGCCGGTGGCGCGAGCACGGTTAACAGCCAACTTGACCCAATCACGGATCGGCAGATCCTTGGTCTGGCAGGCACGCCAGATGTCGCCCTTCTCGACCTTGTGCTCGGTCAGCACGGCGCCGTCTTCAGCGATGACACGAACGATGCCGTCTTCCTTGATTTCGAAGGTTTTGTCGTGGGAGCCGTACTCTTCGGCCTTCTGGGCCATCAGGCCAACGTTCGGTACCGTGCCCATGGTGGTGGGATCAAACGCGCCGTGGGTCTTACAGAAGTTGATCACTTCCTGGTAGATGGTGGCGTAGGTGCTCTCAGGCATCACCGCTTTGGTGTCCTTGAGCTTGTTGTCCCGGGCCCACATCTTGCCGGAGTTACGGATCATTGCCGGCATGGAGGCATCAACGATGACGTCGCTGGGCACGTGCAGGTTGGTGATGCCCTTGACGGAATCTACCATGGCAATTTCCGGACGATGCTCATAGCAGGCATGCAGGTCTTCCAGGATCTGTTCCTGCTTGGACTCCGGCAGTTGCTTGATCTTGTCCGTCACACTGGAAAGACCGTTGTTGGGATTCACGCCCAGTTCGTCAAACAGTTCACCGTACTTGTCGAACAGCTCCTTGTAGAAGATCTTTACCGCGTGACCGAAGACGATCGGGTGGGAGATCTTCATCATCGTGGCTTTGACGTGCAGGGAGAACATCACACCGGTTTTTTCGCAGTCTTCAATGCAATCATCGAAGAACTTGCGCAGCGCCTTGCAGCTCATGAACATGCCGTCCAGCACTTCGCCTTCCTGCAGCGCCAGTTCACTCTTGAGAACGGTTTGCTTACCCTTGGCGTTCTCAAAGACGATACGGGCGTTGGTGGCCTTGTCCAGAGTCAGGGACTGTTCGTTGGAGTAGAAATCTCCGCCGCGCATGTGGGCCACGTGGGTGCGTGACGCCGGGCTCCACTCGCCCATGGTGTGGGGGTGTTTGCGGGCAAAGGCCTTGACGGCAGTCGGAGCACGACGGTCGGAGTTGCCTTCACGCAGTACCGGGTTTACCGCGCTGCCCAGGACTTTGGAGTAGCGGGCATGGATTTCTTTCTCTTCGTCCGACTCAGGGTGTTCCTTGTACTCGGGAACCTTGTAACCCTGGTCATTGAGTTCCTTGATGGCAGCGCGCAGCTGGGGAATTGAGGCGCTGATGTTGGGAAGCTTGATGATGTTGGCTTCCGGGTCCTTGGTGTAGTCACCCAGCTCTTTGAGGTCGTCCGGAACTTGTTGCTTTTCTTCCAGGTAATCAGGGAAGAGCGCGAGAATACGGGCAGCAAGCGAAATGTCGCTGGTGCCGAACTCGATACCTGCGGGCTTGGCGTAAGTTTCGAGGATGGGAAGAAGTGACCGTGTCGCGAGGGCGGGTGCCTCATCGGTCAGTGTGTAGATGATCTTGGCTTTGGATGATGTCATTTTCGTCCTCAGGCTGATGGGTGAGTTCAGGACGGTCACCGCAGGGTCAGCCGTCTTGTGAACGTCTGGCTTGAGCGATGACTGATTCGGGAACTTTTGATAGACCTACTAAGATAGCATTTTTTCGGCAATTCTGGTTACGATCTTAGTATAAGAACCGACTAAAAGTTCGCTAAAAGCCGTTACAGGACTATGAAAAGGCGGGAATTTACGAAACTTTCGAACATCTGGTTCGGGAGTGTCGCGCTGGGGGTGAGGGCAACCAAAACACGCTCAAGCACATCCCTGTGGCGCTTGAGCTCCGCCATCCATGGCTCCGCACAGTTTTGGTCGCCCTCACCCCCAGCACTCGGCAAACTCCATGCATGTCCGCCACGGGACAGACACAAGATCGGATTAACCTAAGTCGTAATCCGAAAGCAGACCCAACAGCTGGTTCAACCCTTCGGCAACAACCCCGCCTCTTCCAGGCAATCCCGAATCCGGTCCAACGCCTCTGGATTACCAAGGGCATCCCGGTTGTCGGCTTTGTTGGAACCGTTGATCAGGCGCGCCACCGCCAGCTCCACTTTCTTGCCGCTGCGGGTGTAGGGAATATCCGGCACCTGGATGATGTGCTTCGGTACGTGGCGGGGGCTCGCGCCCTGGCGGATGCGGGTTTTGAGGTTTTTCTGGAGGTCGTCGGTGAGGGCCTGCCCCTCCGCCGGGACCACCAGCAAGACCACTTCCACGTCACCTTCGATCTGACGACCAACGACCAGGCTGTCTTTGACGTCCGCCACGGTTTCCACCTGCCGATAGATTTCGGCGGTGCCGATTCTAACGCCGCCCGGGTTAAGGGTAGCGTCGGAGCGGCCGTAGATGACGGCGCCGCCGTGTTCGGTGAATTCGATGAAGTCACCGTGGGCCCAGACACCCGGGAAGGTGTTGAAGTAGGCGTCTTTGTAGCGCTCGTTGCCGGGGTCGTCCCAGAAGGCGACTGGCATGGAAGGCAGGGGCTGCCGGCAGACGAGTTCGCCTCGGCCACCGCTGACGGGCTGGCCGTCGTCGCCGTAGGCCACGGCGTCAACGCCGAGGAAGCGGCACTGGATTTCGCCACGGCGCACCGATAACAGCGGTGTAG
This sequence comes from Marinobacter sp., assembly GCA_002726615.1. Lineage (GTDB taxonomy): Bacteria > Pseudomonadota > Gammaproteobacteria > Pseudomonadales > Oleiphilaceae > Marinobacter. The sequence goes on from PBRG01000104.1 coordinate 14,065, forward strand.
AGCCCACAAAGCAGCCGCAGATGTCGGTGCCGCCGGCGATGGAGCCCAGCAATACGTCAGGGGCACCGTCGCTGTAGATCCAGTCGTAGTCTTCCGGCAGCAGGGGTGAGCCGGTGGAGAAGACGACTCTCAAGGCAGTCAGGTCCAGGGTTCTCGCGGGCGCCAGTTCAGCTTTGCGACAACCGGCGATGAACCGGGCGCTGGTGCCGTAATGGGTGACTTTCTCGTCAGCCACCACCTGCCATAGATAGTTCAGGTCCGGGTAGCCAGGAGAGCCGTCGACCGTGATAACGGCGGCGCCCGTCAGCAGGGCAGATGCCTGCCAGTTCCACATCATCCAGCCGCAGGTGGTGAAGTACAGGAAACGGTCGTCGGGGCCGACATCGCCGTGGAGCATCAACTCCTTGGCGTGGTTGACCAGCAGGCCAACGTTGCCGTGCACGATGCACTTGGGTTTGCCGGTGGTGCCGGAGGAATAGAGGATGTACACCGGGTGCTCGGGGGGCAGCGGTGTGAAGGAGGGCGCCTGGCCCTGTCCCTCGGCAAGGGCATCGTCCCAGTGGGTGACCTTGTCGCCGGCGATGGCGGGTTCGCCCGGCAGCTGTTCGATGCTGACCACACAGCGCAGGCTTGGCAGGCCGTCAATCAGGCCGGCAAAGTCGTCCTGGCGGTTGAAGACCTTGCCGCCATAGCCATAGCCGTTGACCACAATCAGAGCTGCCGGCTCAATCTGGCCGAAACGATCAAGGATGGCGCCCACGCCGAAATCCGGTGACGCGGAACTCCAGACGGCACCCAGGCTGGTCGCCGCCAACATGCCCACAAGGGCTTCATAGCCATTGGTGACCACACCGGCTACGCGATCACCCTGTCGAATCCCTTTGTTGCGCAGAAAGGCTTCCAGGGCGCCGGTGTCCGCTTTCAATTCAGCGTAGGTGCGGCGCAGTACCGGGCGGGTTTCGCAGTAGGCCACGACCGCTTCGCGCCCGGCATGGTCGCCTTCCGCCAGCCGCAGCAGATTGGCCGCGAAGTTGAGTTTCATACCGGGGAACCATTCTGCGCCGGGCATATCACGTTTGCCCAGAACCGCGTCGGCCGGGGTGTCGCATACCAGGCCACAGAAGTCCCATACCTTTTGCCAGAAGGTCTCGAGGTTCTCAATCGACCACCGATGGAGGGCGTGGTAATCGGCAAACGGGCCGAAGCCCTGTTGCTCCAGCCACCCCTGGAACTGACCCATCCGGCAGTGTTTCAGTGTGTCCTGCGACGGAGACCAGACCACGGGTGATTGTTCTGTGTTGCTCATCTGTCTCTCCTGTTGCTTACTGCATGTGCCAGCCATGGCTGACCACAATGGATTGGCCAGTCAGTGCCGCAGTGGGGAAAGCCGCCAAGTGTACCGCCAGCTCGGCAACGTCTTCCAGGGTGGTGAATTTGCCGTCAACGGTGTTCTTCAGCATAACCTTACTAATAACCTCTTCTTCGGAAATGCCCAGCTCTTTCGCCTGCTCCGGGATTTGCTTATCCACCAGAGGCGTTCTGACAAAGCCGGGGCAGATAATGTTGCTGCGGACGCCATGCTCGGCCCCTTCTTTCGCCACCGCACGGCACAGGCCGAGCATGCCGTGCTTCGCCGCCACGTATGGCGCTTTGAGCGGCGAAGCCTCCACAGAATGGACAGACCCCATGTAAAGCATGGTGCCACCGCCGCTGGCGTACATCTGATTCAGGGCAGCCCTGGTAACGAGGAAGGCGCCATCCAGATGAACATTCATCACCTTGCGCCAGTCGGCAAAGTTCAGCTTGTGCACCGGATCTATGTGCTGAATACCAGCATTGGCCAAGGCAATATCAAGACCGCCCCACTTGTCCACGATGGCGGCAACACCTTGATCGACCGCTTTCTCATCGGTGACATCCATGGCCAGCGCCATAGCGGTACCGCCCGCCTTTTCAATGGCGTCAACCGCTTCCCTGGCGCTCTCCAGGGTGAGATCTGCCACGGCAACACGGGCACCTTCGCGGCCGTACTGTTCGGCAATGGCCCGGCCAATTCCGCGCCCCGCCCCGGTGATCAGGGCTATCCGGTTTTCTAGACGCATGATGTTATCTCCTTAGTCGTAAGCCACACTGGGCAGCCAGGTCGCGATTTCGGGCACCAGGAACACAATCGCCAGGGCCACCAGCTGAATAATGATGAAGGGTATGACGCCCTTATAGATGTCAGTTACCTTGATTTCGGGTGGCGCCACGCCCTTGATGTAGAACAACGCAAAGCCCACGGGCGGAGTCAGGAATGAGGTCTGCAGGCACATGGCAAAAAGAATGGTGAACCACACCAAATCAAAGCCAAGATGCTGAACCACGGGCGCCACCAGCGGCAGAATGATCAGGGTGATCTCAACCCAGTCGAGGAAGAATCCCAACAGGAACACCCCGAACAAAATGGTCAGTATCACGCCATAGGGGCCGAACGGCAGGCCAAGCAGCGCTTCTTCGATAACGGCATCACCGCCAAGACCCCGCAGCACCACGGAAAAGGCCGTTGCGCCGAGGAAAATTGCGAAGATGAAAGCGGCCGTGCGTGTGGTTTGCTGCAACGACGCATTCAGCACTTTCAGAGTCAGACGCCGGGACATCAGAGCCAGTAGCAACGCACCCAGTGCACCAACACCAGAGGCTTCGGTGGGAGTGGCGATGCCAGCGAAAATAGAGCCCAGCACACCGAGAATCAGCGCCGCCGTGGGCAAAACCGCCTTGGCAACTTCCCAGACAATACTCCAGGACACCTTCTCCGTACCCTCAGGCACCGGAGCAATATTCGGCTGCAACAGCGGACGAATCATCGCATAGCCCACATACATGGCACCCAGCAGCAGACCGGGCAGAAACGCCCCCATAAACAGGTCGCCCACGGAAGCCTCGGGCACCGCCAGGCGGTCTGCCATCAGCACCAGCATGATGGACGGTGGAATCAGGATACCCAGGGTGCCGGTGGCACAGGCTGTACCGACGGCAAAGCCCTTGTCGTACTTGTTCTCCATCATCACCGGCAGGGACAACATACCCAGAAGCACCACTGACGCACCGATAATGCCGGTGGTAGCGGCAAGCAATACGCCGATCACAATCACCGTCACGGCGTAACCACCACGCACGGCACCAAACAGCTTTACCATGCTGTTCATTAAGCGCTCGGCGACGCCGGACTGATCCAGCATGATGCCCATGAAGATAAACATGGGCAGAGCCACCAGGGTCTCGCTGTTTACAATACTCCAGATTCGCTCCGGCACGAGGCCCATTGATGAGGGATAATCAAACCAGAGGTTGGCACCAAAATTCTCTACGGCAACAACACCGACCACCGTCCAGATGACCGCCGTGCCACCCAGCACCCAGGCCACAGGATAACCGGTCATCAACAATGCTCCGAAGGTCAGGAACATGCCGATTACAAACAGGGTTTCAAGCTCCATCAGGACGCATCCTCTTTCTCATTATTCCCGGACTCGACCCGGATTGGCTTTGGAAAACCGAACAGCAGGGCTGTCACTTTCAGCAGGCGCGACAGTGCCGCTAAGGTGATGAGGATAAATGACAGCGCCAGAATGGCTTTCAGGAACCAACGATGTGGCAGCCCGGCCGGTGCCTGACTGGTTTCGCCCTGTTGCCAGGAACTGAAGGCATAGGGAACCATCTCGTAAACTGCCAGCCCCAGGAATGGCAGCAGGAGGAACAGCAGGCCAAGCAGTTCAATCCAACCCTGACCTCGCAGTGACAGTCGCTCGTGAAGGACGTCTACCCGAACGTGGTCATCCACCACCAGGGTGTAGGCCAGCCCGAGTAACCAGCCGATGCCCGCCAGGTGCCACTGAACCTCTTCGAGCGTGACCGAACCCTGACCGAACGCATAACGGCCAACGACGGCCCAGATAATAACGCCAGTGACCACCACCCAGAGCCAGGATGCACCCTTGCCGATTGCCGAAATCACACGGTCCATCCATTGACTGACGCGGGTTGTCGGCAGCTCCGTATGGTGATGGAGAAATTCGTCGGTGCCAGACACCGATGCCCGCACGTTCTGCGGTGAGCCTTTATCAGACACCGTCATACAACAGTTCCTCACTCAGAAAGCCGATTGTGAAACAAGGATGGCCCCGAAGGGCCATCCAGACTTGATCAGAGAATACCGACGCTCTGGCCGGCATCTCGGGGTCGGCCCCGGACCTTACAGGTCCGCCGGAACGTAGGCGCGGGTGTCCCACACCTTGTAGGACTCCATGAACTCCTGCTGGCTTTCATAGACGCGCTTGAAGTCGGCATCCTTGGAGGCTTCTTCCTCAAGCACTTCCTGAGTTACGTCCTTCAGCTTGAGCAGAACGTCGCGGGGGATTTGGTCGGCCTGGACGCCCTTGTCCTGGAACTCGGCCAGAACCTTGCCGTTTTTGTACTCGCCTTCTGCAAGACCACGAGTGGTCGCCGCAGTGCAAGAAGCCTCAACCAGCGCCTTCTGGGCGTCAGTCGCACGAGCCCACTCGTCCTTGTTGATCAGCATGTACTGAGCCGTAAACTGCTGGTGCCAACCCGGGAACAGGTTGTACTTGACCACCTGATTGAAGCCGAGAATCTGGTCGATGGCGGGCATGGAGAATTCGGTGGCATCAATGGTGCCTTTTTCCAGTGCCTGGTAAAGCTCACCGCCGGGCATCATGGTGACAGACGCGCCCAGCTTCTCCAGAACTTTGCCACCCAGGCCGGCGAAGCGGATCTTCAGGCCTTTGTAGTCTTCCAGTGTTTCGATGGGGTCAGAATACCAACCCGCTGTTTCTGGCCCGATGATGCCGCACAGTTGTGCGTGTACATCGAAGCCCTTATTGGCATAGGCTTCCTGCAGCATTTCATGACCACCACCGAAGTAATACCAGCCTATATAGGCGGGTGGCTTCATACCGAACGGAACAGCGGCAAACAAGGGAATCGCTGGCACCTTGCCCTGATCGTAACCAATCCAGGTGTAGCCGGCGGATACCTTGCCATCGGAAACCGACTGCAGGATATCAAACGGGGGAACCAGCTTGCCGGGCTCATAGACGCGAACCTGGATGCTGCCATCGGAAGCGGTATTGAGGTTATCAGCGACCCAGGCGGCAGGGGACCCCAGGCCGGGCAGGTTAGTAGCGAAGGCGACCGGCATTTTCCAGCGCAGGTCATCTGCGAACGCCGATCCAGTAGTCAGGGCGATCGCACCGGCGATACCGGTAAGTGCCTTGAAGAGTTTCATTGGCAAGTCTCCTAGCATTGTTGTTGTATTCGGCCAAACAGGAACTTTCCCGACGGGCCTTATCTGAGTGTAGTCAGACATCGCAGAAAACGAGACAGACAAGATGTGTTTTGGGTCCAACGATAGCGCCAGTCTTGTTTTCTGCGTTGTTCTGACGTCCTGCATCCGGGATATAGCAGGCTCTGTGCCAATCAGGATATTTTGTTATTTATCAGATAGATAAAAAGCCGGCGAGACATTGCGCACAATGAACAGTCCGGAAAACCGGACGCATATAGACATCCGTCGTAAGGGTTTGTACGGATAACAGGACAGGCGTCCTGATTTCAGGACATCTTGGCCAGTTTTTCGTAAAGTACGGAGCGAGAAATACCCAGCAGTTTGGCTGCCCGGGTACGGTTCCCACGACTGGCAACCAGTGCTTCTTCGATCGCCTGGGCTTCGGCATCAGCCAGGGTTTTAGCCAGTGGACGCACCGGCTGTGGCACCAGCGATGAGGCTGGCCGGTTGCCACTACGGGGTAACACCTTGAAAATGGCGTCGGCGTCCAGCAGACCACCATCCTCACCCATGGTCAGGGCCCGCTCCAGCACATTACGCAGTTCACGGATATTACCGGGCCAGTCGTAACCGCCCAAAGCCGCCACACCGGCGTCGGTGATCTCCCCCCGAATCTCCAGACCGTCGCAGATTTCACCCAGCAGGGCTTCACACAGAACGCCCAGATCGGCCAGGCGGTCCCGCAGCGGAGGAATAGGGATTTCCAGCACGTTCAGCCGGTAATACAGGTCCGAACGGAACTCACCTTCGGCAATCATCGCCTCCAGGTTACGACTGGTCGCGGCAATGACCCGCACATCCACTGAGGCCACTTTATTGGAACCCAGGGGCTCAATCTCACCTTCCTGCAACGCCCGCAGCAGTTTTGCCTGCAACGGTAGCGGCATATCTCCCACCTCATCAAGGAACAGGGTGCCGCCATTGGCCAGTTGGAATTTACCCTCCCGGGTACGGCGATCTGCCCCGGTGTAGGCCCCAGGTGCCACGCCGAAAAATTCAGCTTCCAACAGATTGTCTGGAATCGCAGCGACGTTCACGCCCACAAAAGGCTTCTCAGCACGGGTCGAAACGGAATGAATAGCCTGCGCCAGCACCTCCTTGCCGGTACCGGTTTCGCCCAGCAACAATACCGGCATGTCACGGCCAGCCGCCAATCGGGCCCGGCGCTTGACCTCCAGCGCAGCAGGGCTGGCGCCCACAAAGTCGGCGAGGTTGTAGCGCGTGCCACGCGCCTTCTTCGCCAGCGCTTTACGGGCAGCAGCCAGATCCTGGTGCAGGCGACGGTACTTGGCCACTAGCGGCGTCAGCGGTTGCAGGTCGTCATACAGCACAAACGCCACCGCGCCCATGATTCGCCCTTCGTCGTCATAGAACGGCAGCCGGGTCACCACCAGTTGTTGCTTGTTATGCTCCATGATGTCGAGCAGCAGAGGTTTACCGGCTTCCACCACTTCCGGCATGCGACTCTGGGGAATCACTTGGCGGACAGGTTTACCGATGACTGCCCTGGGGTCTTCCAACCCAAGCAGATGGGCATAACTGTTGTTGATCCAGGTAATACGGCTTTGATGGTCAACCGCAATCGCACCGGCGCTGGCTTCCTCAAACATGGGAAACAGCGCCTCGATCAGATCCCTGGTGAGGCCACTCTTGTTGTTCTCGGTAAACAGCTCTGTCATGTACCCTGTACCACCGGGTTGGATGTTATTCATGGCAATATCCAGAGCACCCGGCGAGCCGGGTGCAGAGACGGAAGTATATGGCGCCCCCGGAACAGGGGCAAACAATGCCGGCCCGGAATCTGACCGGGCCGGCCGACGGGCTTGTCAGTCTGGAATCTGTACCTGATCGTCAGCGAACACGATGCGGTCGCCGGCATCCGGGGTGGGATCGATCGGGGTCAAGTTGGCCGCAGACAACGGTGTGGCAATATCGCCACGCGGTACCGTTCTGACCACCTGACTGGGCGGCAAGGCCTGCTTTTCGGCAAGGTTCGCCCACACCAGATCCAGGGCCTGGAAGAAGTAGTGATGCAGCGGCACGTACCGGTCCGCAACACCCGGGAAGCCGTTGAGGACATCCAGATGGTGGGCATTGAGAATCTCGTAATACCTCAGCTTGCTATCGCTACCCTCAACTCGCTGGTTCAACCCGAAATAGGGCCGCGAGGTATGATTGATAGGCAGGATGGCGTCGGCACGACCAGTCACGAACACCGTCGGCTTGCCCCGCAGGTTGCCAGATGCGCGAATCTGCTCAACACCGTCGGCAATACGCTCTGACCATTCCGCGGCATCACCCGCCAGCGGGCTTCCGGTCACGGCATCGGTGCCCAGGGCAAGGCTTCTCAGACACAGCAGAGCATCCAGACCGTAATCCTGCTGACTGGTACTGGGCGACGCACTGGCACCCAGATTGGTGGGCTGGCCTTCGGCACCGTCGTACACCAGGTTCACCCCGGCACTGGGGGGGATGCCGTTGCTTGCGGAGAACAGCGCTGCTTCCTGCGCCGCAATGATTGGCGTGACCGCGCCGCCAGCTCCCGTAGCCGCCAGGCTGATATCACACAACCTGTCCTCAACACCGGCCTGACCGTAGGCGTTGGCATAGGTGGCGGAGATGCTCTGGGCAACCGCCAGCCCGAAATGAACCGGTGCCAGCAGGTTCTGCTCCGGCTGGATACCCACTTCCTGTTCCAGGATGCGCAGCGCATCGGAGGCGCGGTCGTCGGTGGTAGCGCCTGTCACCAGCCCCTTGTTGGCCAGTGAGTTACAGATGTTCTCCGCAATCGTGAAGTTGTTGAATGTGGCGTTCAATGGCGCCACATCACGCACTTCCGGTGCAATGTTCGCGCAACCCTGATACACCGCCAGC
>PBRG01000105.1 GCA_002726615.1 Marinobacter sp.
AGTGGATTACCAGTTCGGAGACATCACCGAGATTCCCGATGAGCCACGCTTTGTGAAAAGTCGGCCCATTCACCGCGATGCCACCAATCGCAATTCAGTATTACTCAAACTCAACTCGGTTCGGCATTACCAATTTGTTGAGGACCTAACCCCATTTCGCCAGAAGAAGCCCATCGCGGTTTGGCGCGGCAAGTCCAACCGCCAGCACCGTATCGAGTTCGCCAACCGTTTTATGGACCACCCCTTGTGCGATATTGGCTGCACCCACCACAAGGAACCCGAGGCCCAGCCCTACCACAAGCCCTTCATGAGCATTGAGGAACAGTTGCAACATCAGTTCGTGGTGAGCGTGGAAGGCATTGATGTGGCGACGAACCTGAAGTGGATCATGGCCTCCAACTCCCTGTGTCTGATGCGCCGACCCCGTTTCGAAACCTGGTTTATGGAAGGCGCACTGGTGCCCGGTTACCACTACGTGGAACTGGCGGATGACCATTCCGACCTGCCAGAGAAAATTGGCTACTACCAGAAGCACCCCGAGGAAGCGGAGGCGATCATCGCCAACGCCAACCGGTATGTTACAAAGTTTTATGACCAACAAATGGAACAGACTATTGCACTGTTGGTGATTCAGAAATACCTTCAACTGAGCGGACAGGAGGTGTACGACCTCCCACGTCTAAAGGCCAGTTGAACAGGTCGACGGTTGTTTGCGGGTCTTTACAACCGGACCAGGAGTGCACAGATGAACGCCATGAACATTCTTAACCAGTTGATGAAGCAGGCCTCGGGCGGCCAGGGCCAGCCCGGCAAGAGTGGTGGAACCGACGTCAACCGTATGGTTGGCGAGCTGGCGTCGCAGTTCAAGGGCGGCGGTTCCAAAGGCTCTGGCAGTGGTGGCATTGATGTTAAGAGCCTGCTCGGCGGTGGTGCCCTTGGGCTCATGGTGGGCTCGAAGCGTGGCCGAAAAATGGGGGGAACGGCGTTAAAATACGGCGCCCTGGCCGGCGTTGGCGTTCTCGCCTGGAAGGCCTATCAGAATTACCAATCGCAATCGTCCAGCCAGGCTGCAACGCCAGCAAACAACACCCAGGAAGGCCAGCCACTGGAACAACTCCAGGGTAGCGCCCAGGAACAGCGCGGGCTGGAAATACTTCAGGCCATGATCATGGCGGCCAGGGCCGATGGCCACGTTGACAATAATGAACGTGCGATGCTGACCCAGGAAATCGAAAACCTGGGCCCGGACGACGAACTCCACGCCTGGATACAGCAGCAATTTGACGCACCACTCGACGCCAACACCCTGGCCCGCAACGCGGATTCCCCCCAGGCCAGCCGGGAAATCTACGTGGTCAGCGTTGCCATGATTGACGACCAGAACCCTATGGAACGCGCCTGGTTGGACCAACTGGCCAGCGCCCTGAAGCTCGAACCGCCCCTGGCGGCTGAGCTGGAGCGCCAGGTGCTGAACGCGAACCGCTAAACCGACTAATCCGTCGGTGACACCCTCGCCAGTATCGTCGGGTTATCCGACAACGGCAGTGCAATCACCACCCCCTCGTTCGACGAGGGGTATATACCGGTCAAAGCCGTGATGTTGACTTGGTGTGATACCAGTACCATCGGCGGCCCGGGCTCCATGCCGTTCACTATAGCAATGGTCTGCTTGGTCCGCATGTCGGCCTTGTCGCGATTCCGGAAAAACGAATTCAGCGATGGCCACTCCGTCACCTCCCCCATACCCATCCCGGTAGCGGTGTCCATACAACGGCACCACTGACTGCTGAACACCCGCGCCTGTTCAATGCCATGCTCCACCAAATAGGGTTTCCACGCCCTCGCCTGCTCGCGGCCCTCGGCATTCAGGTTTCGCTGCGTGCTGCAATCGTCGACATCAAAGTTGGCAGGGTCGCCGGTTCCCGGTGCCAGGGCGTGTCGCAACATTAATACCGCCCGCCCCTCGCGAAGCGCGCTCCAAGCCCCTGACTCATTGTCAGCGGCAGCCACCGGTGATGAAAGGAACACGCTCAGAATCGCTATCAGAAAAAACCGACCGGTCATGACCAACGCCTCCCTTTTTCAATACAGAAACCTACCAAGTCATACGTGATTGAAACCTATCAGGCTCACGGCAACAGAAGGTAAACTTCACTCAGCGCCAAACCAACAAAGGAACCAACCATGCCAATCTGGGTCGACGCCGACGCCTGCCCCGTGCCCATTCGGGAAATCCTCTGCCGCGCCGCCACCCGCTGGCAGGTCGATACCACCTTCATTGCCAACCACGCCATTAACCTGCCCCCGAGCCCCTACATCAAGCGCCGGCAAGTACCCCAAGGCTTCGACGTGGCCGACAACGACATCATCGACCAGATGGAGACAGGTGACCTGGTGATCACCCAGGACATCCCCTTGGCCGCCGAAGCCATCGAAAAAGGCGCGGACGTGTTCAACCCGCGCGGCCAGGCTTTCACCAAGGAGAATATCCGCCAGCGCCTGGCCATGCGCAACTTCATGGAGGAAATGCGCAACGCCGGCCAGGTTACCGGTGGCCCGGCACCCTTCAGCCAGACCGACCGCAAAGAATTCGCCGATAAGCTCGACCGCTGGCTGCAGAAAAATAAAAAACGGTAATCGGACGGACTGGCAATCACGCAGACAGTCGTTCAGGGTATGGATTAGCCATTTACCGTCAGCCGGGAGGACGATCATGAGCCAGAAACCCGCCGATTTGGCCCGCCTTGAGCGCTACGGCGAAGGCACCTGTGAGTACACCCTCGCCATCATTACGGACGAAGATCATGCCTCCCAGGTGGAACTGGGCGACGGCCAGACCGCCTGGAAGTCCACTCTTCGGTACGACAAGCTTTATCGTGACGTGCACCCGGACAGCGGAAAAGTCCGTTATCGCCTGGAAGAAATACCCGAGGATCAAGGCGGCGAACACCACCTGATCAGTCTGATTGCGGAAGGCGGCCGAGGCGCGGAATTCTCCGAATTGGTGCATTTCGGCCAGCGCTTGGTCACCTTTGACGACCGCACCGGCCTGGTGTGCGAGATCCGTAACCAGAACCAGCTCGTTCCCCGCCATATTCTGATGACCGGCAGCGGGGACGAGAAGTTCAAGGGCTTTAAAAGCGAGTGGGCTACCTTAAAAGGCGACCACATGATTGTCGGCAGCCACGGCAAAAAGCCCCAGGAAGAATGGATCAAAGTGCTGGACCGACAGTACGCACTGAGCAGCATCGACTGGCGTGAGAACTATCAGCGCATGCGCGATGCCCTGGCAATCGGGCCGGACGGCTATGTGATCCACGAGGCCTCGGAATGGCACCCCTATCGTAAGGAATGGCTGTTCTTCCCCCGCAAGATTTCGACGGAACCCTTTGATGAACCGGTTGACGAGCGGGAGCGCGGTGCCAATACCCTGGTTATCGCCGATGAGAATTTCAGCAACATACGCACACTCACGATTGGCGAACGAGTACCGGAACGGGGAATTTCCTCATTCAAAGTCATTCCGGGCTATCCCAACGAGTGCGTCGGTCTGAAAAGCGTGGAAATCGGCGACCACACGGAAACCTGGCTGTTCTGTTTCAATCTGGACGGAGAGGTTTTGCAGGAAGACACCCTGGTAGGTCGATATAAATGTGAGGGCGTGGAGATTCTGTAGCTGAAGGTTCCCCGCGCTTTGGCGGGGCTTCCTGATAATGATTCTCTTTGAACCGACACATAAATCCGCTACCCTTGCCGCTTTCTGGCGCAAGCGGAGCGAACCATGACACAGTCATCCCCCCACACCACCAGCAGCTTTGCCGCCTTGGGCCGACTGCTGAAATACGCCCGCAGTTACCGCCGCCAGATCATTGCCGCCACCACCTGTTCCATCATCAACAAGCTGTTCGATATCGCGCCGGAGATCCTGATTGGTATCGCCATCGACGTGGTGGTGAACAAAGAAGAAAGCTTCGTGGCCGGCCTGGGCTTCGAGACTGCCCAGGAGCAGATCACCATTCTTGCGGTCCTTACCTTCTTCATCTGGGCTGGCGAATCCATTTTCGAGTACCTGTTCCAGATCCTCTGGCGCAACCTTGCCCAGCGCCTGCAGTCCGACCTGCGGCAAGACGCCTACGAGCATGCCCAGAAGCTGGACATGAGCTTCTTTGAAGCCCGCAGCTCCGGGCAACTGGTCGCCACCATGAACGACGACGTCAACCAGTTGGAGCGTTTCCTGGATGGCGGCGCCAACGCCATGATTCAGGTGGTGGTGACCGTCGTTGCCGTGGGAGCTGTGTTTTTCGTGTTGTCGCCACTCATTGCCCTGTTGGCGTTTACGCCCATTCCGCTGATTATCTGGGGGGCGTTCTACTTCCAGCGCAAGGCTGGCCCACTATACGCCGACGTGCGTGAGAAGGTCGGCGACCTGTCCAGCCGGTTGGCCAACAACCTGGGCGGCATTGCCACCATCAAGAGTTTCACGGCCGAGAACCGGGAAGCAGAGCGGCTGAAAGCCAGCAGTGAAGCCTATGTGGATGCCAACCGCCGGGCCATTCGTATCAGCTCCGCGTTTATTCCGGTGATCCGCATGGCCATCCTGGCGGGATTCCTGGCCACCTTTACCGTGGGCGGCATGATGGCCCTGGAAGGCTCACTGAATGTGGGCGCTTACGGCGTGCTGGTGTTTTTGACGCAACGCCTGCTGTGGCCTCTGACCGGCCTTGCGGAAGTGATCGACCTGTTTGAACGGGCTATGGCCAGCACCCGTCGCATTCTGGACTTGCTGGCTGAGCCGGTTCGCGTGCGGGACGATTCCGGCCAAACACTGGAACAGCCGGTGAAGGGCGAAGTCACCTTCGAGGGTGTGAGCTTCCACTACCCCTCCAGTGGTGCCGGTATTGATGACATTTCTGTATCGGTCCCGGCCGGAAACACCCTGGCACTGGTCGGGGCGACGGGCTCCGGCAAGTCCACACTGATCAAGCTGTTGTTGCGTTTCTATGATCCTGCGGGCGGCCAGATCCGCATTGACGGCCAGCCCATCCAGTCCGTCAGTCTGAAATCCCTGCGGGAGGCCATCGGCCTGGTCAGCCAGGACGTGTACCTGTTTGAAGGCAGCATCCGTGACAATCTCGCTTACGGCTCCCCCGGTGCCAGTGACGAACAGATTTTCGAGGCAGCCAAAACCGCAGAGGCCTGGTCATTCATCGAGGCACTGCCGGATGGGCTGGCCACCGCCGTGGGTGAACGCGGGGTTCGGCTGTCCGGTGGCCAGCGCCAGCGCTTGTCACTGGCCCGTGCGCTGTTGAAAGATCCTCCCATCCTGGTGCTCGATGAAGCCACCAGTGCCGTGGACAACGAAACCGAGGCAGCCATACAGCGCTCCCTGAAACGGATCGGGCACAATCGCACCGTGATCATGATCGCGCATCGGCTGTCCACCATTGTGGATGCGGATACCATTGCCGTGGTAGCCGGCGGGCGCATTCTGGAATCCGGCCGCCATGAGGAACTGCTGGAGAACAACGGCCCCTATTCCGCGCAATGGCGCGTACAGACCGGTCAGGCGTGACAACCAGGCATACATAGCCAATCACGCACTGCCAAGCGCATATTGATAGTAATTCGCATTTAGATTATTCTGCAGGCCCTCAGACCCATGGGAGCCTGCATGTCTGCGTTCTTCGAAGTATCCAGCCTGGGCGTGCACATTGGTGACGCTGCCATCCTTAACGACATTAACATCGAGTTTCGTGAAGGCGAGGTCACTGCCCTGCTCGGCCACAATGGCTCCGGTAAGTCCACGTTATTGAAAGTGCTGGCCCGCCAGACGCCGCCCTCTTCGGGCAATACAAGCCTTCTTGGCAGCTCATTCCGGACCACCGGCGCGCGGGAATTCGCCCGTACGGTCGGTTACCTGCCGCAGCATCCACCGGGCACCGACGGCCTCACCGTACGGGAACTGGTTGCCCTGGGGCGTTATCCCTGGCGTGGACCGCTTGGTCGCTACAACAGCGAAGACCACCAGTTCATCGACCAGGCCATACACGATACCGGGCTCGACCACTTCCAGCACCGCTCCGTGGACACGCTTTCCGGCGGGGAACGCCAGCGCGCCTGGATTGCCATGCTGCTGGCTCAACAAACCCGTTGCCTGCTGCTGGACGAGCCGATTTCCGCCCTGGACGTAAAGCATCAGGTGGAAACCCTGCGCCTGGTGCACCGTCTGGCCGAAGAGCGTGAGCTGACCGTGATTGTGGTACTGCACGATGTCGACCTGGCCGCTCGCTTCTGCGACCGCCTGGTGGCCCTTAAGGGCGGTCGATTGATTGCGGACGGCAGCCCGCGCGACATCATGGATTCGGGAACCCTGGAATCCATTTACGGTGTACCAATGGGTGTAATGGAGCGGGCGCCCGACCAGTGGGTTTCGTATGTCCACTGAGTGTGTCGCCAGAACCCTGATAGCCATGATTTTCATTGGTGCCCTGTCTCTGCCTGCCAGCGCCGGCACCTGGCAGCATGAAGGCGGCACCCTCACCCTGGACGATCAACCTGAGCGGGTTGTTGCCCTGAATTGGGCCGCCACAGAGGCGTTGCTGTTGCTCGGCGTAACGCCCGTCGGCGTCGCTGACCGGGATGGCTACGACGTGTGGGTGAAGGAGCCAAAGCTTCCCGAGGATGTTCCCAATATCGGCACCCGAGTCGCGCCCAGCCTGGAAGCCATTGCCGAACTGAAACCGGACTTGATCGTGACGAGTTCGGAAATGGCGCCCGCCGCAAAACTGCTGGAGCGTATCGCCCCGACTTACGTCATCAGCGTTTACAAAGAAGGCAGCCAACCCTTCGAGAAAGCCAGTGACATGCTGACCACCCTTGGCGAGATGCTGGGCCGCGAGAATCGCGCCGAATCGATTCTGACGGACATCGGCGCCACTCTGGAAACGCAACGCCGCCGACTGGAAGCGGCGGGACTGACAGAACGGCCGATTGCTCTGGTCAATTTCATGGACGCCCGCCACGTTCGTATTTACGCCCCCAACGGTCTTTACCAGAGTGCCCTGAGTGCCCTCGGGCTGGAAAACGCCTGGCCTCGTCAAGGCAACTTCTGGGGCTTTTCAGTGGTCGGCCTGGAGTCCATTGCCCCCTATGAAGACAGCCGTATCGTAGTGATTTCGCCCACCGCCCCCGGGCTTGCTGACACCCTGGCCAGCAGTCCGTTCTGGACACACTTGCCGGCGGTCAACCGCCACCAGGTTTATGAGATCGGCGCCATCTGGCCGTTTGGCGGTGTTTTTCCGGTGAAACGGCTGGCCACCATGCTGACAGAGAGCCTGCTGGCAGGAGGCTCTGATAATGTACGCTAGCACCTCCGGCATGCCTGCCTCCCGGCCGGTTATGCCCGCCAGGCTGCCCATCGCCGCCATACTCCTCTGGCTCGGAGCGTTACTTGCCAGCGCTGCTCCCTGGCTCAACCAACTGGATGCCGGTGCCGTGTTGTCAGCGTTCTGGGCTTTCAATCCGGATAATTATTCATCGATTCTGGCTCACTTCAGTTGGGCACCGCGTGTATCCATCGCCATTCTGATTGGCTGCGGCCTGGGGCTGGCCGGGGCTGTTACCCAACAGGTGCTGGGTAACCCGCTGGCTTCGCCCACCACGCTCGGTGTGGAAGCGGGTGGCCAATTCGGGGTGACCGTTGCCACACTGTTCGCGCCCGGGTTGCTGGCCTTCAGTCCGGATCTGGTGGCCATTGCCGGTGGCCTGATTGCCATCGGTATGGTCATCGCCCTGACGTGGCGGCTTGGCTTCTCACCCGTCACGGTGATCCTTGCTGGCCTTGTCATCACCTTCTTCCTGGGTGCCCTTAACATGGCCTTTCTGCTGCTCAAGGGTGAGTGGCTGGGCAATCTCTTCATCTGGGGCGCCGGCTCCCTGGTACAGAACAACTGGGGGCCGTTCATGGAGCTCTGGCCCCGCGTATTGGTGATTTCGGTGCTGATATTGCTGCTGATGCGCCCGTTGCAGGTGCTGCAACTGGGGCAGTCGTCCGCCAGTTCACTGGGCGCCAGGGTCGGGCTTATTCGAGCATTGGCTCTGTTCCTGGTGGTACTGATGACGGCAACGGTTGTCAGCCGGGTGGGTGTCGTGGCCTTTGTGGGGCTGGCAGCGCCAGTACTGGCACGTTTGCTGGGCGCACGTACATTCGCCAGTCGCATCCTGTGGAGCACGCTCATGGGCGGCGGGCTATTACTTCTGGCAGATACCCTGGCGCATTGGGCTTCAACCTGGGGCGATGGCTCTCTGGTGCCCACGGGAACCACCACGGCCCTCATTGGCGGCCCCATAATCCTGCTGGCATTACAGGGTTTCAGAAACACCCATCACATGCCCGGGCAGGAATCCAACCTTGCAGGCTTCCAGCCCCGGCGACGCGCGCCTTTACTGGTCAGCAGTATCGTGGCCGGGCTGATCGCAATTACCGTGGCCGTTTCCATGGGTTGGTCCCCGGGCCTGGATGGCTGGAGTTGGACGCCTGTCACTCAATGGGACGACGCCTGGGTGTGGCGCGGCCCGCGCCTGTTGGCGGCCATGCTCGCTGGGGTCGCATTGGGGCTCGCCGGCACGCTGATTCAGCGGATGACAGGGAATCCCATGGGAAGCCCGGAGATGCTGGGCATCAGCGGGGGCGCCGCGCTGGCCATGGTTCTGATCGTGCTCACCGGCGCAGATGTGGGCCGGGCCGGGCAGCTTGGCGCTGCAACCCTAGGTGCTGCCGGCGCACTTGGGTTATTGATTCTCCTGGCCCGCAAGCATCAATTCGCTGGTAACCAGCTACTGTTGGGCGGCCTGGCCCTGTATGTATTCATGGATGCGGGGCTGAGATTGGTCATGGCCTCCGGCGGCACCGTCGCTTCGCAATTGCTGAACTGGATGTACGGTTCCACCTGGCTGGTCTCTGAAACCGAAGCGTTTGGCCTACTGGGATTCATCGTTCTCATCTGCGGCCTGTTGGCGCTGATTGTGCGGCCCCTGACGCTCTTGCCCCTGGGAGATACTTCAGCATCGTCTCTCGGGCTTCCGGTCACCAAAGCCCGCCTGCTGTTGCTGCTGCTTGCCGCGGTACTGACTGCGTCGGCTACGGTGGTGATTGGCCCTCTGAGTTTCGTGGGCCTGATCGCACCGCACCTGGCCAGGGTACTGGGGCAGCAAACCGTTGGCAGGCAACTGATCGTGGCCGGGTTGGTGGGCGGCCTTCTGTTGGCCCTGGCGGACTACCTGTCGCGCATTGTGGTCTTCCCTAACCAGTTGCCGGCGGGCTTGCTGGCTGCGCTGGTTGGTGGCGTCTACTTCCTGTGGGGGTTGAGCCGCCACGGAAGGCCCTAGCGGCGACTGGCGGCTACCAGAGCAATAAAATGCTGGCCAGGATCAGAATAAACACACCGGCGCCGGCCGCCAGTTTCAACCCTTCAATCGCTTCCTCTTCCGGGGTCATGGTACGTCTCTTTGTGTCCATGGGTATGGATGGTTCCCGTTGATATTAAGGCCACTGTACACGACACCCACACAAATGTTAATAGTTCTCATTAACGTTTTGGTAACATCCCAGTCGTAATGTCATCGCCTGATACTGGCGGCCATTCCGTTCGTATCAACTGCTAGACTTTATCGATACAGGAATAATCTGGCAGAGGGAGAGCATTTTATGAACCGACTCGGCAACATGGTGACTCTACTGGTGTTGGCCGGACTGACAGCAGCCGGGCCAGCCTTCGGTAAAACGTTCACCTCAGACAAAGCCGAATTTCGACTGGATATGGTCGCGGAAGGCCTTGAACATCCCTGGAGCCTTGCCTTTCTCCCTGACGGCTCACAGCTGGTGACCGAGCGCGAGGGCCGGCTACGCCGAATCAAGAATGGTGAATTGCAGGACAAGCCGATTGCCGGTGTCCCCGAACTGGTGGTTTCCGGCCAGGGTGGCCTGCTGGATGTGATCCTGCATCCAAACTTCGAAAACAACCGCACCCTGTTCCTGAGTTACGCCCACAAAATCAGCCGCGAGGGCCTGACGACCAGAGTGGCTCGTGCAACGTTGGACGGCGACCGGCTGTCAGACGTCGAAGTGATTTTCGAGGCCCTCCCACGAGGCAACGCCAGCCGTCATTTCGCCGGCCGCATGGAATTTGATCGCGATGGCAATCTGTACGTCGCGGTGGGCGACCGGGGTGAAATGGATCGTGCCCAGACCACCGACGACGATGCCGGCGGCGTTCACCGCCTGACCGTTGACGGCGCCCCTGCACCGGGCAATCCGTTTGTCGACGACCCAACAGTGAATGACACCTTCTTCACCTACGGCAACCGCAACATCCAGGGTATGACCATTCACCCGCAAACAGGCGACATCTGGAGCCATGAGCACGGCCCCAGGGGTGGCGACGAGATCAACATCCTCCGTGCGGGCAACAACTACGGCTGGCCAGACGTCACCTATGGCATCGACTACTCCGGGGTGCCCATTACCAGCGAAACCACCATGAAGGGCGTGACAGACCCGCTGCACTATTGGGACCCGTCCATTGCCCCCTCGGGCATGGCATTCTATACCGGTGATGAGTTCCCAAAGTGGCGGGGAGATCTGTTTGTAGGTGCCCTGAAAATGCAGAAGCTGGTGCGCCTGAGCATTGAGAACGGCACGGTCAGGGAAGAAGAGGACCTTCTGGAAGACCTGGGTGAACGCATCCGCGATGTGCGAATGGGGCCCGACGGTGCATTGTGGCTGTTGACGGACGCGGACAACGGCAAGGTCTACCGGATAGTGTCGGCAGAATAGTACCGGCAGACTAATCCGACGACGAGATCAGCGAAGCGTCAGTGAGGATCGTTGGTTCTCTCGGTTTTCTCGAACTGCGGGGTATTGTCGGTGATGGTGAACCAGTCCGACTTGGAACCCACATAAACGTGTGATGCCGGCCCCTTTTCCAGAGGCTCATTGATCACACCCACCCGCAGGCGCAGAATACCGGGGATGGCGTCCACGCGGCTGTAAAGCTGGCTACCGCATCTGGGGCAGAACCCGCGATACTTTCCCGGCCGGGACTCGTATTCACGGATCAGGCCCTCACCCGCCGTAAAACGGGTGCGGATTTTCTGGATCGGCGCACTGGCGGAAAATGCGCTTCCGTGGGCCCGGCGGCACTGGCTGCAGTGGCATAGGGCAATCGGCCCCAGCGGACCGTCGTATTCAAGTTTTATATCGCCGCACAGGCATTGCCCTGTCAGCATAACGTGACCTCAACCATGGTTTCGCTTGCGTGTTCCGAAGGCCGGTATGATAACCACCCGCCACTTGAAGAACCAGCAGACGGCCACCACATATAAGTCACAGCGTTCACGAAGGAGGACACTATGGCATTCAGCACACTTCCGAACATCGGTATGGGCACATTCCGCCTGAAGGGCAACGATGCACGAGACGCCGTGAAGAGTGCCCTTTCCCTTGGCTACCGGCATATCGATACCGCCCAGATGTACGGGAATGAGGCTGAAGTGGGCGATGGCATTACCTCAAGCGGTATTCCACGACGGGAAGTTTTCCTGACGACAAAGGTGTGGCACGACCAGCTCCAGCACAGCGACCTGATCAACAGCCTGCACGACAGCCTGTCGCGCCTGAAGACCGACCATGTCGACCTCACGCTGATTCATTGGCCATCGCCGGGCGACGCCATCCCCATGGAGGAATACCTGGGTGCGCTGCGCGACGCGCAACGCGAAGGGCTAACCACCCACATCGGGCTGTCCAACTTCACCTGCGCGCAAATGGACAAGGCAAAGGAAATACTGGCTGACACGGCAATTTTCACCAACCAGGTGGAAGTGCACCCGTTTCTGGCCAACCGCAAGGTGGTGGAGCATGCCCAGAAGCTGGGCATTACCGTAACCGGTTACATGCCGCTGGCCGTAGGCAAGGTAATGGACGATGAAACCCTGGCCCGCATTGGCCGCGAACACAATGCGTCTGCTGCGCAGATTGCCATTGCCTGGGTTGCGTCGAGAGGGGTGATACCGATTCCGTCGTCAACCCGGCCCAAGCACCAGAAGTCCAACCTGGACGCGCTGAACATAACGCTCAGCGAGGATGAAATTGCGGAGATTGACGGCCTCGACCGTGATGAGCGAATCGCTAATCCGGATTTCGCGCCTGCCTGGGACTGACGAAGCAGGCCATTGCCGCCAATACCAGCGTGGTACCCGGAATGACCGCCAGCACCCAGGTGCCCAATGTCCAAAGGGTGCCCACGCTGAACAGTGACCATATCAGTGGTAGTAGTAGAAACAGCCACCGCACCCGGCGGGGAAACTGCAGCATGCAGGGCACCGTGCCCAACGCCGTAACGTCCGGCGTAACAGCGAACAGCGCCGCGGCCTGACCATTGCCGGTTTGAGCGACGGCGATGAGAGGCGACACCCCCATCAACGCGACCCAGCCAATGCCCATCAGCCTGCGAGACCATATCGGCCGGTTCGGTGCCGCGCTCCAGGGCCATAACAGGGACGCCACCGTCAGTAATGCGCCCTGCAGGACAAAGGCCCAGCCGAACCAGATGGCCGGCAGATTGATCGGCCCATAGTAATGCATCAGGAAGCCAGCCCCGCTCCATAGCCATGCCGCGGCTACCAGCAGCAGTGCACCGCGCCTAGCCATAGCGTCCCCACGTACCAGTAGGGCGCCAATCGCAATCACCATCACCACCGCAGCACCCTGCCATGGCCAGGTGTCCTGGTTGATGCGAACAAAGAGCCGAAGAAACACCTCCGGCCCGAACATCAGGAAATCCGACAGGGAATAGCTGAGCCAGTTGGTCTCCATCACAGCCCTGCGACATAGGCCGCCATTCGGCGACGTTGTTTCTCATCCGGCAAAACACCGTATAGGGCGCCCATGTTCTCCTTCATATGCTCAACGCTGGTGGTGGCCGGAATGGCACAGGTAACCGCCGGATGGGAAAGGATGTACTTCAGGAAAAACTCCGCCCAGTTGCGACAGCCCACCTCACCGGCCCAGGGAGGCAGTGCTTTGGACTGAAAGCGTCGGAACAGTCGCCCGCCCTGGAAAGGCCGGTTCACAATCACGGCGATCCCGCGTTCCCTCGCCAAAGGCAGCAGTCGGCCTTCCGCCTCCCTGTCCAGCAGGTTGTAGGTCAGCTGCACAAAGTCCAGCGGTTCCGTCTCCATGATGCGTGCAAAATCCCCGTGCCTGCGGCCATGGGAGGTGGTGATGCCGATATAGCGAACGTCGCCATCGGCTTTCATCTGCTGCAGCGTTGCCAGGTGTTGCTGCCAGGCCACCAGGTTATGGACCTGCTGCAGGTCAAACCGCTCAATGCC
>PBRG01000106.1 GCA_002726615.1 Marinobacter sp.
AACATCTGTTTCAATGAACTGAAGACCTACACCGATACCCTGTTCAGGGCGATTCACACGCCGTGGCCAACCTACGAAGAAATGGGAACCCGGCGCAACGGCGAATTCATCCAGATCAACACCAGCGTGCTGCAGATTGAGAACGAGTACTACAGTGCCGTACGGCCAAAGCGCACCACCGAGCGAGGGGAAAAGCCGATACAGGCCCTGGAGTCACGGGGCGTGGAGTACATCGAAGTGCGCTGTCTGGACCTGGATCCGTTCTCCCCGGTTGGCGTCAACGAAAGCCAGATCGATTTTCTTGACCTGTTCCTGCTGGATTGCTTGCTGTCAGACGGCCCCCGCATTGACGATGACGAATGTGATCGCCTGGATGACAATTATCAGGATGTGGTGGCTCGGGGCCGGAATCCGGATCTGACGATCTGTCGCTCCGGTGAACAGGGCCGGGTTGGTGACGCTGCCATTGCCCTGATGGATCGTCTTGCCCCCCTTGCAGAGCAGCTGGACAGCTTGAACGGAGATTCCACCTATCGGCGAGCGCTGGATGACCAGCGTGCCAAGCTTGACGATCCGCGTGAGTTACCTTCAGCGAAGGTGCTTGAAGCCATGGAGTCCTCCGGCATGGGGCATCGTGAATGGGGGCTGGAAATGTCCAGGCAGCACCAGCAAACGCTACGAGAAGAAGGCTTGTCGCCAGATGTGATGGCGGCGTTCGAAAAGATGACCGCCGATTCGCTGTCCGAGCAGGATGAAATGGAGCAAGCCGAAAACCAGCCATTCGGAGAATTTCTGGAGCAATACCTGCAATCCTGAACCGGGAGTGCCCCTGCCGGTCGGGCGTCACACTCTCCCCGGACCTGTCGCACAGAAACGTAATAAACGTTTGTCACTGTCTGTTCGCGCTGTTAATTTCTGCAAACAGAATGGCAGCATCCGATGGTGGCTACAGGTAAAGGGAGAACCGGTATGGCCAGAGACTTCAAGTTGGGATGGGATGTTGAGTCCCTGAACAAAGCCTATCGCCAGGGTTATATGGCCGCCTCTATGGGCATGGAGCGCAGCCGCTGTCCCTATCGCGGAGAAGTTGTTGTTGCCGCCTGGGAAGCCGGATGGGAAGACGCTGAACAGGTTGCCAGCGAGGCGCGGCCGGCCGACGACCTGTTCTCCCGCATCGCCTGATACCTGCGCCTGCCGCTTGCTCACCCGGCCGTTGTATTACTTCTGAACAACGAACTCCGTAAACAGCACACCGGTAATGCTCTCACCGGTCTGTTGCTCTTCCAGTGCAGTATTTATTCTCTTCGTGGCCTCTTCGCGCAGCGACTGCTGTCCCTCAGTCGAGGACAACTGTTCTGCGTCAGTCTGCTCCCCGAACAGCATCACCAGCTCATGACGGAGCCGGGGCATGTGTGCCTCCACCGCTGGACGAGTGGTTTCCTTCGACGCCCTGATAGTAACCGCGGCCTTCAGGTAGGTCAGTTTGGTGCCTGGTTCCCCCACGTGGGTGACAAAGGGCGGATCCATTTCGATGTAGTCCGTGATTGCTGGTTCCTTTTCCTGCTCTTCCTGTGTCTCGTCTCCCCCTTCGTCCTCTTGGGCAAAGGCGGTTGGAGCCAGGGGGAAGGCAAAAAACAGGGCCAGCAGAACGTACTTTGGCTTAAGTGTCATAGGCTTGAAGTTCGTATTGGTTTAAGGTTAAGTAGCTGGGCGCACGCAGCCGCCACCTGATGCTGGGAGAATAGCAGGCTCGATGCGCGGTTGCAGCATCCGATGCTTTACCGCCCAAGGCGGGAGACAGGCTGACCTGAACGTTGACCCGAGGTACCCCTTTGAACTCCAGAGCCGTTTTCTTTCTGATATTCCTGCTATGCGCCGGGCTGCTTGGTGTGGCCTTCTACATGGAGCATGTTATGGGGTTGGAACCCTGTCCTCTGTGTTGGCTGCAGCGATTCGGTTTTATGGCCGCCGGCCTCGTCAGCCTCCTGGCAGCGCTCCACGGCCCCCATGGGGTCGGTGCAAGGGTCTACGGGGTGTTGTTGTCCGTCAGTGCAGGTGCTGGCCTGGCGATGGCGGGTCGACAACTGTGGCTTCAAAGCCTGCCGGCGGATCAGGTGCCGGCCTGTGGGCCATCAGTGGATTACATGCTGGATGTGTTGCCCTGGATGGAGGTGTTGACCACGGCGCTGAAAGGCACGGGTGATTGCGCCGAAGTGACCTGGCGTTTCCTGGGGCTGAGTATTCCTGGCTGGACGGCCATCTTTTTCTCGTTGCTGGTGATTGTCGGCCTGGTGATGCTGTTCCGGCCCCCAACGAAGCCGGAATGGATACAGGGATGAAACGGTTGCGACGGACCGCTGGCATGGGGTAACTTGAGTTTCGACACACTTGAGTTCCGACACAACAGGAATCAAACCAGAACCCGGTAACCGGAGATAGGCGTCATGTTGGATAATTGCCGTAATGCCAGGGAGCGTTGGGGTGGCGTCAGCGAGCTGATTGATCGCTGGCTGAAAGAAAGGCAGGAACTGCTGGTACACTATTGCGATCTGTCCGGTACGACGGACTATTCCCAGACGGATGCGCTGCGCACGAAGTTTATCAAGCTGTGTGAGGTGCTGGTGGATTACGTGTCGGCAGGGCACTTCGAGATATACGAGCAATTGATTCAGGAAGCTCGTGAATTCAACGACGGTGGACTGGAACTGGCGGCAAAACTGTACCCAAAAATCGAGCAGACCACGGAAACGGCACTGAATTTCAATGATCGCCTGAACGGTCAGTCGCTGACAGAGAGTGAAGTTCGCGACTTGTTCCAGCAGCTATCAGAACTTGGTGAAACCCTGGAAAGCCGGTTTGAAATGGAAGATTTCCTGATCGAGCATCTGCATAATGCCCACGCTGACAAGGTGATGTCGTCGGCTTGAGGTGAAGGCTGGAAATCTCCCCCCGATTCCAACAGGAAACAGGGGGAGTGGCCGTTGCCAAACGGCGTGTTTATTCCGGGTTGATTTCAAGAAGTTCCACGTCAAAGACCAGGGTCTCGTTGGGCCCGATCCGCTGGTTTCCTCCAGGCCCATAAGCCAGTTCCGCAGGAATGTAAAGTTTCGCCCTGCTGCCTTCAGGCATCAGTTGCAGTCCTTCTGTCCAGCCCGGTATGACCTGGTTCAGGCCGAAGGTGACCGGCTCGCCACGCTCGCGTGAGCTGTCGAATACTTCGCCTGAGATCAACTCGCCGGTGTAGTGCACCTGTACGCGGTCTTCGGCCGTTGGCTTTTCGCCATCGCCTTCTTCCAGGATTTCATATTGCAGACCGGACTCCGTGGTTTTGACGCCATCGCGTTTGGCGTTTTCTGCGAGGAACTGTTCCCCGGCTTCCTGATTTTTCTTCGCCAGTTCTTCCGTCTTGGCCGACTCCTGCTCCTGAAGCTGGGTCTGGTAGGCCATCAGGGCTTCCTGGATTTCCTCACGGCTCATTCGCGACTGTTCTTCATCGCCGGCGTGCCCGTGCTGAATGCCTTGCAGGAATTGCTCCATTTTAAGGTTCGGCAAGTCGTTGCTCATTCTCTGGCCCATGACCAGGCCCATGCCGTAGCTGACTTTTTCATCCGTGGATTCCAGCGCCGGATCTTCCGGAACCGCTTCCTGGGAAGAAGAGCAGCCTGCCATGACACCGGCCACGGTCAGTGCGATCAGGGTTTTTCTCATTACATCGTCCTTAGTTAAGCGTGCATTGAATGATCGGGAACGCACAGAAGGTAACGGGTTCTGTCGCCAGATGCCACTGAACATGTGTTAAGGAAGGGCGTAATCTCAACTACCGTTATTGGCAGTGTTGGGGCCAAGCGAAAAAGGTGCGCGGTAGGGCGATTGCCAATCGGTTTCCGAGTCGGACACGGGCGGGCGTACGCTCTTGCTTTCAGATCGCTCTATCGCCAACGCGTTCCAAGGGCCTTGCGCAGGCGGCTTGTCAGCGTAATGCCAGCTGCCATCGCTATCCTTCCACTTGAAGACGATGTCGGGCCCCTCCGTCGGAACCGGTGAGGGAACCAGGCCCTCAAACGCGGGAATTTCCGCGTTGGTTTCGGCCTTTGCGGGTTGGCTGGTGGTTTCGGCAGGGTCATTCAGTCCGAAAAACATCAGTGCCACCAGGACGCCGAGAGCGGGAAACGCCAGCCGGATTAGCCATTTCATCAACATGGCTTGTTATCTCCTTCAACGAGTGTCGACAGTTCTCTGGTCAAAATGTCCAGCAAGCTGCCGGTCTCGTTATCCATTGTCTTCTCTGGTGCTGCGGCGAGCAAGTTGCTAAGGGCCAGATTGGCCGTTGTTACCTCACCGCTGCCTGTATGTTTGTTTGAAATCAGGGCCTGATAGGCCAGGGCCAGTTCCACCCGCTCCGCTTCAAGTTCGCTACGGGCAATGCACTCTCTTACCATAGCAGTGCGGGGATTATTTTTCGTAATGGTTTTCTTCACTGATCGGAGCGGCTCCGTGACGTCGCGCCGCCATGCGGTTACCTGCGCGCTTTCGGTGCCAGGCAACACCTTGCCTGACGTGGCCAGCCACGCCGCGCAGAGAAGCCGGGTAACACTCCAGCCACGATCCTGCAGGCGAAGGCACGCCTCCCGTGCCGCGGAGGATTCCCAGAAACGACAGGCAAACCGCCACAATGGGTTTTCCGGGTCTGCATCCTCAGGTATCTTGCTACCGCTACACGCCATAGGGGCCAGGCCGGTTCCTTCTCAAACGTTCCTTGATACCATTACGTTATGCTTACGATAACCGATCTTAGTTTACAACGAGGTGGCGTCTGGTTGCTAGAAGCCGTCAACCTGACCATCCAACCCGGCCAACGGGTCGCGATAGTGGGCGCCAATGGTGCTGGCAAGTCCAGTTTGTTCCAATTATTGCTGGGTCAGCTGGCGCCGGAGCAGGGCAGTGCTTCTCTGCCCGGTGGGTGCCGAATCGCCCACATGGCTCAGGAAGTGGCCGCCTCGTCCCGCACAGCCCGGGATTTTGTGCTGGATGGCGACTACGACCTGCGACGCATGGAGTCAGAGCTAGCTGACGCAGAAGAGCGGCGTGACGATCACCGCATTGCCCGCATTCATGGCGAGCTCGACATCCATGAAGCCTGGTCTGCGCCGCGCCGCGCGGAAGCGTTGCTGAGAGGTTTGGGGTTTTCGGATGCCGACGCCGATCGGCCGGTGTCTTCGTTTTCCGGTGGCTGGCGGATACGCCTCAATCTGGCCCAGGCGTTGATGCGCCCGTCTGACCTGCTGTTGTTGGATGAGCCTACCAACCACCTGGATCTGGACGCCTGCCTTTGGCTTGAGAACTGGCTGCGACGATACGAGGGCACCCTGTTGTTTATTTCCCACGACCGGGACTTCATGGATCGTGTGGCAACTCACCTGGTGCATTTCGACCAGCGGCGGCTGGACCTGTATACGGGTAATTACTCATCATTTGAGACCCAGCGCAGTGAGCGCATTGCCCAGCAGCAGGCCGGGTATGAGCGCCAGCAGGCGAGAATCGCCGAGATTCAGCGTTTCATCGATCGTTTTAAAGCAAAAGCCACTAAAGCCCGTCAGGCCCAGAGCCGGGTTAAAGCGCTGGAGCGTATGGAGAAAATTGCTCCGGCCCACGTCGACTCTCCGTTCAGTTTCGAGTTTCCGGTGGCTGACAAGGTGTCCAATCCGCTGATGTCGATTCGTAACGGCGCGGCCGGTTATGGAGACGCCGTTGTGCTCGAAGGTATTAACCTGTCTCTGCTTCCGGGCAGTCGCATCGGTCTTTTGGGTCCTAACGGCGCGGGTAAGTCCACATTGATGGATGCCCTGCGGGGGCAAAGCACCTTGCTACGAGGTGAGCGGACCACGGGAGAACACGTGGCGATCGGTTATTTTGCCCAGCATCAGTTGGAGTCGCTGGACCTGGATGCAAGCCCGTTCCTGCACCTGCAGCGGCTGGCTCCGAAAGCCTCTGAGCAAAGTGTCCGTAATTTTTTGGGAGGCTTTGATTTCCACGGCGACGAGGCCCTGAGTGCTATCCGCTCATTCTCCGGTGGCGAAAAGGCCCGCGTGGCGTTGGCGGTGATTGCCTGGCAAAAACCCAACCTGTTGCTGTTGGACGAACCCACCAACCATCTGGACCTGGAAATGCGTCAGGCGCTGACCATGGCGCTACAAAACTTTGAGGGGGCGATTGTGGTGGTCTCCCACGACCGTCACCTGCTGCGCAACACGGTCGATGACTTTTGGTTGGTTAACGAGGGGCGGGTCACGGAATACGAAGGCGACCTGGAAGACTACGAGCGCTGGTTGGCGGACCGTCGTAAGGACGAAACAGAAGCGCCACGCAGAGAAAGTGGCGGAGCCCAGACAACTGGTGATGAGGCACTGGCTGCGGATGGCGGTGCTGGCGAGAACGCCGACGATCGCAGGGCGCGAAAGCGGGCGGAAGCGGCCATTCGCCAGAAACTCAGCCCCTATCGCAAGCAGCAGGGTGCGCTGGAGAAAGAGATGGACCAGCTCCAGTCTACGCTGGTGACGCTGGAACAGAACCTTTCAGAGCCGGAGCTCTATGCCGATCAGGGCAAGCAGAAGCTAAAGGATCTGTTGGGGCAACAAGCCACAGCAAAGAGTCGTCTGGCAGAGGTAGAAGCCGAATGGCTCGAAATCAGCGAAACGGTCGAGAGCCTCGAGGCAGAGCTAACGCCCTAGAACTTCACCTCCAGGGTGAAACTCTGTTTGGCCAGGTAATCCCGTTCGTTTTCAAGATCGGCCAGGGTCAGCGGGCGTTCATCCAGCCATCCTGCAGTGAATTCCAGGGCCAGACCGTTGTTGGACGGATGCAGGCGGAATTCGGGTGGCTGCTCATGATTCCGTGGATGCTGTAATAGCACTGCCAGTCGAACCAGTACGCAGAGGTAGCGCAGGCGGGGAACGTCTTCGGGGTTCAGCCCTTCGAAAATGGCGGAAGAGAACTTGCGCCGGTGTCCGCGAACCAGCGTTGCCAGGTCGCGCTGGAACTGCTGGCTGAAGCCGGGAAGGTCAGAATACCGCAACAGGTAGGCGCCATGTTTGTGGTACTGACTGTGTGAAATGGTCAGGCCGATTTCATGCAGCCGGCAGGCCCAGCGCAGGACCTCTTCATCAATTGCCGTGTTGAGCGCCCAGGCGTCGGCCACCTGCTTCCAGGCCGCGATGGCGGTATGCTCCACGGCGCTGCCGTGATCCTGATCTACGTGGTAGCGTTCCTGGAGGGCCTGTATCGTTCGTACCCTCACATCTTCGTGCTGAATCCGGCCGGCAATGTCGTACAGCAGGCCTTCCCTCAGCGCGCCGTCGGCGAACGTCATTTCCGTTATCCGCAGCGATTGGAATGCGCCCATCAAAATCGCAAACCCCGCCGGGAAGATACTTTGTCGGTCGGCGCGGACGCCCAGGTCGCCGAGTTTCTCAACCTTGCCCATGTCGACCAGTCGGGTCCTGAGTTCCATCATTGCGTCGAGGGTGATTGTGCCGTCAGTGATCCTGAGGCTGGTCAACACACTGGCAATTGCCTTGATCGAGCCGGATGACCCCACCGCACTTTGCCAGCCTTTGCTACGGAAGTGCTGACGGATGTTGAGCAGTTCCTGTTCGGCGTGGGTAACGGCCTTGTCCATTTGCTTGCGGGTGATCTTGCCGTCCGGAAAGTATCGGTTGCGAAACGACACGCAGCCCATGTGCAGACTTTCCAGTTCCTGGGGTTCGAAGCGCTCTCCGATGATAAACTCGGTACTGCCGCCCCCGATATCAATCACCAGGCGCCGGCCACTGTCATCCGACAGGGTGTGTGACACGCCCAGGTATATCAGGCGGGCCTCCTCCCGGCCGGCGATGATCTCCACAGGGTATCCCAGCACCTCTTCCGCCCTGGTCATGAATTCATGAGCGTCGCGCGCCACCCGCAATGCGTTCGTGCCCACCACCTGGACCGCCTCCGGCGGCATGCCCTGCAGCCTCTGGGCAAAACGGCTAAGGCAGGCCAGGGCGCGCTCCTGGGCGTCTTCAGTGAGGCGGTTATGACTGTCCAGCCCGGCACCGAGCTGCACCTTTTCCCCCATCTTCTCCAAGGTGCGGATCTCCCCGTGAACCAGGCGGGCGACCACCATGTGGAAGCTGTTGGAGCCCATGTCGATTGCAGCGAGCAGTTCTGGCGGGGTGGCGGAAGAGTTGGCCGTCACGTGTATTGAATTCCTTCTGCCAGGCCCTAAATAGAGGGAAGGGAGCTTGAAAGAATGCATGCCGGAAACACGGCAGCGTTCATGTAACCATTGTTGTCAGGGCAAGGCGGACGTTAACCACTATGCCTGGGGATTACTATAAGCGATATGCGGTGTAACGCAATGGGGCGTCAATGCTCAGGGTGAGGGTAATCCGAAGTGCCGGGGTGGAACGAAGCGCTTCACATCCGCCTGACCAATCGCGTAAAGTAAGGCTTACAATAATTTAGGAAATCGGTTGCCCCAAGCCTTTTGCGGCAACTGTCAGAACAGCCAACAGCATCATTCAGGCGGCCAAAGCCGCTGGTGGGTGCACGAATCGGGAAACTGAAATGAGCGGAAATATTGTAAACGTTACAGATGCCTCTTTTGAGCAGGATGTGCTGCAGTCAGACGTGCCGGTACTGGTCGACTACTGGGCAGAATGGTGCGGCCCATGCAAGATGATCGCGCCGGTTTTGGAAGAAATGGCTGAAGAGTACGAAGGCAAGCTGAAAGTCTGCAAACTGAACATCGACGAAAATGAGCAGACCCCGCCCAAATTCAACATCCGCGGCATCCCCACCCTGATGCTGTTCAAGAACGGCAACGTGGACGCCACCAAAGTGGGCGCACTGTCCAAATCACAACTGGCCGCGTTCCTCGACAGCAACCTCTGATTGCTGTCGCCGGCCAAAAACCGCCCCTGAGCCGAGGTTCACGGGCGGTTTTTTATTGCCAGGCCAGCAGCCAATCAGGCGAGTAATGAAGAACAGGCTTTCCGAAAATGTGCGGAGCCATGGATGGCGGAGCCCAAGCGTACATG
>PBRG01000107.1 GCA_002726615.1 Marinobacter sp.
ATGTCGTCGGGCCGTGACAGGCGGTACTTCACCGGTCGGCCGGTCGCATTGGCCAGCAGGGCTGCGATGCAGGCGACCTGGGCCGCCTGGGTCTCTTTCCCGCCGAAGCCGCCGCCCATTCTTCGAACCTCAGTCTGGACCTCGTGAATGGGCAGCCCTAATACCTCAGCGACCAGCTTCTGTACTTCGGAGGGATGCTGGCTGGAGGTGTGAACAAACATACCCCTGTCTTCGGTGGGTTCGGCTAGACAAGCCTGTCCTTCCAGGTAGAAATGCTCCTGTCCACCGACGACCTGTTCGCCGATCAGGCGATGAGATGCCTGGGAGAGAGCATGATCAGGGTTACCTCGCAACTGGGTCTGGCTGGGGCGAACAAACAATTCTTTGTCCAGTGCCTGGTTTACGGTAATGACCGCATCCAGGGGCTCGTATTGAACATTCGCCAGCTTCGCTGCCTTGCGTGCAGCTTCGTGGGAGGTTGCGGCGACGGCGAACAGGGGCTGCCCGATAAACTCCACGATCTCATCCGCCAGTACCGGGTCACCGGGGAACACCGGGCCGATGTCGAGATGGCCAGGCACATCCTTGGCAGTGACTACGGCGATGACACCGGGGTATCGGCGGACGGCCTCCAGATCCATGGACATTATTCGGGCGTGGGCCTGTTGGCTGTGACCGACCGCGGCGTGCAGGATGCCTTCCGGCATGGGTAAGTCGTCAATGTATCGGGCCTGACCACTGACGTGTTTCCAGGCGCTGTCGTGTTTGGCGCTTTGTCCGGCCAGCCCTTGGGCAGTGTGGGCCGGTGTGGGTGTGTTCAGGGGCAGTTTACGCATAGTCGGTCACCGTCAGTTGCTCGCGTGGGAGTGAATCCGAAGACAGCCAGGCGCGGCGCAGAAGGTTGCCGGCAACCTGAAGCCGATAAGAGGCCGAGGCCCGGACATCACTCAGGGGTGAAAAGTCGCTGCCAAGGACGTTAATCGCAGCGGCCACGTTGTTTTCGTTCCAGAGCTGCCCCTTGAGCGCGTTCTCCGTTTGCAGTGCCCGGGCGGGCGTGGCGGCCATGCCGCCGAAGGCAAGGCGACAGTCACTGATCACACCATCGGTTATGGTCAGTCGAAAAGCGCCCAGAACGGCGGAGATGTCGTCGTCCAATCGCTTCGAGATTTTGTAGATGTGCAAAGTTTCGTTGGTTTTCGGTGCCGGGATCCGCACAGAGTGGAGGAATTCGCCCGATTTCAGGGCCGTTTCTTTATAGCCCAGGAAAAAGTCTTCGATAGGCATCGAGCGCTGCCCGTCCGGGCCGTCTAGCACCAAAATGGTATTGAGTGCGATCAGCGGTGGCGGCATATCGCCGATGGGCGAAGCGTTAGCAATGTTGCCGCCCAAAGTGCCCCGGTTGCGGATCTGTAGTGAGCCGAGTCGCTCGAGCATGGCGTCGAACGCCGGCCAAAGTTCGCACAGTGTTTCCCTGAATGCCTGATAGGTAGTGGCAGCACCTATCACCAACTCGTCGCCCTCTAGGGCGCAGCCTTTCATTTCCGGTACGCGTTCCACACTGACCAGATGATCCAGGGAACTCAGCTGTTGAGTGATCTCCAGTGCCAGATCCGTACTGCCGGCGACCAGTCTGGAATCGGGATAGGCGCGGCGCAATGAGCGAAGGTCATCAAGGCAGACCGGCGCGTCATACCGTGAACCTCCGGCTGCTTCGATGGTGATGTTGTTCTGGTGAATCCGGCTCAGAGCAGATTCCGACGACCCGGGGGCCATGCCAGCGGCCGGGTGCTCAGTATCCGGTGTCCATTCTTTAACCATGGCATCCTGTCCTGCCTCAATGATCGGACGATAGCCGGTACAGCGACAGAGATTGCCAGACAGGGCCTCAAGAATCTGATGACGGCTGACCGTGCTGTTCTTGCGGTTGGCATGCAGGGCCGTCAGCGACATCACGATGCCGGGCGTGCAAAAACCGCATTGGGCACCGTGCTTCTCCATCATGCCCTGCTGGACCGGATGACGTGGTTTCTGCTGGAAGGCTTCGACGGTAATCAGTTCCTTGCCATGAAGGCTTCCCAGCAAGGTGATGCAACTGTTGATTGCGTCGTAATGAGTGTTGCCATCTTGGTCAGCTGTTCCTGTAATGATCGTGCAGGCACCACAGTCTCCGGAGGCGCAGCCTTCTTTGGTACCGGTAAGGCGCATTTTGGTGCGCAACCATTCCAGGATGCTCAAATTTGGGTCGAACTGGTCAACTTTTTCAATTTGGCCGTTCAGAAGAAATTCGATCATGGTTCTCTCCGCTAGCAGGCTATTTGCGGTGTATAGCGGCACCCCATTCTTCTCTTCAGGCAGGTTTTCCGCAGCGTTAGGAAGGGTTTCTGCAAAAAACTGACCAACTGGTTCAATTAAATAATTTTTCGATTTTATTAACTATTGGCAAGCATATTGCTCTCACCTGAAATGTTGATTACTTGGTCAGTTTCTTAATCGGCTGGCCAGGCATACATAACGGAATGAGAGGCTGTGTATGGCTGCGGCGTTGCGCCTTAAGCTGAAAAACATCGTCAAGGAATACCCGGGTTGCCGGGCCAACGATGGAATTGACCTCACGGTGGAAGCCGGTGAGATTCATGCGCTTTTGGGTGAAAATGGCGCCGGTAAGAGCACCTTGATGAAGGTGATCTATGGCGTTGTTCAGCCGGATGAAGGCCGGATGCTCTGGAATGGTCATGAAGTCAGGGTGACTAGCCCGGCTCAGGCCCGGAGTATGGGCATTGGCATGGTGTTCCAGCATTTCTCCCTGTTCGAAACCCTGACAGTCGCCGAGAACATCGCCCTCAGCTTGCCTCCTTTTGAAGCCCGGGACCGGAAGCGGCTCGACGAACGCATCCGTGAAGTGTCGGAGCGCTACGGTATGGCGCTGGATCCCCGTCGCTATGTCAGTACCTTGTCAGTCGGGGAGCGTCAGCGGGTGGAGATTGTCCGTTGTTTGATTCAGGAAAGCACCTTGCTGATTCTGGACGAACCGACATCGGTGCTGACGCCCCACGAAGTCTCTTCACTGTTTGCCACGCTGAGGCAGCTCGCGAGCGAAGGCTGCAGCATTTTGTTCATCAGTCACAAGCTGGAAGAGGTTCGCAACCTTTGTCACAACGCAACGGTTTTGCGCCAGGGGCGCGTGAGTGGCGACTGCAGGCCGGCGGAGGTGTCGGCGAACGACATAGCGCGACTGATGGTCGGTAACGATACGCCGATTTCAACTCAGGTGACCGCAGCGGAGCCCGGGGAGGTTCTGCTCAATGTCCGGGCCCTGAAATGGAAGAGTAACGATCCGTTTGGCACCAGCCTCAAGAGCGTCGCCCTGGAGTTGCGCAAGGGTGAGATTGTGGGCATCGCAGGGGTAGCGGGCAACGGCCAGGATGAGCTGCTGAAAGCCCTGTCTGGAGAGATTCTGGTGGATGCTGGCAGCATCAGTCTGGACGGCCGGGGAATTGAAAATCTGGCGCCGAATCAACGTCGGAATCTTGGTGTTGCGATTGTTCCCGAAGAACGCCTGGGAAGGGGGGCGGTTCCAAATATGACCCTGGCAGATAACGCACTGCTGACAGCCTCCGGTCAGGGGCTGGTGAACCGGGGGCTGATTCGTTTTGGTCGGGTCCGCGAATTTTCCCGGGAGGTGATCCGTCGTTTCGGCGTCCGGTGTAACGACGAAAGCAGCACCGCCGGCAGCCTCTCGGGAGGCAATCTCCAAAAGTACATTATTGGCCGCGAAGCGTTACAGAACCCCCGTCTGTTGGTGGCGTCGCACCCTACCTGGGGCGTTGATGTCGGCTCTGCGGTGGCTATCCATGAAGCTCTGGTCCAATTGCGGGATGCCGGGGCTGCTATTGTTCTGATTTCGGAGGACCTCGATGAGCTCTACCAACTCTGCAATCGGCTGGGTGCGCTGTGTAACGGGCGGCTTTCACCCCTCGCGTCTACCTCTGAACTGAGCATCGAACAGCTTGGCCAATGGATGGCGGGAGAGTTCGAGTCTGCGGAGGTGAACCATGTTGCTGCTTGAGCGTCGTCCCGTTGATTCCTCTCTGATGAGGTGGACATCGCCACTGCTCGCCCTGGTTCTGACAGTCACTACCGGCTTTGTCCTTTTTCTGTCGATGGGCAAGGATCCCATGGATGGCCTGAAGTTTTTCTTCATTACACCGATCAGCGACCTGATGGGGCTTGCAGAGCTCGGGCTGAAAATGGCGCCGCTGCTTCTGTGTGCGGCGGGGCTGACCGTTTGCTACCGGGCGAAACTCTGGAACATCGGTGCTGAAGGGCACTTTCTGATGGGGGCTTTAGGTGCCAGCATCATGGCGGTCTGGCTGGTTGATGCAGACGGCTTCTGGGTGCTGCCAGTAGTTCTGCTGGCGGGAACCCTGGCGGGAATGTTGTGGGCGGCCGTTGCGTCAGGACTGAAAACGCACCTGCATTGCAACGAGATTCTCACCACCATCATGCTCAATTACATCGCGCTGAATCTGCTGCTGTATGTGGTGCACGGTCCTCTCAAAGATCCTTATGGTTTTGGCTTTCCCCAGTCCGTGATGTTTGCTGACTCGGCCCTGTTGCCAGCGCTGATTCCCGGCACACGCTTGCATCTGGGGCTGGCGTTCGGGTTGCTGGCTGCGGTCTTGGTCTGGGTGCTGTTTGCCCGCAGTTTTATCGGTTTTCAACTCAATGTGGTAGGGCAGGATCATCGGGCAGCCGCTTTCGCAGGTTTTGGTGCCCGACGGCTGACCTGGTTTGCTTTCCTGGTGGGTGGTGCCACCGCCGGCCTGGCCGGGGCTTCGGAGGTCACGGGCCCCATTGGTCAGCTCGTTCCGCAGGTGTCTCCCGGGTACGGCTACACCGCCATCATCGTTGTTTTCCTTGGTCGTATGCATGCTCTTGGCATCGTTGTTGCCAGCGCGCTGCTGGCATTGACTTTTATAGGGGGGGAGATGCTCCAGATCGCCATGAATATGCCCAAGGCTGTTACCGGTCTGTTTCAAGGCTTGCTGCTGTTCTACCTGCTGATCTGTGACGCCTTTATCCATTACCGCATCCGCCTGAAATGGCCGTCGCGGCAAACCACCATCGCAGCCAAGACTGTCACTGGAGATGCCTGAAATGGAACTGCTGACGAACGTGCTGGCTGCCACTGTTGTTGCGGGTACTCCGCTGCTGCTGGTGGCGCTTGGTGAGCTGATCTGCGAGCGCTCCGGGGTCCTGAACCTTGGGCAGGAAGGCATGATGCTGATGGGGGCCGTCGCGGGGTTTGTAGCGGCACTGACCAGTGGCAGCCTGGTGGTGGGTGTGGCCGCTGCGATACTGGCCGGGATCGGCATGTCGTTGTTGTTCGCGTTTATGGCGGTGTCCCTGGCTGCAAACCAGTACGCTGCAGGATTGGCACTGACCATTTTCGGGACCGGCTTAAGTGCCTTCCTCGGAGCAGGCTTTGTGGGACAATCCATCGATGGCTTCACGCGTGTCGCAATTCCCTTCCTGAGCGATATCCCGGTGCTGGGGCGTGTTCTGTTTGATCAGGATCCATTAGTGTACCTGTCCCTGATGGCCTTTGCCGGTGTGGCCATTTTCCTCCGTCAAACCCGTGGTGGCCTGTTGTTGCGCGCGGTTGGGGAAGACCCGGAAGCGGCCAACGCCAACGGCCTGAACGTGTTGGTTTTACGGTATCTCGCGGTGGCGTTCGGCGGCGGCATGGCCGGCTTGGCTGGTGCGTACCTGTCACTTGCCTATACCCCACTCTGGACCGAGAACATGACGGCCGGGCGGGGCTGGATAGCCCTGGCGCTGGTCGTTTTCGCTACCTGGCGCCCTGAGCGGGTAGTTCTCGGCGCCTACCTGTTCGGGGCAGCCAGTATTCTGCACCTGGTTCTACAGGGTCTTGGTTGGAAGAGCTCCACGGAACTGCTGGCGATGTTGCCCTACGTCGTCACTATTCTGATGCTGGTTCTGTTGTCCTGGAATCCTGGCCGAACCCGATTGAATACCCCCCTTTCCCTAGGCCAGCCCTATCGGCCGGGACGCTAACAATAACCATCAAATGTGCACCAACAATGACTCAAAAAGAACGTAAACTGAGAGGTAAATCCATGAAAGCATTTAGTAAAATACTGATCGCCGGCTGTGTGGCCGCAGCGTCTTTTGCCCCAGCAGCCCAGGCGGAGAAATTCTTCGGCTCATCGAGCATCTCCATTCTGCACAGTGACCAGTACCAGGGTGTTCAGTTCGACGCCGGCGGTAACGGCGGCTTTGAATACGAAGCCACCTATTTCACCTTCGAGAACGCGACGGCTCACAACTGGGGAAGCACCTTCTTCTTCATCGACCGTGATCAGGGACAGGGCGATGTTGAAGGCTCTGACAATGTGTACGGCGAATTTGCGCCCACCCTGAGCACAAGCTGGTTAACCGGTGCTGACATGAGCTTTGGTCCGGTCAAGGACGTCACTTTGGGCGCTCAATACGAATTCGGCGGAAGCACGCAGGTCAACAACTACATGGGTGGTTTGGGGCTGGCCTGGGATCTGCCTGGCTTCATGTATTTCAACACCTCCGTTTACTACGTCGATAACGATCAGGTCAGTGATGATTATCAGTTGACCGTTACCTGGGGTGCTCCGTTAGAGATGGGTTCGGCCCTCTTTCTGATTGACGGCTACATTGACTGGTCCACAGCAGAATCTGACCACAAGTCGGAATTTCAGTTCGTGCCTCAGATCAAGCTGGATGTGAGTAACTTCTGGGGAGCTCCGGGGGTTCTCTACGCTGGTGTTGAATACCAGTACTGGAACAACAAGTACGGTCTTGGCGATACGCTGATCGATGATCAGAGCTCCGTCAGTGCACTGGTGAAATTTCACTTTTGATCCTGAACAGGAGTCCGGCAGAATCTTATTGCCGGATTCCTGAACAACTGGACAACAAGTGAGAGGCTCATGACCAACATTTCTGTTGCAGAAAGCTCCGTTGCCGTAAAAAAAGACAGCAAAGGAAAGAACCGGACGTATCGCCCGGGAAGGATACGGGAGCGTAACCGGGAAAGAATACTGATTGCCGCCGAGGAAGAGTTCGCTCTGAACGGCTACAAAGGTACGACGATCCAGAATATCGCCGAGCGGGCCGGGCTGCCAAAGTCCAACGTACTGTACTACTTCAGCAACAAGAAGCGCATGTACGGGGCTATGTTTGACGACATTCTCGCGCGCTGGAACAAGGTGTTCACGGAGATCAGTCCGCAAGACGACCCGTCGGAAGCCCTGGCGACGTTTATCCGGAACAAGGTGGAGATGTCCCGCAAGTACCCGCTGGCGTCCCGATTGTTTGCCATGGAAATTATCCAGGGTGCACCGTTCCTGCTTGAGCACCTGCGCACGAATATGCGCGAGTGGGTCCGGGGCCGGGCGGAGGTTATCCAGTCCTGGATCGACGACGGGCGCATGGCTCCGGTCGACCCAGTGCAGCTGATTTTTCTGATCTGGTCTTCAACCCAACATTACGCCGACTTCCAGGTGCAGATCCTGATGGTGGAAAACAAAGCCGAATACGAGAAGCGCGACTTCGACCATGCGGCGGATTTTCTGACCGGTGTGATCCTCCGGGGGTGTGGTCTTGAGAGTCCGAGATGAAAAAATGTGTTTCATATCCAAGGGATATGCGGGGCTATGGTGAACACCCTCCTCATGCCCAGTGGCCCGGAAATGCCCGGGTTGCGGTCCAGTTTGTACTGAATTACGAAGAGGGTGGGGAAAACTGTGTGCTTCACGGTGATGAGCACTCAGAAACCTTTCTCTCTGACATCATTGGCGCGGTTGCCTACCAGGACCGGCACATGAGTATGGAATCCCTCTATGAGTACGGATCCCGTGCCGGTGTCTGGCGTATTCTGAAAGAATTCCGGAAGCGGGAACTGCCGTTGACTGTTTTCGGGGTCACCATGGCGTTGGCCCGTCATCCGGATGTTGTTCAGGCGTTCCTGGACGACGGCCATGAAATTGCCTGCCACGGTCAGCGCTGGATCCATTACCAGGACATGAGCGAATCGGAAGAGCGCCGGTACCTCGAACGGGCAATCGAGCAGCATGCCGAACTCACCGGAGAGCCTCCTCTGGGCTGGTATACCGGTCGGGACAGCCCGAATACCCGTCGACTTGTCGTGGAGCAGGGCGGCCTGGAATACGACAGCGACTACTACGGTGATGACCTGCCATTCTGGACCACCGTCGAGACCAGCACGGGCGAACAGAAGCCCCATCTCGTGGTGCCCTATACGCTGGAGGCGAACGACATGCGTTTTTGTTCACCCCAGGGGTTTAATTCCGGAGAGCAGTTCTTCCAGTACCTGAAAGACAGCTTTGACGTGCTTTATGAGGAAGGTGCGGAGGCTCCGAAAATGATGTCTGTTGGCCTGCATTGTCGGGTTGTCGGGCGTCCGGGCCGGTTCCGTGCGTTGCAGCGATTCCTTGATTATATCCAGCAACAGGACCGGGTCTGGGTATGCCGGCGTATCGATATCGCCCGCCACTGGAAGCAAGTGCACCCTTACCAACCCGATTGATACCGGAGTGTTCGAATGACCGATGCAGTTGTGGCCCCTGTTGTGGATGGGCCGGAGTTTACCCGCTTGGGCCTGAATCTGGCAGATCGCAGTCTGGGAGCGGAAGTGACCCGGGTGACGGATGAGTTTTTTGCACCCAGGGATCGCATGCTGAACCCGGCACAGCCTGTATTCTATCCCGACCGCTACGACGACCATGGCAAGTGGATGGACGGCTGGGAAACACGTCGCCGAAGGACAACCGGCCACGACTGGTGCATCGTGCGTCTGGCCATGCCGGGCGTTCTGATGGGCGTTGATTTTGATACCAGCTTTTTTACCGGAAACTTTCCTCCGGCGGCCTCTCTGGAAGCCTGTTTCAGTCCGGACGGCGATCCGGATGAACACGCAGGCTGGCAAGTTTTGGTGCCCGCTACCGGGCTGAGCGGTAATGATCACCGGTTTTGCGCCATTGAATCCGGTCAGCCATGGACGCACCTGCGCATGCATATCTATCCGGATGGCGGACTGGCGCGCCTGCGAGTCTATGGCAAACCCTTCTGTGACTGGGAAATAATGCTGGCGGCCGGTGAGAGCCGAAATCTTCTGGCACTGGAACATGGCGCAGATCAGGTGGCCTGGAGCGACGCCCACTACGGCGAGCCGCGCAAATTACTGAGACCGGGACGAGGCCTTAATATGGGCGATGGCTGGGAAACCCGCCGGCGGCGCGAACCCGGTAACGACTGGTGCATTCTGGCCCTTGGTCACAAGGGGGTTGCTGAACGCATAGAGGTGGATACAGCGCATTTTAAAGGCAACTTTCCGGCCGCCTGCTCCATTCAGGCGGCCTGCGTGGAGGATGGAGCCAGCACGGCACAGTCTCTGATTACCCAAAGCATGTTCTGGCCGACCTTGATGGATCAGCAGCCGTTGACGGCTGACCGTATCCATCAGTTCCAGGCGCTGGAGGACCTCGGGCCGATTACCCACATCCGGTTCAATAGCATTCCTGACGGTGGCGTCAGCCGCGTTCGCCTGTGCGGAACACCCGTGTCATGAAACAGTTCCGACGTCTTGTTGCCGAGCCTTTGACCCGCGAAGCTTTCGCTCCGTTCGGAGATGTGATTGATACCGATGGTGCCGAGTCTTTTCCCATTAACCAGGGGCGTACCGAGCGTTTTCATGCCTTGTCCACTGTGGCTCTATCGGGTGCTACAGATCGGGGCATTCTTTCGATTTTTCGTGGCCAGCCTCTTGTTCCTCTCGAACTAGATCTGATGGAACGTCACCCGTTGGGGAGTCAGTCATTCATACCCATGAACAACGTCGACTTTCTGGCAGTCGTTGCACTGCCAGGTGATTTCGACGAAACCGCCGTCCGGGTATTTCTGGTCAAAGGCCATCAAGGCGTCACATACCACGCCGGCACATGGCACGCACCGTTGCTACCTCTGAAAGCCGATGCCGATTATCTGGTGGTTGACCGTAAGGGGCCGGGTCAGAATTGTGATGAGATCAACCTGCAGCAAGTCATCAGACCCATTCTGGCTGCTGTTTAGGGTTTCCCCATGTCAGACCCTCTATCCGAACTGAACCCGGTGACCGAAAGGCGAGCGATTCGGGTTCTACGCCCCGATTCTCCCAGTGAAGCAGTCAGTCTGGCCCGGCGATTCAAGGTGCCATACATGGCGGGCGGGACATGGCTTCAGCCGACCCATGAGCGGGATCAGTGCTGGCCGGAAAAACTGGTGGCCCTGAATGCTGCCTGGCCTGCTTTCCGGGGGCTGGAAGATGATTCACGGGGGCTCACCGTGGGTGCGCTGACGTCTTTGTCGGAGATGGCTCGGCATCCTCTGGTCCGAGAATATCTGCCTCCGCTGGCCTTGTTTCTGAATCGGGTGGCAGGGCCGGGTGTCCGGGCCCTGGGAACCGTTGGCGGCAATCTGGCTGTGGGTGGAGATCTGTCTGCCCTGGCCATGGCGCTTGATGTTCGGGTGGACGTCCTCAACCGCACCGGAGAGCGGACACTGCCACTTTCCCGGTGGTTGAGGGAGCGGGCATCGGACGATCTGTTGCGTGGCTTTACGATTCCGGATTGCAGGGGTTGGCGGATCTCGCTGGAAAAACTCGGCTATCGGGAAAGGTTCAGTCCGACTCGCGCTACTCTGGTTTGTGTTCATGATGGTGATCGGGTGCGCCTTGCGGTGTGTGGCGAGGGCGGCCTGCTTCGCCTGGTGGCGCCGGAAACGTTTGTTAATGATCGGGCTGATCTGGCATCGGGTGATGTCGGGGCGGTGATCGACCGCGAATTGGCTGCTCATGGTTGGCAGGACGCCCATCTGCGGATGGCGTTGCGACGAATGACAACGGGGCTTCTGTCGGAGGTGGCTCTTGGAACTTAAACCCCAACCCGGTATGGCGGAAACCAGTGTTCTTGAACGTATAGAGGGGCGGTTTGGCTACGCCACGGATCAGCAGCACCTTCCCGGTTTATTGCACGGGGCCATCTTGCGCAGTCGGCATGCGCACGCCCGTTTGCTGCGGGTAGATACCTCCCGGGCCCGATTGATGTCCGGCGTCAGAGCGGTGGTGACGGCAGCAGATGTGCCGGGCCTCAACCGCCTTGGCATTGTTGTGCGTGATCAGCCTGTGTTGTGTGAAGACCGCGTCCGCTATGAGGGCGATGCCATTGCGGCGGTGGCCGCCGATACGGTGGAGCAGGCCCGGGCGGCGTTGGAGGTGATTGATGTCGACTACGCGCCCCTGGCGGTCGTCGATCAGGCTGAAACGGCAGAACAGATGTCGCCCCTGCATGGCGAGAGCAACCTTCTGGCCCGGGAGGCCTTTGAGCGGGGCGATACCGACGCAGCCTTTGCCCGATGTGCCGTGATCGTGGAGCATCACTACCAGACGCCCCGGCAAATGCACGCTTTCATGGAGACCGAGGGCGGTGTGGCCATTCCGGATAACAACGGTGGTGTGATCTTTCGGGTCGGTTGTCAGTCAGGCCACCGTGATGCCGAACAGCTGGCCGACATTCTCGGACTCAAACCCTCTCAGGTGACGGTGGAGGCAACCCCGACGGGGGGCGCATTTGGTGGTAAGGATGAGCTGACCATTCAGCCGGCGGCCGGCATCCTGGCCTTACAGACCGGTTCCCCGGTTCTGATTCATCTGGATCGTTTCGAGTCCTGTCGCACCGGAATCAAGAGACACCCTGTGTCGATGATCATGACCACCGGGTGTGACCGCCAGGGCCGGATTCTGGCCCACCGTGTCGACGCGCTGCTCGATACCGGTGCCTACGCAAGCCTGGGGCCGGCGGTGCTGGAAAACTTCCTGGATCATGCCACGGCGCCCCTGTACCGGATCGAGGCGTATTCGGTTTCCGGACGGTTGGTTTACACTAACAATGGCGTTTCCGGAGCCTTTCGGGGGTTTGG
Source organism: Marinobacter sp. (assembly GCA_002726615.1). GTDB lineage: Bacteria > Pseudomonadota > Gammaproteobacteria > Pseudomonadales > Oleiphilaceae > Marinobacter. The sequence goes on from PBRG01000107.1 coordinate 12,031, forward strand.
CGGAAATCAGGCAACGTTTGCCGTGGAATCACAACTCGACGCCCTGGCCGAAAAGCTGGCTATGTGCCCGTTGGCGCTTCGCAGAATCAATCTGCGCACGGTTGATGAACCCGGCAGCCGGGGCCAGGTGGTGCGCTGGAGTGCACCGCCGACCGATGTTCTGGCCGAGGCTGGCGCCTCACCCCTCTGGGCGCCCGCGGTTTCGGATGCCCGTAGGCGTTGGCTGACCGGTACCGGCATGGCGATGGGGGCTCAGGGTAACGGACTTGGCGACGGCTTGCCCGACAGAGGCGGCGGTCGGGTGAGTTTGAGCGCTGAAGGCCGGATCCGCCTGGAATTTGGCTTCTCCGACTATGGCCAGAACCTTGCCGAAGCGATCACCTGCCTCGTTTGTGAGACCCTGGGTTGCGTGGCCGGCGATATCGACGTGGTGCTGGGGAACTCGCGGGGGCCGGATTCCGGTCCCACCAGTGCTTCACGCAGCTCTGTTCTGATTCATGGTGTTCTGGCCGACATTCTCCCCCGCTGGAAAGACCGCGTGCGGGATCAGGCTGCAGTGCTGACCGGCCTGCCTTGTGATCAACTGTACAGCGGCCCGGGAGGCTTGTTCGCCGGGGGGCGCCAGGTGCTGAGCTACAGGGAACTGGCTGAAAAAGGGCAACCTGAACAGACTCGGGTTGATGCCAGTCAGGCCTTTCCTGTTGCTCCGGAAGGAAATCAACTCGTGGGTCGTTACCTTCAGTTGCAGATTGCGACGGTGGCCAGGGTTGCCGTAGACCGCCTGACCGGTCGGGTCCGGGTGACTGATCTTCACCACATAACCGCGGCGGGCCGTGTTATCTATCCTCCCGGCTATCTCGGCCAGATTGAGGGAGCAGCCATCATGGGGCTGGGCATGGCGCTCAGCGAGGACATGCCGACCCGGCAAGGACGCTACCTGGCTGACAATCTGGACCAGTACATAATCCCCACCCTGCAGGATGTGCCTGACCAACGTGTGGATGTTCTGGATAACACACCGACGACTGATCGCTTTCCGGTTCGAGGAGTTGGAGAACTGGGTATTGAGGCGGTGGCGCCGGCCATCTGCTCGGCGATTGAGGCGGCCACCGGTATCCGGGTCCGGCACCTTCCGGTGGATGCCGGATACCTGTTGGCCGAGCTTTGTGCCCAAGAGGAAACCTGTTCATGACCAGACAGACTCAGCCGGAACCCTGCGCGCCGGAACACGTGACGTTTGAACTGAACGGCGACGTTATTTCACAGTGGGTATCGCCGGCAACCACGTTGCTGGACATCCTGAGGGGCTCCGGGCGGATCACCTCTGCCCGGGCCGGTTGCCGTATCGGCCGGTGCGGGGCCTGCACGGTGTTGTTGAACGGTCAGGCGGTTCCCGGGTGTCTGGTGATGGCCTGGCAGGTCTCGGGATGCACGGTGGAAACGGCTGAAGGTTTGGCCGAAGCCTCTGATTTTGCTCAGGTAAGAGACGCCCTGGCGACCGAAAGCGCGTTGCAGTGTGGCTATTGTACGCCGGGTGTCGCGGTATCGCTGGTTTCAGGTTTGCGTCAGCAGCAGAACGGTGATGTCGTTGATCTTGAAGAGGCGGTGGCCGGCAACCTATGCCGATGCACCGGATACGGTGGTCTGAAACGTGCCATTGCTGTGCTCACAGAGACGAGTTCTGAAACCTAGGGGGAGCTATGTCCAGTTTTGCAATCCGTCACGCCGCGATCTTCACTGTGGACCCGGACAATCGGGTGATTGCCGATGGTGCACTGGTGGTCGAAGACGGGATGATTCGCCAGGTTGGCGATGTCAGGGAAGTGACTATCCCGGAAGGCGTAGAGGTGATCGATGCCGGCGGCCACGCCTTGCTGCCCGGCCTGATCGACTGTCATTCCCACTCCAGCCTGATGCGTGGTGTGACCGAAAACATGCCTCTGATGGACTGGTTGCCCTGGTACCAACTGGAACACCGGGCCATGACCGAGGAGTACGCTTACCATTCCGCCCGCCTCTGCTACCTCGAGGCTCTGCAGTCCGGCATTACCTGCGTGATGGATATGTTCCGGTACATGGATCGCTGCGCCGACGCTGCGGCTGACCTAGGGCTGCGGGTGCAGTTGGCACCATATGTGGCCGACCGGCCCGGCAAGGATTTCTTCTCGACCCGGGAGGAGAACCGGCAACTGATCCGGTCTCACCATGAAAGCCAGAATGGCCGCATTCGTGTCTGGATGGGGCTGGAACATCTGTTTTACTGCACGGAAGATGCCTACCGGGACGCCGCCCGATTAAGTCGTGAGTATGGCGTGGGCATCCATACCCACTGCAGTGAGCAGAAGGAAGAAGAGCAGGCAGTCACGGCCGAGTTTGGCCGTCGATCCCTGGCGATGCTGGATCACTACGGCATTCTTGGGGAGCGGACCCTGCTGGCCCACTGCGTGTGGCTCAATAATGAGGAGATCGCCCGGGTGGCGGATACCGGCACCAGCATCGCTCACTGTCCGGTAAGTAACGCCAAACTGGCCAGCGGTGTGGCCCGTGTGCCGGAAATGCTGGCGGCAGGTGTCACCGTGGGCCTGGGTACCGATGGGCCGGTCTGTAACAACAGCCTCAGCCTGTTTGAGGAGATGAAGTTTGCCTCCCTGATTCAGAAGGCAACGCGGCTGGATGCCACGGTACTTCCTGCCGAGCAGATTCTGAGGATGGCAACGATCAACGGAGCCAGGGCACTGGGCCTGGATCGGGAAATCGGCTCCCTTGAAGTGGGCAAGAAAGCCGATTTGCTGTTGCTGGATCTGGGTGGCGCCAATATGGCACCGGTGTCGGTGAACGAGCAGGGAGGAAACCTGATCTGGAACCTGGTGTTTGCGGCCGGTCCGGGCAATGTGTCCGGTGTCTGGGTGGACGGGCGGCAGTTGCTTCGCCGTGGTGAAGCGGTGCAGGTCAGCCAGCAGGCGGTCATTGCCGATGCCCAGCGGCAGGGGCTTGCTCTGCATGAGGCCTGTCGGAAACTGGCCCACACACGAATGTCCATGGTCTGACAGCGAGCATATTCAGGAGATCACGATGTCTGCATTACCCATTATTTCCCTGGCCGGCCTGCGCAGCGACGTCCCGGCTCAGCGTCGGGCCACCGCCGCTGAGCTGGGGCGGGCCTGCAGGGAAGTCGGCTTTTTCTACGCTACGGATCACGGAATCCCCCAGGCGGTCTGCGAGGATGCGTTTACCCTGGCAAAGGAACTCTTTGCGCTGCCGATCGCCGAGAAAGAAGTGCTGTCGATCAAGCGCTCGCCCCACAACCGCGGATACGTGGCGATGGCGGATGAGAAGCTGAATCCGGAGTCTGGTGCGGATATGAAGGAAGCCTTCAATATCGGAACGGACTTTCCGGAGGATCACCCGGATGTCCTGGCAGGAAAACCGTTTCGCGGCGTCAACTTCTGGCCCCCGATCGACGGCTGGCGTCAGCGTGCACTGGACTATTTCAACCACTGCCTGGAGCTGGGAAGAACTATTCATCGTGGTTTCAGTATGGATCTGGGGCTGGATGAAGAGTTTTTTGCCCGGCATCTGTCATCGCCGATTGCCACCCTGCGCATGCTGCGCTATCCACCGAGCGCCGGCACCAACACCCGGGAAGACGGTGGTGCTGGAACCCACAGTGATTACGGCAACATCACCATTTTGGCGACAGACAAGGTTGCCGGGCTGGAAGTGCTGAACCGACAGGGCGAGTGGATTCAGGCCCCCCACGTGCCGGGAGCCTTTGTCTGTAACATCGGTGATTGTCTGATGCGCTGGAGTAACGACGTTTACGTCTCCACCCCGCACCGGGTCAGGCCGCCTGCGCAGGAGCGGTACTCTATCGCGCACTTTCTGGAAGTAAACCCGGACTCGGTTGTGGATCCCCGGGATGTCGTACCGGACCAGGCGCCAAAGTATCAGCCGATTACCTGTGCGGATTATCTTGCGTCACGGTTGAACGCAACGTACGACCACCGGGAACCGGAGTGATCAGGATGCTGTCCGCATCACGCTGACGTGGGCAGCGACAACCTTCCAGCCATCCGGGAACCGTGCCAGGTTTGCATCTGTAAGCCCAGACCCGCCGGGTATGTGAGCTGGTGGGGAAAGACCGTCGGCAGTCTCCGGTGATGGATCTGGTGGACGGCCGGGACTTTGGTTTCGACCCTCCCGAGCGCAAGTATGAGTCCGGTCAGGAGTAGTCTCTGATTTGATGTCCTGACGGGCCGGGAGTTACTCCCGGCTCTGCAGCCTCTGCACAATATCGTCCGTGCTTGTCACCTCACCGAATTCGTAGGCAAAGGTGGTCAGGGCGACCTTTTGAACCTCGTCTGCAGTAACGGCCCCCCAGCCAAGATCGGGATAGGGCATGGCGGCGCTGGCATCGCTCAGCGCGATAACCTTGTATTCCCGGTGAACGGCGTCGCGAATGGTGGTGTCACAGCAAACATTGGTGACGGTGCCACAAACGATCAGGGTGTCCACATCCCTGGAACGTAGAATGGTGTCCAGGTCGGTTCCGTGAAAGCCGCTGTAGAAGAGTTTGTCCACCACCACATCTCCGGTCAGTGGCGCAAGCTGCCCGATAATCTCAACCATGGGGTTGTCACGCGCCAGAACCTCGTCGACATCCGGATACATATCGCTCATGCGCCCGGTGTCACTGCCGTCACCGCGAACGA
>PBRG01000108.1 GCA_002726615.1 Marinobacter sp.
AGGCTGACGCGGGATACGGCCATACCCAGGCCGGCATCTGGACCGCGAGCGGAGAGCTCGTGGCGCTGAGTCGGCAGACGGTAACGGTATTTGGGTAGAGGAGCATTCTATTCAGGTTCTGAGTTTAGCCCTGCGTTTGCAGGGTAAACTCGGGGGCGAACGCTAGGGCATGACGGCCTCTGGGATCGTAATGCCCATCTTCTTCATCTGTTCTAACAAATGTCTCCGAACACTTGGCAGGTCCTGGATGCCTTCTTTCCTGTAAGCACTCACTTCCGCGCTGCTGTAGGGTTTGAAGCCTTCTGGAGAGCTCCCGCCGGCGATGCCATCGTTTTTCAACATCCAGTTCAGAAGGTCTGCTAGCTGCTGGTCGTTTAGCGCCGATTGTGAGGAGCCCGGAACCTGAACCAGAAATTCCCTTCCGCCCTCGACCTTGAGAAAGTTGCCGACAAAATCAGTCATTCGGGGAATGTCGTTACGTGGTGCGCCTTCGCCGTTGGTCAGATGGCACCCCAAACATTGCAACTGGTAATTAACAGCAGGCGAGTAGTTCGCCTGGCTCAGTGGCGTTTGCTGGGCCTCATTACCGGGAGCAGGTTTCTGAGTGGTATCAGGAATCACCCTGGCCTCTCCAAAAGGAGAGGCCAGGATCAGGCTGAGGGAAACTATTCGAGTGAATGATTTCATCGCAAAGGCCCTCAGATAGCGGTTCCTCGAATCACAGCTACCGTACAGTTATAGACATTGCTTTCGGCGCCCAGACACCAATTGATGTCGTTGTTGTTGAATGGGCGGTACATGGGTTCCTCGCTGTCGTTTCGGGTACAGGCGCACGTGCCGCAACTGTGCTTGCCGCAACAATCGTTGTACGAAATTATGTAATCGATACCATCCGCCGGGTTTCGACAGGTTCCTACCCAGGTCACGTGAGACACCTCTGTTCCCGGAGGGCAGCTGGTTACAGAGCCTCCACAGCAGCTGCAAAGGAAGCCATCCACTGAGCAGTAGCGCCAATAGTCACAGCTGGTTGGGTCCCCCGGATCACCGGCTTTGGGGGCTTCCGCCGCAAGTGCTTTGCTGGTTCTGTCGATAGGCAGCAGTACGGGCGCCGCCGTACCGATAGCCAGCAGAGAGCCAAATTTGGCAATAAAGTGGCGCCTACCGGTGGTGCTGGCGACATGGCGTGATGAACGTTCGAAAAAGCGATCCAGAAACTTCATTTTGTTGTTCTCCCTGATCAGGACGGCGTATGAACGCGCGGGGACTCGGATTGGGTCTTCAGGTACTCCTGCAGTGTCGATGAGCCAAGCATTTGGGTCTCAAAGAGGCTGTCGAGATGTTCTCGGGAGTTGACCAGGCCTTTTGCTTTCAGCGTGCCCTTGGCGTCGATGAGTGCTGCGTAGGGCAGCTTGCCAATCTGGAACGTCATGCCAACCTCGGGGCTGACGACGTAGTGGCTATTTTCCAGTCCAGCATCGGCTATCAGCTTTTCCTGCGCCGCCGGATCTCCATCGCTGACATAAATGACATCGAGGTCGTTACTTGAGCGGTCAATCGCTTTGATGGCAGGAAGCAGGGATTTGCAGATCGGGCAGGTAGGTGAAAGAAAGAACAGTAACGTTGAGCGTTCACCGGCGTAACCAATGTTCACAGGCCGGCCTGAGCGGTCCGCCGCGGTAACTTGAGGAGCTGGCTGGCCAACTTCAACGCCCTTGTCCATCATCAGTGCGCCTGCCGGTGCAATGCGTGAATGCAGGACCCCGATCTGACGAATAAGCCCAACCATGACCAGGGAGGTGGCGATCAGAAGAAGCCAGAGTAGTACGTTTGAAACAATCAGTGCTTGCATCTTATTTGTCTCCTGACAATTTAAGCAAAAGGGGTCTGTATACCAGCCACAGGTCTGCAGCGGTGTATAACAGAATGGCAACCGTTCCAGCGGCAATCATGATGAAGTTATCGTGAACACTAGTGGTCCTCTCGAATGCCGGGATGAGTGCGCCCAGCGCAAGAACACCGAGAAAGCCATTGCGAAGCAACAATATGGGATGGAGTGGTTGGCGCATGGCTGGGCCTGAGCATCCACAGTCCATATCATGGCGCCCCCGCAGCAGGTTGATGCCTATCGCCAGTGCATACGCGGCTACCAGGGCCAGAGCCAGGGAGGCTGCGTATGGCCTGCTCGTTTCCCAAAGGAGGCCAGTGGCTGCCAGGAGTTCTGTCACTGGCAAGGCAAGGGCGATGGCGGACGTCAGCAAGGGCGGTGTTAGTTGATATTCGTTGACCTGGCGCCGAAACCAGTGCGGTTTCCTGAGTTTGTGACTGGCAGCGCTGGCGAGGATTACGCTCAATGCCAGTGCTGCGGCTGTGCTGAAAATGGGATCGATCATGGGATTCCCCCTCAGTGATTCAGAACCAGTGTTGGTGTTTTGGTCACGCCTTCCATGGTTCCTGTGTGCTGGCCCGAGCCGAGATCAAAAATCTCCAGACCGCCCTCGATATTGGTTCCAAGCAGTAGTGGGTCGTCGTCGGAGGTTGCGCTGAGGCTCCAGATCAGGTTGGGCGATTCGAGCGTCCTTAGTTTCTTGCCGTTTTTTAGATCAAATTCCCAGATGATGGTGCTTGGGTCTTCCCATTTATGGGGCTTGTGGTCCGGGTGCATCAGAACATACATGCGGTTCAGTTCAGGCGCCGCGGCAATGAGCTGCCAGCCGCCGGGAGCCCAACCCTCGGCTCGTTGCTCTTCTGTTGTCAGGGACCAACGTGGCAACACTTCAGGTGTATCCCCGGACAGATCCAGCGGGACTACATCACCTTCCGTAGTAACGAAGTAATACGTTTTGCCAACGTGAGTCGCCCGCTCGACCAGCCGTTCCTGATCGGGGTCAAAAAATTCTGTTACCGACCGCCCGGTTTCCTGGCCGGCGCTGTCCAGGGTAATGACTTGAATGGAGCCGTCACCGCACAGTGATGCAAATTGCCGGTCGCCAATCGGGTAGTTGAGAATGCATCCGGGAATAGCCAGCTCACTGGCAACCGCCTGCTTTTCCGTATCGACGATGGTGACCGAAGTGGATGGCGTAAAGTTGTAAATATAGACAAATTTGTCGTCCGCACTTGTGCTGAGTGCAAACCGTTCTGTCAGGCTAAACGAACGCTTGGTCGGAATCTTGACTTCCCATTCCGGGGACAGGGTCCGGCTGTCCCAGGCGGTAAGAACATCGGTTCGTTCGCCCCGAACGTAGCGGCTGAAAAAAATATCCGCGGTGTACACAGTCTTCCGGTTGTGGGACAAGGCCGCAGGGGCAGCATGTCCGGTCGGTATCATTCCCAGGTACTTCTTCTTGTCCGGGTCAACGACGACGACTCGGGTAGAGACCATATTATTGAACTCGAAATCCACCATGTAGCTTCGGTGGTCATCGGGCGCTGATAATGTGGTCGTGCCCACTTCCTCGACGGGTAACTCTGCGTTGACAGAGGTGCTGATCAGCCCAGTGGCCAGCAACAGGCTGAAGGTCAGTTTCTTGGATGAATGCATAGTTTGGGTCCTCATTTGTTGTTCGCTCTTATTTCTTGACGCTGATAACCCGGGCCTGGGTAACGGCTTTGAGTCCTTCAAGACCAAATTCACAGCCGTAGCCCGACGCCTTGTTGCCTCCGAAAGGTACCATCGGATGGATGGCACCGTGTTGATTGACCCAGACAGTTCCAGCTTCCAGGCGACTGGCCGTCTCGGCTGCACTGGCCGCATCATCCGCCCAGACGGAAGCGCCCAGAGCCGCCGGGAGCCGGTTGGCTGAAGTGATCGCCTCATCCAGGTCGCGATAGCGTACGATGGGCAGTGCCGGACCGAACTGCTCTTCATCCACGAGTCGCTGGCCATCGCTGATGTTGCCGACCAGGGTCACGGGCAAAAAGTAGCCTTTGTCCGGTGTGTTTCCGAACTCTCTTACGTCACACTCGTTTGCCCGGGCATCAGCGACCAGTTCCCGAACTTTGTCATACTGCATTTTGTTCTGTAGGGGGCCGATCAGAACGTTTTCGTCTGTTCCATCGCCGATGGTCATCTGGCGGGCAATGTTTCCAAGTGCGGACATGACCGCGTCGTAGTCATCATCGTGAACATAGAGACGTTTGATGCAGGCGCAAGTCTGGCCCATGTTGAGGAAGGCGCCCCAGAAGAGGCCCTCGGCAATGGCACCGGCGTTGGTTCCCGGCAGGACGATTGCGGCATCGTTGCCGCCCAGTTCCAGAGTGATCGGTGCGAGGTTGTGGGCCGAGGCTTCAATGATACGCCGCCCCGTGGTCTCGCTGCCGGTAAACATGATTTTGTCGATGTCAGGGTGGCTGGTCAGTTTGCTGCCAATGCGCCCGTCCCCGGTAACGGTATTGAGTACGCCGGGCGGCAGTACCTGATTGATCAACCTGACCATTTCAAGTGTGGCTATGGGGGTGTACTCGGAGGGTTTGAGAACCACGGTGTTGCCCATCCGGAGTGCCGGTATGATCTGCCAGATGGCGATCATCAGCGGCCAGTTCCAGGGGGCTATTGCAGCCACAACGCCGAGGGGCACACGGTACAGCGTGTCCTTGCGGTCGTTGTCCTCGTAGACAACTTCCGGGGGCAGCTCCAGACTGGCAGGGACTTGTGTCCATCCTACACAGGCCTGCATCTCGAACCTTGAGCCCGGCCCCGACAAGGGTTTGCCCTGTTCCCTGGTGATCAGATCGGCGAGGTATTCCGAGTTGTTCTCCAGAACGCTGGCAATGCTGGCGGTTATCTCCGCGCGTTCCTTGTCGCTGCGTTGAGCCCAGGCTGACTGGGCGCCTCTCGCGGACTGGACTGCGTGTTCAACCTCCTCTTCGGAGCTGATGGGTGCATGTCCGAGCAGGTCGCCGTTGGCGGGGTTCAAAATTTCATGGCTATTCGTGATCTCTCCGAATGTGCCATTCACTATGTTGTGATATTTCTGCATTTTTCTGCTCCTTCTCTACCAGTCAGAAGCCGATGACAGCAATGATCTGGGCATAGGTGTTCATGTCGTCGTCCTGAAGCTGGCTGCCGCCGTTACTGGCACTGTTCTCAGGTTGGTAGAAGCCGATCACCGGGCTGACGAACAGGTGTTCGTGAACGGCCCACTCGGCATAAAAGTTGATTTCCTGGCTGTCCAGAGTTCCGCTGCCTTGATTGGTGTCGCTAAAATCGAAAAACAGTGCGCCGACGGCTAGTGCTGGCGTGGGGTAAGCTTTCACACCCAGGTGAAGCACATCGGTGTCGGTGTTGAAGGGGCCGGCATAGTTGGCGGCAACTTCGCCCTGAAACCAGGTTCCATAACCGCGATTGAATCCGAAAAAGAGGGGGTCAAAGCCCTCGTCAAACTGAGAGAAGCGGGCGGTTACACTCGGGGACCACGGCGTGTCTTCAAAGCTCCACCCCGTCTCAACGTACCAGGCCTCGGCGTCCTTTCGGGAGCTGTCGTCCTGATCCTGAGTCACAAATTCGCCAGAGAGGAACAGTTGCTCGCTGCCGGCGTTCCCCTGATACCGGAGACTGGTGGTCTTCTGGCCATCCCGGTTGGTGAGGCCGAGGGCCTGGGCGTAGCGATCGTTCACATCCAGTCCCTCAATATGAAGAAGACCGAATGTTCCGTAAGGAGCAACGTATTCGAGGTTGATCCCGGCCAGCTCTGTATCAGCTTGGACGTTGTTGTCCGATTGAAGCCAGAACAGATCCGAGCGTATTCCGGAGTCACCGCCAATTCGTGCAATGGCGGTCTGGTCGAACGCTTTCCGAGCCGCGAGCCAGTAGGCACCACCCCGATCAAAGTCGAGCCCGCCGCCATTGAGACTGTCGCCCAGGTTGAGTGAATCGCCATTGATCAGGAAGCCGTCACCGATGGTAAAGTTCTGTCGTCCGAACGACACGTCCAGTCCGTCGGTGCCGAGTGCAGGAATGAGGTTGCCGGAACGGAAACCGATATAGGCATCCTCGAGATCAGTCCGGCGTTCGTTGCCTGAGGTAAAGCCGCCGGCGTCTCCGTCACCCCAAGTGCCCGAGGACAGAACGTTGAGGGCGCCATAAGCGGCAGCGTCGCTGTCGAGTGTGTAGTCTCCGGAAACCCCGAGTTTGATATAGCCTTCCTGCCAGGTTGCTCCGTCCTGGTCAGTATCGTTCAGGTAATTCTTGTCGCTGCTGAAAACACCGGCTGCTATTTCAAGGTCGCCGTTCAATTCGTAGTCGGGGCCACTTGAGAGTGGTGCGGCGAACGCTGTCGGCGTCATTAAGTGGGAGGTTAATATCCAGAAAACGGGCTTGTTCAATCGCTTGTTCTTAAACATTCTGACACCTGATTGTTATTGATCTGAAAGCCGGTACCACCTTTATTGCGGTTCGATATGAAGGCCTTGCCGTATTGATAAGGCTCTATGCCTTATATTCGTCAACTTCGGTCCTGAGTACTTTCTCTGTCGTGCCAGAACGTTTATTGATTGCGCCAATGATGGTCAGAGTTTGCTTGACTTTTGTTTAGTATTTGCTCATTTTTAGCACTATTGTGATACAAGTATAAGAGGTCGCAAGAATGATTTTGTGTTCCAAATCTGGCGCTCGGGGCGCTCAGTTTGAAAGCTGGATCAGTAATATCAACTCTATATGTGGCCCGTTCGCCGCTGACCCTCGGGGCGGTGAGTTCTCTGGATTGGTTGAGAAAGTGGGTGGCGCCGGCCTGAATATGTCCAGAGTGAAAATTCAGGGGGCAGATCTTTATCGAACCTCAAAAGAGATACGAAAAAGTGTAGTTCCAGACTTTTTTTGTGTCTTTCAGGTGCGAGGAAAGTCTTTCGTTGAGCAAGTGGGTAACCGTTCTTCTATGGACGTGGGCGACATCGTATTGATGGATTCGGCTCTACCTTTTCGTTTTTCATACCCGTCCGCTGCTCAGCAAATTTCGCTCATCCTGCCACGTGACATCATTGAGAGGGTGCTGAGCCTCAGTAAGATCGAACTGGGTGTGAAAATCCCCGCTCATTCCCATATCGCGAGCTTCGCCAGTCGATTGGTGGCGGAAGCCTCCTTGCACCAGAACCTCGATGTTGATGAGGGGGCCGCCATACTTGACTCGCTCGCTACCTTGATTAAGCCATCGGTGCTTAAGAGTGTCAGCGGGGTTGATCCAAAGGACAGAGTATTTCGGGATGCCTCCGAGTTTGTGAGGGCGAGCATTGGCCAGCCTGGCCTGAATGCGGATACGATTGCGGAGTCTATCGGTGTGTCGGTGCGAAGTCTTTATCGGGCGTTTTCTGCTCGTTCAACGACGCTCTCGGAGTTTGTGAAGGCGCAGCGCCTGGAAATGTGTGCGGACTACATCAGAGCAAATAAGGGGCAACTGAATCTGACCGAGGCGTCCTATCGGTTTGGCTTTTGCAGTTCCAGCTATTTCTCGACCGCGTTTAAACAGCGATTCGGCTATACCCCATCGGACTTCAAAAAGCGCTGCGCCTGAATTGAGTGAAGGGGGGCTTGGCTGCCGGTGGTGTCTATGACATTTCTCGTTCCGTTGTGAAATCGGTCTTGCTGGCGACATCTCTCAGGCCACCGAAACGCCGATAAAACTTCTCCCCGGGCCCCGGCAGAGGGCCGGAAGCGTTTTCCAGGGTTTCATCCAGCCACTGTTCAGCCCGCACATAGATTTGGCGATACAGATTTCGGCAGAGTTGCTTGGCGCTGCGCCCTTCCCAGTCTCCCGGCAGCAATTCATCGGGCAGGATGGGGTCCCGGAGCAGAATTTTCCGATACTCGTGTATGAGCAGGATGCGGACGGTCAGGCATTCCTCAGGGCTGAGAGTGTCTTCGGACTGCAGTTCGCGCCAAAGCGGGCGAAACTGGCTCAGGAAGCGTCGATACCGGCCGCCGAGTTCATCCAGATTCCAGCTTTCGCGAACTTGCAGTCGCAGCGCCCTCGGGCTCTTTTGCTCCATTGGCACCGTCTGCATGACGATGGTGTCCTCCAGGGCGCCCCATTCCTGGAGCATCGGTATCAGCTCGCTGCGGGTGAACCTGGGGTGCTCCATCAGGCCGGGTGCCATACTGCCAAAGCTGAGCCACTTCAGTTCATCCCGGACCTTCTGGCGAAGCTCGGGAGATAGCTGGTTCAGATACACCAGGCACCAGCTACCGCTCCATTCCTCCGTTTCCAGATTGTAGACGTGCTGGAAGGCCTGCTCGAAGCGGCGCAGCCCGGGGCCGGTGAGGCTGTAGTAACTGCAGCGCCCGACTTTCTCTGTTTGCAGCCAGGATTCCTGAACCAGGCGATAAACAGAGGTTCGAACCAACCGTTGACTGATGCCCATGGGCTCCACCAGCTTCATCAGGCTGCCTAGCCAGACGTTGCCTCCACGAGGAACGATGGCGTCGCCGTAGATTGTGCTGATAAGAGAACCGGCGCGCAGCGGCCGCTTTTTCTGAAAGTTTTGGACGAGTAGTTCGAGCTGGCTTTTAGCAGTCATGGACTTAAGTTCGCAAATAAGAATCAATGAAACACGTTGGACGTATTATGCGGGTCTTTCGTGTCAGGTAAAGGTTTGTCTCTCTGGTTGCTCTGCTGGCGCATTTTATGTGCGTCGACTTTGGCTCAGTGGGCATGGTGAGACTCCGTGAAATCGGTTGACACTGGCATTATGATACAATAAGTTCGTTAAATGTTCGCCATCGGTATCGAATTATATCGAGGGCGAAGAAACAAAAATACATTCAAGCCCTGCACAATATCGGGAGAACAAGAACAATGCTTAAAACAATGATGCGCCGCGCAGGACAATGCGCAGTGGTTGCTGCTGCATGCCTCATGATGAGTGCGCAGGCCGCTGAACCAATCAAAATCGGGTCGTTCCTGTCAGTCACAGGGCCGGCATCCTTTCTTGGCGATCCCGAGCTGAAAACACTCGAGATGTACGTCGAGAAAATCAATGAAGAAGGCGGTGTCCTCGGGCGTCAACTAGAGTTGATCCACTATGACGACGTTGGCAATGCTTCCTCCGCCCGTAACTTCGCCAGCCGTCTGATCCGTTCGGATCGAGTGGATATCATTGTGGGCGGCAGCACCACCGGCGCCACAATGGCTGCGGTTCCGCTGATTGAGCAGGCACAAGTTCCGTTTATCTCTCTGGCAGGTGCGGTCGTCATTACGACCCCGGTGAAGAAGTGGGTATTCAAAACCCCTCAGTCTGACCGCATGGCGGCGGAACGTATCCTGGCGGACATGAAAGACCGTGGAATTACCAAGATTGGTCTGATTTCCGGCACAGGTGGCTTTGGCAGTTCCGGCCGCACCCAGACTCTGGAGGTGGCAGAACAGATGGGTATGGATGTGGTGGCTGATGTTACCTATAGCGGATCTGATACGGATATGACCGCACAGCTGACCAATATCCGTAACACGAAAGGAGTGGAAGCCGTCCTCAACTTTGGTTTTGGTCAGGGGCCCGCTATCGTCACCCGTAACTATGTTCAGTTGGGAATGAAGCTTCCGTTCTATCAATCTCACGGTGTCGCGTCTGACAGCTTCCTTGATTTGGCGGGTTCGTCAGCCGAAGGGCTTCGCCTGCCGGCATCCCCCTTGTTGGTTCCGGACTCGTTGCCGCAAGAGGATCCTCAGAAAGAAGTGGTTCAGAATTACAAGGCCGAATATGAAGCTCACTGGGACTCCAAGGTTTCAACCTTTGGCGCCTACGCCTATGACGGGCTGATGCTGGCCGTTCGTGCCATTGAAAAGGCAGGCTCTACCGATCCTGAGGCGGTGCGCGGTGCTCTGGAAAATATTCAGGGTTATGTCGGGGTGACCGGTGAGTTCAACATGTCGCCGGACGACCACAATGGCCTTGATGCCGACTCCTTCCGCATTCTGGAAGTCCAGAACGGCGAATGGAAACTGATCGACTGAACTCCCTTTTCACCTGTCTCGCGGCTGGCGGCTGTCCTTTTGGACGGGTCGCCAGCTGATGTTCGACCGGAACCACCGCTATGCTCGCAGAATTCTTACAGTACCTGTTCACCGGGATTACTATCGGTGCGACTTACGCCCTGATAGC
>PBRG01000109.1 GCA_002726615.1 Marinobacter sp.
GACCCGATAGACTCCGTTAAAGAGATGGGCAGCAATATCTCAAGCAAGGCCATTGTTCACCCGTTCAAGCTCTTCGGCGAACAGCGCAGAAACTCCAAGGGTTGGGACATCACCGATCCGGTGACGGTTGCGGAAATCAACGAAGGCCGGGACGCCTATCGTGATCATCGCTGGAAAGGCGGGCCGATCATTGCTGGCGAGGTATCTGGTGCGGAAGTGCAGATGGTCCGTAACCCGGCTGATCCGGAAGATACTGTCGGCCATATTACCCAGGCGTCCGAAGAGGACGTGAACACTGCGATTACGGCAGCCCAGGAAGGTTTCAAGGGCTGGTCGGCCCGGTCGGCGGAAGAGCGGGCCGAGTGTCTTCGAAAAGTCGCGGACCTGTACGAGGAAAATGCTTACGAACTGTTTGCGCTGGCCACCCGGGAAGCCGGTAAGTCACTGCTGGATGGCGTCGCTGAGATTCGGGAGGCGGTGGACTTCGCCCAGTTCTATGCCAATGAAGGTATTCGCTACAAGGACAGCGGTGAGTCGCGCGGAGTCGTGGTGTGTATTTCGCCCTGGAACTTCCCGCTGGCGATCTTCACCGGTCAGATTCTTGCCAACCTGGTCGCGGGTAACGCCGTTGGCCAAGCCGGCCGAGCAGACCTCATTGCTGGCCGTGCGGGCCGTGGAACTGATGCACCAGGCTGGAATTCCGGAAGACGCGATTCAGTTGCTGCCGGGCACCGGTGCCACTGTGGGTGGAGCGTTGACGTCCGATCCGCGGGTCGCCGGCGTTTGCTTCACCGGCTCCACCGCAACGGCCCAGCGCATCGACAAGAAAATGAGCGAAAACATGGCCCCCGATGCCACCCTGGTGGCGGAAACCGGCGGTCTGAACGCCATGATCGTGGATTCCACGGCACTGCCCGAACAGGTGGTGCGCGATGTTCTCGCGTCGTCTTTCCAGAGTGCGGGCCAGCGCTGCTCGGCACTGCGAATGCTGTATGTGCAGAAAGACATTGCCGACCATCTGCTGGAAATGTTGTACGGCGCGATGGACGAGCTGGGCATTGGTGATCCCTGGTTGTTGTCCACCGATGTTGGCCCGGTCATTGATGAAACGGCGAGAAAGAAGATCGTCGACCATTGTGACAAGTATGAAGCCAAGGGTAGGCTGACGAAGAAAATGGCCGTGCCGGAGAAAGGCAACTTTGTCTCCCCTGCCGTGATCAGTGTCAGTGGCATTGAAGAGCTGGAAGAGGAGATATTCGGCCCGGTGCTGCATGTGGCCACGTTTGCGGCGAAGGATCTGGACAAGGTGGTTGATGATGTTAACGCCAAGGGCTACGGGCTCACCTTCGGAGTTCACAGTCGCGTGGATCGTCGCGTGGATCGCATTGCCAGCCGTATCAAAGTGGGGAACACCTATGTTAACCGCAATCAGATCGGCGCCATTGTTGGCTCCCAGCCGTTCGGTGGTGAAGGGCTTTCCGGTACTGGCCCCAAGGCCGGCGGCCCGCAGTACGTGCGTCGTTTCCTGAAAAGCGAAACGGTTGAACGCCCGGCGGATGCCAGTGCCAAAATGGTGGATATCAAGAAGCTTGAAGGGCTGATTGGCAAGGTGGCGGATGTGAAAGCGCCCGCGCCGGAGCCAAGAATTGAAGCCATGAAGCCTATTTTCGGTGATGTGCCTGTCCCGCTGGACGCTCATGCTGAAGAACTACCCGGGCCAACGGGTGAGCTGAACCGCTTGAGCAATCATGCTCGAGGTGTGGTGCTCTGCCTCGGCCCGGACAAGGAGACCGCATTGGAGCAGGCCGCAACGGCACTGTCCCAGGGCAACAAGGTGGTCGTGGTTGCGCCGGGCACCCAGGACGTGGTTGAGCGTGCCGCCAAGGCAGGTCTGCCGATCGTAGGTGTCGATGGCCTGTTGGAGCCAGATGCTTTGGCCCAGGCGCGTGGCTTTCAGGCAGCCGTAAGCTGTGCGGAACCGTCGTTGTTGAAGGAGTACCGACAGGCTCTGGCGACGCGTGAAGGAGCACTGCTACCGCTGATTACTGAGCACAAGCTCGACCAGCGGTTTGTGATTGAGCGTCACCTGTGTGTGGACACCACGGCCGCAGGTGGTAACGCCAGCCTGATCGCGGCCTCCGAGTAACGATCCGCCGCCTTGCAACGCCCAGGGAAGGGCATTGCAAGGGGGTTGTTCAGGCAGACTCCGCGATTTCCCGGAACGCGTTGACCAGGGTTTCTGGTTCCTGCGCACCGGATATCAGGTATTTCTGGTTAATGATGTACGCAGGAACTGCCGACACTCCCGCCTGCTGATACTGCGCCTCTTCCTCCCGCACAGCTTCTGCATACTGGTCAGACGCCAGTACCTCGCGCGCTTGCGAGCCGTCCAGGCCAATCGTTTCCACGCAGTGGATCAGCGTATCCGGATTGGAGATATTCTCACCGCGTCCGAAATAGGCCTCGAAAAACGCCAGCTTCATATCGGTCTGCTTGCCCTGTTCACCGGCCCACTTCACCAGACGGTGGGCATCAAAGGTGTTGCGAGTGTAGCGTTCCTGAAGCTTCTCGAAGTTCAGTCCCAGCCCCTTGGCAATATCCATCATCTGCGCCTGATTGGCTCTCATCTCGTCCTCACTGCGGCCATATTTCCGGCTCAGTGCGGGCAGGATGGGTTCACCGTCGCCAGATGGGTCCGGGTTCAACTCAAAGGCATGCCATGCAACGGTGAAGTCCATGTCGTCTTTCAGGGCGTCCATGGCCTTTTCCAGGCGTGCATAACCGATGGCGCACCAGGGGCAGGCAATATCGGAGACAATGTCGATGGCTATTTGGGTCATGGTGGCTCCTGTCTGTAAGGGCGGATAAGGGCAGGGTACCTGAAAGTTGAGCGAATGACTGCCCGTTCGGGTTGTTGGTCGTCCGGTATGAAGGACACCGTGTCCTGGGTTCCGGGCATATCTTTACTGTGCCCCGCCCCTGAAATGAGGGAAATCAGCAACCTGCAATCCTGGCACGTATCTTTCAGTTCCAACACTGCCGAACAATAAATCCAATAAAAGGAGCTCAAGATGTTCCAACTTATCGCACGTCATGCGCGCGGTGGCACGCTATCGGCATTGCTGGCCTCCGTCGCCCTGATGATTCCTGCTCTTCCTGCATTCGCAGGGCAGACAGACTCCTATACCTTGCCACAGCAATCCTACAACCAGTCCAGAGCCCGTAACTACAAGGTGTACGTGCCATCGAACGTGCAATCGCCAGCGCCCATGGTGATGGCTTTGCATGGTTGCAAACAGACCAACAACGACGTGCTCAATGATTGGGGGCTGAAAGCAGCCGCCGATGAGTATGGATTTATTCTGGTGGCCCCCTTCATTACCAGCTACGACGGGCTGCGTAATGAAAACTGCTGGGGTTTCTGGTTTGAGCACCACCGCCACGAAGGCGCAGGCGAAGTGGAGGACCTGCACCAGATTGCACTGGCCGTTGAGTCCAATTACACCATTGATGCCAATCGCCGCTATATCACCGGCCTGTCTTCCGGCGGTGCCATGGCAACCGTAGCCTCGGTGACCCATAACGAATACTGGGCGGCGGCTGCGCCTGCCTCGGGCCTGCCCTACGGTGAGGATTCGGCCTCTGTCTCGTTGTCCGGACAATGCCCCGGCAGCGCGACGTTCCACAGCGTATCGCAGGTATCATCCGACATGCAGTCGGAGGTGGACGACCAGTATCCGATCCCGCTCATGGTGTTGCAGAACGAGAACGACTGTACCGTTGTGAAAGAGGCGGCTGATAACACCCGGGATGCGCACCTGCAGGTATTCGGCGAGTCCGGGTTCCAGACCACGGGCCAGGCCTACGCCTCGTCAGTCGCCTGTTCACCGTACTACCAGAACAACCACAGCTGTGAGCACATCCGTTATACCCAGGATGGCACCAATGGAGCTCGTTCGGTGGTTGAAACCGTCTACCTGGACGGCCCCTTGTCGACCCCCAATACCCAGGACACCAATCATGGTCATTACTGGGTTGGCGGAGAGAATGGCAATAATGGCAAATGGTCCGTGAGGGTGGGGCCCAGTTATCCGGATATCATCTGGGATTTCTTTAATCGCCACAGCCGCGATGGAACCGAGCCCGAGGGTTTTCCAGTTATCACGTTGATCGGCGATAACCCGATGACAGTGGCGATTAACACCACGTTTACCGATCCGGGGGCCACCGGGCAGGATGCCGAGGACGGTTCTCTGACAGTGACGGCTGACTGCAGTGGGGTGGATACGTCAATGGTTGGAGCCTACACCTGCGACTACAGTGCGACCGACAGCGACAGCAATACCACGACGAAAAGCCGTCAGGTCGAGGTGTATGATCCCAACGCGCCTACCGAGACTTGCGAGCAGGCTACAGCGTCGCCCAGTGCCCACATTTCGGCAAACCGCGCCTATGCGGGGGGCAACTCCAACCTGCGAGCCTACGCCAGTGGCGACGATATCGATATCGGAGGTTCCTTCGACACCTGGAGCAATGTCACCCTCTATGAGGGGGATCCAGGCCTCTGGTACACATCTGAACCAAGCGCCTGCAGCGGAACAGGTGGAGGTGATGATGGCGGCTCTGGCGGTGACGGCACCTGCCAGGACTGGAACGACACCCACCTGAATCATGACACGGCTGGTCGGGCTTACTATTCGGGTGGTTACTACACCACCGGTGGTAACGACTATCTGGGCGCGGTGTCTGGCACCTACAGTTGGGTGAAGGAGACCGACAGCGGCATCTTCGAAGCCGGCCAGTGTAACTGATCACCATCAAAGGCAGGTTATAACAGGGGGCGGGAAACCGCCCCCTGTTTCGTTGTTATTCCAGAATAATCTCGCAAGCGGTCAGTGGCCGGAATTCGCCGGGTTCCAGCATTGGGTCCAGCGTGATTGTGCCCATTTGTTCCCGATGCAGGCTGGTCACACGGTTGCCCGTTGCGTGGAACATGCGTTTGATCTGGTGATAGCGACCCTCGTAGATCGTCACCCTGGATTCGTTGGCAGACAGTGGCTCCAGCTGCGCAGGAGAGGTGGTCAGCTGTTCGTATTCGAACCAGATTCCCTGTGCGAAGCGCTCAATGGCATTCGTTGAAACCGGTTCGACGGTGGTGACCCGATAGACCTTGGGGAGCTTTATCCTGGGCTCCGTAAGCCTTCGTGACCAGGTGCCGTCATTGGTCAGTATCAACAAACCGGTACTGGCGCGGTCGAGCCTGCCGGCAATGTGGAGGCTTTTTCGCAGTCCAGGGTCAATCAGCTCCATTACGGTTTTGTGAACCTTGTCCGCCGTGGCGCTGAGATATCCGGCCGGTTTGTGCAGCATCAGGTAGCGGGCCTGGTCCCCGTGCTGGATAACCCTGCCGTTGCAGGCTACAGTGCTGAAACGGTCGACTTCCCAGGCTGTCTCCCTGCAGATACAACCGCCCACTGTAACGGTTCCGGCGGCGATCAGGGCGTTCGCCTGCTTGCGGCTGACACCGTTTTGATTACTGAGAATTCGGGAAAGCTTCATGGTGGCAATGTTATAGTCTTTTCCGACTTTCTCCGTAGTTCCCAAACCTGGGTGATGATAACACCGTGGCTCAACGATCCGTGACCCGAAAATTCCTGCGTGCGCTTGCCTGGTCGCTGGTGGGCCTTTTGCTGCTGATAATCGCATTGATTGGCCTGCTAAGGTTCGTGAATCCGCCGACGTCGACCTTCATGCTGGGGCACCTGTTTTCCGGTTCCAGCTACGAGCTCAGGCAGGAGTGGGTTAGCCTGGACGAGATTTCACCCTGGGTACCGTTGGCAGTGGTGGCCAGTGAAGATCAACGCTTTCCGTACCATCAGGGAGTGGACTTCAGCGCCATTCGCAAGGCGCTTGCGGAGTATCGTGCAGGCCAGGGGTTGCGGGGTGCCAGCACCATTACGCAGCAGACGGCGAAGAACCTGTTCCTGTGGAACGGACGCAGTTTCGTGCGTAAGGCGTTGGAGGCCGGGCTGGCACTGGGTATCGACGCCATCTGGCCGAAGCGGCGGATCATGGAGGTGTATCTGAATATCGCCGAATTTGGTCATGGGATTTACGGTGTTGAGGCTGCCAGTCGGGCCTTTTTCGGCATTCCCGCCAGCCAGCTGTCGCAAACCCAGGCAGCACGGCTTGCCGCGGTTCTTCCCAATCCGAAAGTGCTCAGTGCCGCCAGCCCCTCGTCCTACGTATGGGAAAGGGTGGCCTGGATCCGTGGGCAGATGGCTCAGCTGTCCGGGTTGCATTATCTGCGTGGACTGTATAATTAAGAGTTTGGTTTCCCTCAACGTAAGAGTCTGTCTGTGATGTCACTGAACCTGGCCCTGCTGTCCGCGTTTATTCCAACGTTCTTTGTGGTGTCCATTACGCCGGGCATGTGTATGACCCTGGCGCTGTCCCTTGGCATCACTATTGGCGTGAAGCGGGCACTGTGGATGATGGCCGGGGAATTGGTTGGTGTGGCTGTAGTGGCGACTGCGGCGGCGGTGGGTGTGGCTACCTTCATGTTGAAATACCCAACGGCGTTCGCTGTATTCAAGTATGCAGGCGGCGCCTATCTTGCCTGGTTAGGTATCCAGATGTGGCGGTCCCGGGGCAAAATGGCCATGCCGGAAAAGGATTCTCAACCGGTGGAGAGCTCAAGATTGCAACTGGCGCTCCAGGGGTTTGTGACCGCTATTGCCAACCCCAAGGGCTGGGCGTTTTTCATCGCGCTATTGCCGCCGTTTATCGACAGTAAACTGCCGTTGGCGCCGCAACTCACGGCTCTCATCCTGATCATACTGGCCTTGGAATTCCTCTGCCTTCAGCTCTATGCTCATGGCGGAAAGACTTTGCGCAAAGCGCTAAAGCAAGGTGGTGGTGTTCGCACGGTTAACCGTGTGGCGGGCAGTCTGATGGTTCTGGTGGGCGCCTGGTTGGCGTTCGGTTAGGCCGGTCAGTTGCTGGCGTAGCGCTGGTGAAGGATTCCAACCCGTTCCACATAGGCGCGGGTTTCTGCGTAGGGCGGTATGCCGCCATGACGCCCTACGGCCCCCGGGCCGGCATTGTAGGCGGCCGTTGCCAGCTTGATGTCACCGTCGAAGCGCTTGAGCATGCGGGCCAGGTAATTGACTCCACCGCGAATGTTCTCCGGGGCAACCATGGCATTGCGAACACCCAGCTCCTCTGCGGTGGCAGGCATTAACTGCATCAGCCCCTGGGCTCCCTTGGGCGACAGAGCCTTGTCATTAAACGCCGATTCCGCATGGATGACTGCCCGAACCAGAGCGGGGTCAACGTTGAACTCCCTGGCGGCCGTCTTGATTTCATCCCGGTAGGGCGACAGGAACAGCGGGGTGGTGCGCCAATTCACGTTGGAATCCGGATCGCAGGCGTAGCAGTGGAACCGGATGACATCGAAATTCGAGCTGGCAGGTTGAATACCGCTATAGGCGACCACGCCATTGTCGTCAGTATAACGGTAAACCACCTCGTCTTTTGTCGAAGCACGCTTGTCGCCACTGCCCTTGACGTTGGTGTACTCCACCGTACCGTCGGCGTGCACAATGCGTTTGATACTGTCCGCCAATACAGGCGCAGCGAAGGCCAGTAGAAGAAATGCCAGCGAGGAAGTGAAAAGGGTTTTGCCGCTTATCATCGTCTACTCTTGGAGTGCATGATCGGAAACGCCGCCTGCGTTCGTGAACAACAATCATACGGCGGATTATACGGCGTTAATTGGCTGAAGAAACCGCAATGTTTGTCGGAAAAGTGTTACTTTTCTCAATATAGCCGGTCAATTCTCATTGTTAGCGAAATCCCGGAGACCCTGTGCCCTTAAATACGTCCCGCAGCAACGTTGTACTCATCGGAATGCCCGGCAGCGGTAAAAGCACGGTTGGGGT
The DNA here is from genome assembly GCA_002726615.1 of Marinobacter sp. GTDB lineage: Bacteria > Pseudomonadota > Gammaproteobacteria > Pseudomonadales > Oleiphilaceae > Marinobacter. The sequence continues at coordinate 7,944 of PBRG01000109.1, forward strand.
GCTGCTGGCAAAACAGCTTGGCTTAGGGTTTATCGATACGGACCTGCTGATTCAGGAGGAAGCCGGCCGTACCTTGCAGGACATAGTCGACGGCGATGGCTATCAGGCGCTAAGGCGAATCGAGGAGCAGGTATTGCTGAGGCTGGATGTGCAGCGTCAGGTGATATCCACGGGCGGCAGTGCTGTCTACAGCGAACCTGCGATGAATCACCTGAAGGCTGATGGTCTCGTGGTGTTTCTTGATATTCCGCTAGAGACGGTCGTTGCGCGGATAGGGGACTACAGTGCCCGGGGCATCTCCCGGCGACCAGATCAGTCGCTGGAGCAGCTGTTTTGGGAACGTTTTGAGCTTTACTCGTGGGCTGCAGACGTGGCGGTAAATTGTACTGGCAAGAGTCAGGAAGACATTTGCGACGACATATCGATGATGATAATGCAGTCGCCGACGACACGATAGATAAGTGTGCCGCCGGAACTGACGTGAAGGTTACTAAGGTTTTGGCCCCTTGCCTCGAAGCGCGTTGGCCACCAATGAAATGACCAGCAGAACCAGAAAGATAAAGAACAAAATTTTCGCAAACCCTGCGGCTGTCCCCGCGATACCACCAAAACCAAGTACACCGGCGATAACCGCGACGATCAGGCATACAATAGCCCAATACAGCATAGTATTTCTCCTGTTGTGTAGCGTCACCTTCAAAGTGGCACATGGACGTGAAAGCCACAAATAGTGGAAGTCCGAAAATGCTTCGCAATAGAATGATTTGTGCTGCAAACGATTGTTTTGGAGGTCTAAATACCTTTGTTGTCGGTTGATTAAGCTTTGCTAAGGTGCGGTATGGCACCACAGATTGTTACTGTCTACCAAATGATATCGGGAGAATTTCAATGCTCTTCAAACAACTTGGCTATTCTCTGGCCTTCGTTCTAGCATTTGGCGTGTCGGGTTCCCTGCAGGCGGAATCGTCCGGGGATTCATCGGTTGAGTCGTTGAAAAAAGAAACCCGCGAGCTTGGCCAGGCGCTGAAAGAGTTCGGTGCGGACCAGAAAGCAGAGGCGGAAACCGCCATTGAAAACACGCTCTCGGCTCTCGACAAGCGCATAGAAACGCTACAGCGTGAACTGGATCAGAACTGGGACGACATGAGTGACAAGGCCCGGGAACGGTCCAGGAAAAGTCTTGAGTCCTTGCAGGAGCAGCGGCAACGCGTCCAGCAATGGTATGACGAGCTACAGGCCAGTTCATCCTCCGCCTGGGAACGCGCCAAGCAGGGTTTCTCCAATGCCTATGAGGCACTGTCGGAACAGTGGAATGAAACCGAGCGAAAACTGATGGACGACTCGGACAAGAAGAAAGACAGCATTTAGCCGGCTTTCAGGAATTGCACCGGTCATACAGGGTCACTCTGATCATCTGTACCGGTTGTTAATTTCATTTACTGTATCTGTTTTGTTTGCCTGTCACGGGTTACAGTGGGCAGACTCACATTCGTCTGCCTCTCGGTTAACCGTATGCCCCCGATTTTCTACTCATTTTTTGTGCCGGCGCTCTTTGTTTGGCTGTGGAGCACGGGCTTCATTGGCGCCAAGTATGGCTTACCCTTTGCTGAGCCGTTTACCCTCCTGCTGATACGCATGCTGTTTACGCTGGTACTACTCAGCGTACTCGCCTGGATAATGAAAACCCGCTGGCCCGGTTGGCGTGGTGCCGGTCACCTGGCGGTCACTGGTCTGCTGGTGCATGGCTGTTATCTGGGCGGGGTTTACTACGCGATCCAGGGGGGCATGCCATCGGGAATCGTGTCGCTTATTGTCGGCCTGCAGCCGCTGGTAACGTCGGCCGTGGCTATTCTGGTGCTGAAGGAAAGTGTCTCGAGTCGGCAATGGCTGGGCCTGGCGCTGGGCCTGGTCGGTGTAACACTGGTGTTGCTGGAAAAGTTCGGCGGTGGGGCTTCCGCCTCTGATTTCCCGCTTTGGACCCTGCTCTGGGCTGCACTGTCCCTGGGCGGGATATCTCTGGGCACTGTGTACCAGAAACGTAACGGCACTCAGTCGGATCTCGTCGCAGGTACGTTCATTCAGTACAGTGCTGCGGCAACGTTTTTTGCCGTTGGTGCTTTTGCGTTTGAAACCCGCGAGGTGGTGTGGGCTCAGCCGTTGATCTGGTCGATGGTCTGGCTGGTGTTCGGTGTTTCCATCGGGGCGATACTGCTACTGATGTGGCTGATTCGACGCGGCGCGGCCTCGCAGGTGGCCAGTCTTTTCTATCTGGTACCGCCCGTAACAGCGCTGGAAGCATACTGGCTCTTTGATGAAAGGCTGGGCGTACTTGCGATGATTGGGGGTGTTATCTCCATCACCGGGGTTGCGCTGGTGGTAACGCAGCAGCGAAAACAGACGGCCTAGTTCCAGGGGTTCACCCGGAACAGGGTGCCCAAGCCGGATTGCGGGGTGAGTTTGCCACACAGCCTCAGGCCCTCCCAGAAGCTGACCTGGTTGGCGGTCAGTACCGGTTTGCCCGCCGCTGCCTCCAGGTCTTCCAGCCAAGCTGCGGAATGCAATGCGGTATCGGGAATCAATACCGCATCTGCGTCCGGGTGATCATTGTCCGTCGCGAACTGTAGCACGGCCTCTTTCTCCAGCGTGCCGACCTCAGCCGCCGTAATAATGTCACGACAGGTTATGTGCACTACCTCGATATCAAAGTGCTCCAGAAACGTTTTGAACAGCAGGGCTATGTCACGCGGGTAGGTAGCCGCGATGGCGACCCGCCTGGCGTTGATGGCGGTAACGGCCCTGGCGAACGCCATGGCCGTGGTGGAGGCCGGGATGTGAAGCAGGCTTTCGAGCGTCTCGATCTGTTCCCCTATACCGTCGATGCCACGAACGAAACTGGCACTGGTGGACGTCCATAGAACGGCTTCCATACTCGCATCTTTCAGTTGCTCGGCCCCTTCTTGAAGCCGCTCCGGGCTTCCCATTTCGGTCAGTGCTTTAATGGTATGTGCATCTTCATCGAACGCCGTATGTATGACGCTCACCTCTGCCGGTGTCGAGATCATTCCGGCCAGACGAGGGTAGTCATCCTCGGCAGCGTATCCAGGGTAAAGAAAGGCGATGTGGGGAGTTGATGTGTTCTTGTCCATATCTGAACAGTATTAGAGTTCTGCCAGTGTTGGCAACACGTTGTGTCTCAACGACTGAGCAAGTAGATCACAGCACCGGCAAGCAGGGCCGAGACGCATTGCCAGAACGCTACGGGATTGCGTTCCAGCAGTGGCGGTCGGCTTTTGTTGAGGTAAGTCTGGTTGGGGTGTCTCAGGTCGAATGTGAACTCCGAGAGTTCCTGGTACCGTTTGTCCGGGGTCGGGTGCACGGCCCTTTTGATGGTCTCATCGATCCAGGCGGGAATTTCCCGGTCATCGTCAAGAACGGAGGTGTAGTTGAGCCTGCGCATGGCAGAGGCGGTGCGGGATTTGGCCACCTGGGTGCCGTAGGGGAACCGACCAGACAGCATGTGATAGCAGAGTACGCCCAGTGAGTAGAGATCTGAGCGGGTGGTGCCGGTTTCACCCATGAAGTATTCCGGTGCCATGTAGATTGCGGTGCCAGGTATCTCGTTGGGCTCCAGAGTGGTGGCTTCCACGATACCGGCCACCCGGGCGGACCCGAAATCGATGATTTTTACCGTGCCGTTGGTGTCGATCATGATGTTATCGGGCCGGATATCCTGATGCAGGATCTCCATGCGGTGCAGCGCATAGAGCCCGCGGGCTACCTGCGCCACGATACCTCGCACGGTTTCCAGGTCTGGTTTGGGGTTGTCGATCAGCCATTGTTTGAGGGTCTGGCCCTCGATGTATTCGGTCACCGTGTAAAGGTAATTGCGCTGTCGGTCCTGCATGCCAGCTTTGAGAACGTGGGCGCTGTTCACCCGCCGTGCGATCCACTCTTCCATCAGGAACCGCTCAAGGTATCCCGGGTCGCCTCTCAGGTCGATGGACGGGGTTTTCAGGATTATCTGTGTGTCCGTTTCAGTATCCAGCGCCAGATACACATGGCTGCGGCTGGTAGCGTGTAGTTCCCGAAGTATGGTGTAGCCGTCAAAGGCTTGCCGTGCTTCCAGTATGGGTGGAAAGGGTAAGGATTCCACCTGCCGGGAAATTTCTGCGGTTTTCCGATCCGGCAGTTGGTCCACGCGAATAATCTGCACGCTGAGGTTGTCGTCACTTCCGCTGTCATAGGCACCTTCGACCACCGCTTTGGCGGCAGTGTCCAGGTCTGATGAGTATCGGGTGATGATGTTTATAAACTGCTGCGCACTGGTGTGTTCGTAAACGCCATCGGTGGCGAGGATAAAAATATCCTCTTCCTGCAGCGGCAATGACTGGTGATCAATTTCCAGCAGTGAATCCACCCCCAATGCCCGGCTCAGGTAGTTTTCTTGCTGGGAGACCCACAGCCGGTGATCATTGGTGAGCTGTTCCAGGGCGTTTTCCCGCAGCCGGTAAATCCGGGTGTCACCGACGTGAAACAGATACGCGGTGGAGGCCTTCACGACCAGGGCGCTCAGGGTGCAGACATAACCCTTATCTTTCTCATACCGGTACGGGCCGTTGCGGGTCTGTGCATGTAGCCACGAGTTGGTGGCCGTCAGAACCCGTTCGGCGGATTTGCGGACTGACCATGCCTCGGACGTACAGAAGTAGTCGTCAAGGAAGCTTTTGACGGCGGTTTCGCTGGCGATGTGGCTGACGTCACTGCTGCTGATGCCGTCTGCCATGGCGAAGGCCATGCCCTTCATCCCGAGTCGTGGCTCGGCGGGCATGGTGCAGCCGTGAAAATCCTGGTTGGAGGGTTTGCGGCCTCTGTCGGAATACTGTCCCACAGAGACCTTCAGGCGATTGCTCATTGGGCAATCAGGCTGGCACGCGATCGACGCTGGCGGTCTTGGAGACCTGGCGCTTGGCGCCGGTGCGAATGTGGGTGGTGTACAGGGTCAGACCGGTAAAGGCGAGGCCGCCAACCAGATTGCCCAGCACCGTGGGGATTTCGTTCCAGACCAGGTAGTCCATCACCGAGAAACCGCCGCCCACGATGATGCCGAACGGGAACAGGAACATGTTCACAACGGAATGCTCGAAGCCCATGAAGAAGAACAGCATGATTGGCATCCACATCGCCAGCACCTTGCCGCCGACATTGGTCGAGATCATGGCACCGACCACCCCCATGGAGACCATCCAGTTGCACAGCATGCCGCGGATAAAGATGGTAAACCAGCCGGCCGCGCCGTATTCCGCATAACCGAGAGTACGGGCTTCACCAACGCCGGCAATTTTTTCGGCGACGGCTCCAGGCTCCGTGTTAAAGCCGTAGGTGAAGATAAACGCCATCATGAACGCGACGGTCAGCGCACCAGCAAAGTTACCGACGAAAACCAGGCCCCAATTGCGGAGGATGGCGCTAGGGGAAACCCCAGGACGTCTATCCAACAGGGCAAGCGGAGTGAGCATGAAAACCCCGGTAAGCAGGTCGAAACCCATCAGGTACAGCATGCAGAAACCGACGGGGAAGAGCACGGCTCCGAGCAGGAAGCTACCGCTCTGCACCGCAACGGTGACCGCAAAAACGGCAGCCAGCGCAAGAATAGCACCGGCCATGAACGCGCGTATCAGTGTATCTCGGGTCGACATGTGAACCTTGGATTCACCCGCGTCTACCATCTTGGTGACGAACTCTGACGGAACTAGATAGGACATTCTTGATTACCTCATTCAACGGTGATTATTTCCGGGCATAAAAAAACGGCGCCTACACAACCCGAGTGTCAGGTTGGTGAGGACGCCGTTGTCCAGATAGTGTTCTATTTTCTGGGGGCTCGAAGGGCCCGGTGTTCGCTGGTTAATGTCATCTAGTTCTAGGCAAGACCCATGCCTGAATCTGCCTTTTGAGCAAAAGCCCTTTAAAATTAATCAGGTAGAGGTCGCGTCTGCGATGAGCCGGTAGCCAGACAATGGGGTAAGAGCCTGGATTGAACCCGGCGTGATTCAAATTAGTGCGTACAGAGCTCGTTTGCCCCGAAACGGAACCCGTTCTGACATGGCGCCTGAGCAGGTGTCAGAAGGTGGTGTCCAATACGGTGCCCATCTTTTTCTGGCCCAGTGCACTGTCGAACGCCTTTCCGTGCCACGCTGGATGACCGGCAATCATGACCAGGGGCACGACTCCGTCGGTGCGATTCACCAGTTGCTCGTGCTGAAAGGCATCCCGGTACTGACGGTGCACCGTATTGTTGTGGTCCATGCGACGCAGAGCTGACGGATCAATCAGGATAAGGTCGGCCTGATCGCCCACTTCAATGCCACCCCCTTTGACGCCAAATACACGGGCAGGGTCACGGGTGAGACGGCGTACCATGTACGCGACGTCAATGTCGCCGCCGTCCGAGGCCAGCTTCAGGGCTCTGAGGTTGCCATCGTAAAAGGCCATGTTGGTGAGATGGGCACCACTGTCATTGAAGCCAGGCAGAAGTTGTCGGTCCATCAGCAGCTTTCGGACAACGCGTTCGTTCCGGTTCGCGGACACGGTATACCAGCTCAGATCACGGTCGAACGCCCGCAGCATAGCCAGCACGAAATCGCCTTCGTCTTTCACCCCGGAGAAGTGGTCTTTTAGCAGGGCCCGTTCTGCATCGCTGACTTCGAGTGCTTTTCCTGCGTTGGCGGCGTTCACCCGCGCGAAGACATCGGCGAAGGTATGGCCTTGCCATTCCTGCAGGGGGCATACGTCGATGGTCATGTCCGCCAGGGTGCGGTTGAAGGCGTAATCCTCAAGGCGTACCAGACGTTTGAGACGCTTGAGACCAAAACCGGTTTTGCCGCTCATCCACATGGCCTTGAATGATTCGATGTAGGCTGGATCGTTGAGGATTTTCTGTCGGCCTTCACGGTCCTCCAGTTCGGTCTCATTGAGAATGCGCAGTTCTTCAATCTCCTCGGAGAGCGGCGTTACGGCGCCATCAGACCATACCTTGAAGGGGGCGGCCAGGGCCTGCAGGTGGAAGTCACCCCGCAAAAGACGGGAATTGAGAACCCGGGCCAGCAACCTCGCCAGCCGCACGATCTTGCGGTTGCTTTGTACGTCCAGGGCTGCCACCACCGTTGTTCTGAGTGGTTTGCCATGGAGCAGGCCACAGCTGAGAAGAAAGGTCTTGATGGTGTCTATCGTGCTGTCTTTTGGTGGCGTGGCCTGCCAGACACCACCCTTGCGCCGCACGACCTCCGTCAGCCGTTTGATTTCCGGGTATTTCGCAAACTGCGTGGGTATGGTCTTGCGGGTGTTGGGCTGGTTGGCCAGGTAATGGAACGGCAGGGCATCGGTTGAGAAGCCGGCATAGCCGTCGTCCATGGCCTGCTCCAGCAATGACTCCATAGCTTTGAGCTCATCTTCCGTCGGATCGCGGGAGATGCTGGCGTCAAAACCCATTACTTCGATCCGCAGCATGGAGTGGGGTACCATGGTGACTAGGTTTGGGCCGAGGCTAAGGCGGTTCAGGTGCTGGAGGTACTCTTTCGGGTTTTTCCAGTCCACTCGATCAGCGGTTGCCCGTAGGACCTCCTTGGGAATATTTTCCACACGGGCGTAACAATCCACGATCGGGTCTGTACCGTCCTTGCGTTGTGCGCCAAACGCCAGCCCCAGGCTGCAGTTGGCAATAACAACCGTAGTGGTGCCGTGGCGCACGGATTCCGGCAGGCCAGGGGCAACCTCCAGCTCCAGGTCATAATGGGTATGGATGTCAAACAACCCTGGCATGGCCCAGCGTTCAGTGGCATCGATGACCTTACGCGCTTTTTGCGGGTCAAGATCCTGCCCTCGTGCTGCGACCCTGCCATCTGCGATGGCGATGTCCTCGCGGACAGGTAATTCGCCAATACCGTCGAAGACCTTGGCGCCCTGGACCAGGTAATCCCAGGCTGTATCGGGTGCGGTATCGCTCATGCGTGCCTCACGGTCTGTTGTTGTGGTTTTCCCGCGTAGCCGGACCGTACGTCAGGGCCTGATCTCGGTGGTGCTACCGGCCGGATTGGCGGGTTCGTCCTTGGCTATAACATAGATGGCGCCGAGCACGATGGCCAGGGCTGCGATCAGAACGCCGGCCGCGCCGATAATCATTTTGGGCCTGGAACTCTGAAGGCTCCCGCATTCCGGGCATTTGGGTGTTTCAAGGGGGAGGCTGGCTCCACAGTTGGAGCATTGGGTCTTTGCCATGTTGTCTGTCCTCTTGGTGATGACGGAGTGACATGCATAGGGTGACACCTACAGAGTTAAGGCCAGAAAGCGTTGGGGATAAATCCGTAGTGACCCTGAGTCAGAGAGCAAACACCACCACAAGGGCGGTGAATACGGCCAGGCCCCCCGCGATCATCAGGAGTTGTCCCCAGGGAAACCGCGGCTTTTGTTGCACGCTCAGCTCGGTTTCCAGATGTTCCCGGAGCAGTTGGGTATTCCGGACATTGGCCTTCCAGGCGAAGTCGAAGATGTCGCCAACGATGGGAACAAGCCCACCGAAAAAGTCGATCAGCATATTCCTGACCATTTGCTGTTTGACCCGAGGGCTGGCACCGGCACGGTGTGCTTCCAGAAGCACGTAACAGGATATGAGCAACCCGGCCAGGTCGCCCAATACCGGCACAAGGCCGATGATGGGCTCCAGGCCGATTCGAAAGCGCGTGAAGGGTATGACGATGGCGTTGTCGGCCATCTGACTGAATCGGTTCAGGCGGGCCAGGGCTGCCTGTTTGTCGTCCTGGCTTACTGGCGTTGACATGCCATCAGTCCCAGGATTTTTCCTTGAGCCGATAGAACTCCTCGACCACGGCCTCCATGGCCTCGGCGTCATAGTCACGAAGTCCGCTGACCACCAGCTTTTTGGAAACCTCGCCAGTAACGTTACCGTCCGAGATCAGTCGGTAGTCCAACGAAACATTGCCACGCTTCCCGTCCGGCTTAAGTTCAGCGTTGTGGAGTTCAAGATCAGTAGTCGGCGCATCAAGAGTATTCAAAGCGAGGCTCATGCTCTGATACATGATCATTGGCCGGTCTGGATTGAACATCACGCCTTCGTTCTCCATCAACGGTTTGAGCGTGTGGGGAAAGTTCTTTCCGGAAGCGGCCACGTAACAGCGGGTGAAGTTCTCAATTACGGTTTCATCGTGGGTCCGCTCACCACTGCGTTCCACTTCGATGTAGACCTTGCCTTTCTGATCGTAGACGCGGATCAAGCCGTCATCGTCCTCGCGGAAGTCCAATGGAACGTTTTCACCCAGCAGGCTACGAAAATGGAAGGTCATCTGTCGGGACAGCCCGAAGTGTGAAACCAGCAAGGCAAACAGTAGGTCTCCGGGCACACAGAAACGCCGGGCATCCGGATTGTGGATCGGATTGAAGTCACCCGCCACCTCCTTGGCAAATCGACTGGCCTGGGTCGCGCTGATCAGTACGAGTCCGTTCTGGGTGGCGTGGTAGCGTTCAAGAAACATGCGTTGCCTTTTCGTTTTCGCAAATAGAGAAGCCATGATAGTGGCCTGAAACGTCTTTTGCAGCAAGACACTACGAAACCAATGTCTAAGGCCTGGGCGCAAATAATTGGTTTCGTTGGGTCGCCCGGCGATGACAGCGGCCAGTTCCCAGGCACGCCAGGGCGCTCAGGCTGTGGGTACTCCGTCGGTATGGCCAAGTGATCGATCAGGCGAGACTTCATTGCGGACCAGCTGCTTCAGTTCCCGGATGTCCGGAAAGCCTTGCTGTTCCTTCCGTGACCAGATGCGTTTTCCATTGACGTGAATTTCGAAAATGCCGCCAGTACCCGGTATCAGGGTCAGTTCATTCAGTTCTTCCTCAAAGGTGCTCAACAGTTCCTGAGCCATCCAGGCGGATCGAAGCATCCACTTGCAGCCGGTACAGTAGGTGATTTTTACGCTGTTTGGCATGGGCGGTCTCCCGTTGACTCTGGTGATTGTAGTGTTTCAGGCTTTTGCGGTGGCCCCCAGGCTATCCATCCGCCGGGGTTTTGCAATACAGAATCCCTGCCCGAAATCTACCTGGATCTCCTTAAGCAGCTCCAGTGTCTCCATGTCTTCCACGTATTCGGCGATGGTTTTTATGTCGAGGAAATGACACAGCTCGGTGATGGACCTGACCAGCGCATAGTTGGTCAGGTTGCTGGCCATGTCGCGGACGAAAATACCGTCCACCTTGACGTAATCCACCGGTAGTTTCTGCAGGTAGGCGTAGGAGGACAGGCCGGTTCCGAAGTCGTCCAGCGCAAACCGACACCCAAGCCGTTTCATTTCGGTCATGAAGTCGGCGGCGTAATGCAGATTGGCAACGGCGGACGTCTCGGTGACTTCAAAACAGATTTGGTGGGTGAGGGCGTTGTGCTGCTTCATCCTGGTTTCCAGGGCGAACAGGAAGGCATCGTCACTCAATGACGCACCGGAGAGGTTGATGTTGAACGTATGGATGTTCTCCATAGCGTCTGGGTGCTCTTCCATCCAGCCTATTGCTTCGTCAATCACCCAAAGGTCAACGCGGGAACTGCGGCGGAACTGTTCTGCGGCCTCAATGTAACTCTGTGGGGAAATTTCCTGGCCGGAGGAGTTCTGAAGGCCCAACAGCAGTTCGTACATGTCACCCTTGCTGCCGCCGGTCAGGGGAAGGATCCGCTGTGCCCGCAGGTAAAGGCTGCCGTCGCGTATGCTGCGGTCAATTTCGGGTACCCACAGGGGGCCCGAGGCGGGCACTTGCTGGGATTGCTCCCGAACCCGTTCAACGCCGTTTCCGCCCTTTCGCTTGGCGGATTTGAGTGCCAGGTTTGCCTGGTTCATCAGTTCGCCAGCGGAGCGCAAAGTGTCTTCGAAAGGGCATACGCTCGCGCTTAGGGTGGTGGAGAACTCGGTGTCGCCAACGGTATGTGACTCCGTTCGAAAGGCGTCGCGCAGCCGTTCGGAGAAGTCCAGCCCTTCCTCCAACGGCATCTTTTTGGCCAGCAACGCGAATTCGTTGCCTCCCAGTCGCCCGATGCAGTGATCGCCGGAGTGTCGTGACGCCTGCTCCTGAAGCAGAGAGGCAAACCGTTTCAGTAGCTCGTCTCCGATGCCGGTGCCATAGGTGGCGTTGATCACACTGAACTCATCGATGTCGAACACCATCAGGGTATGACTGCAAGGGTTGTCGTCCATTGCTGACAGAGCCTGGGCCAACTGCTTCTCGAAATCATGCCGGTGAAGACATCCCGTGAGGGCGTCGTGAGTGGCTTCGAAGTTGAGCTTGCTGTAGACCTCCTGAACGATGTCGAACAGGCTCTGGTCGACAAAGGGAATGTCGCCCTGCTTGACGAGCCACGCATCACCGCGGGCCAATCTCGACACGAACTCGGAGTATTGATAACTCACCTCTCCCAGTCCCTGGGGCGAAAGGAACACAAAGCGAAAGACGTCCTTGCCACCCCAGACCAGTCGCATGCGCCGTCTTTCACCGTTGTCGAGGGCAATCTCAACCCAATCACCCACGCCAATATCCTGGGCACGCCTGGCCCAGCGGGTATCAACTGACTCTGTAGAGACCTCCGCTTCCTTCTGCTGGCAGGAACCCGGGGGATAGGCGTCGAGGGTCACAGTCTCGCTTGATGTATGCTGATGCAATTCCCGGGTCAGCCTCGCCACCACCTCGCGAACCGGAGACACTTCACCGACAGTGCGCAGCTCTCTGTCAATAAGCTGGATCAATGCATCGCTTTCCAGTTCCCGTTCAAACGCGAGATCCTTGCTGGTTTCACCGTCCGATAGCCAGAGGCGAATCTGTTCAACGATGTTGATGAAGCTGGTTGCGGTCTGGCTCTCGGCGCCTTCCCGCAATACCGCCAATACAATCAGCTGCTCCCAGCCTGCGTTCAGCAGATCAAGTAGTACCGTTGGAGCGGCCTTGCCCGCGAGGATCATGTTCAGGCGTCGCTGCACGCCGAGCCGCGTCTGCCGCAGGCGCTCTTTGCCTTCCAGGGTCTTGGCGATACGTTCGGAGTTCCTCTGGAACGATTGTTCCTGTCGCTCTACCAGGCCCCTCAACCGGGTACCAATGGACCGGTAAAACGCTTCATCCCGTTCTTCCGTCTGGATGAGTTCGTCGATAATCCCGGTCACCGTCTGTTCCAGGTTGCGGCTTGAACTCCGCTCAGCCAGGCAGAGGCGCATGAGGTCGTTGACGATGGTCCTGGCCGGATGGTTGTCACTGTCGAGGAATTCCGAGGTCTCAAGCAGGACCTCCAGAACCGGAAGTCTCAACTGTTCAAGCTGTTCCCTCAGCGTTCTGTTCAGCCCCTGTTCGCGCTCCAGTGGCGCAAACAGGCGATCCACAAGAGTGACTTTGTCCCACGTCCCGTCGTCAAGTGCCTGTTCCAGATCCGGATTGGACGATGCCAGATGTCGAATAGCCTCCTCCATGCTGGGGCCCGGCTCTCCCAGCACCTTGCGCAGATCGTCCCTGTGCGGTCGCAGTTCAGCAGTAAACTGTGGGTTGGTGCGTGGCCAGGTATCCCGCAGGTTGCTGGCATCGTGCTGTAGGCTCATCAGGCGGAGTAACGAACGCCCGGGGGCCGATGCGGGTGCCGCAGGGGGCGTGGAATCGTCCACCGATGCTTCAGCGTGGGGCGTGTCTGCTGGAGCTTCCCGGACCTTGTCAGATTCCCTCAGCGACCAGTTGGAAGGCAGGCTGGTCAGATCGAGTGCCAGCAGGCCCGCCGCACGGAGGTCGCGGTTCAGAGACTCTGCGGCCCGGGGCCAAAGGTCGTCCAGCACGGTCTCGAAAGCAAGGTAAAGCGTGCCTCGATGCTCTCGGGCAATGCCAAGCCGATCAATGGAGAATTGCAGGCAGGTGCACAGTGACAATGGTGAAAGAGGGTTGCTGCGGTCGCTGATATCGCAGGAAAAAAGCTGGTTAAGCAACTGACTGAGCACGAACAGAGTATTGGAGTGTTTGCTGGCGAGCTCGGATGCCACCATCTGGAGTTCCAGCCAGTCCTCAAAGACATGCTGTTCCACAACCCTGAGTTCGCCGCTTTGGCTGTCGTCGACTGTGCTCGGGTTGAGCTGGCGGTCGAACGCCTGGAACTGAAGCGTAAAATCCCGATACAACTGCTCCCCGCGACTGTTGAAGATAAAGCGCATGTCCTTCAGACGGGTGATCTCACGCACTTCCGCCGCATGTTCGAGGTCGTTCCCAATCCCCTCGCAGGCCTGGTCGATGAAGTCGGCTACCAATGTGCCCAGCAGGCGCCGGGTGTGTTTTTGGTAGGCGTCTTTCATCGACGGCAAACTAGCGGGGGGAGGTGCGAACTGGCCAGGAATCCTTTGTGGCAGTTGTCGCAGGTATTCAACGGTTTCCGCATCGTGGGGATCGCTGGTCATTCGCACGCTGTCCACATTGGCAGTTTGTAGGTCACCCCTCACACGAGTAGGGCGATGGCCATCAAACAGAAACAGTTCCGCGCGGGTGCGATCCGTCCCGTTCAGGTGTAGTGTCAAACCAGGTGATGTGAGATTCGCCAGTGTCACTTGAGCGCCGTCGCCGCCGGAAGAGGCCGCAACCAGCTCACATCCGCACGGAATGAAACCGCGAACAACGATGAGAGCGTTTTGACGGAGGCCGGTAATACGGGACTGGCTTTCTGTCATAAACGGGGTCCTGGGCAGGCTAAGGCTGGCTGCCAACAATTCCATAGACATGCATTCAAGTTTTAACTTCTTCACTCATCACGGTAGACCAGTTTAGGCGGAAAATCTGTTTATTCCGATAGCGTGGTTGATTTTTATCTGCGGCTATTGTGGAAGATTTTCAGGCAGCGCTTGATGAAGCGCGAGATAGCGGCGCCCTGGACAGTATCGTTCAACGCTACGGGCGTTGAAGCGGTGGTAACAAATCCTTAACGCAACCAGTGGGGTTGTGGACAGCAGTAATGGCAAGCTTGTGCTAGCTTTTAACGTGTTTCCCGACGAATGCGGTGGCGTTAATGAGCAATCCCAAGCATACCCTTTTCTGGATGACGCTGTTCCTGGTGGTCGTTGTGGTGGTTTGTGCACTGATCCACAAACCGTTACAGGCCGCGTTTATGGCGAACTGGGTGTTCAACCTGTTAATTGTTTGTGTGCTCCTGGTCGGCATTGCCATCACCTATCGCCAGGTATTTGTACTGTTTCCGGAAATGCGCTGGATTGCGCAGTTCCGCACCGGCAATGCCGGGCTCTCGGTATTGCAGGAACCCCGTCTTCTGAAGCCGCTGGCGCGACAGTTGGATGACGACTCCAAGCGCGATCGCTTCTCGTTATCCACCATGTCGTTGCGTACGGTGCTGGATGGCATCCACAGCCGCATGGACGAACAGCGGGAAATTACCCGCTATTTCATCAGTCTTCTTATCTTCCTGGGGTTGCTTGGCACCTTCTGGGGCCTGCTTGGAACCATCAATTCCGTGGGCGCCGTCATCGTAAACCTGGACATGAGCCAAGAGGATTTCGGCAAGGTGTTTGCCGGCTTGCAGTCCGGCCTGCTTGAGCCGCTGGAGGGCATGGGCACGGCGTTCAGCTCGTCGTTGCTGGGGCTTGGTGGCTCATTGGTACTGGGTTTTCTGGATATCCAGGCGGGCCACGCCCAGAACCGGTTTTACGACGGCCTGGAGGAATGGCTGACTGGCGTAACCAATCTCGTGGACCGGGTTGACGATGATCCGCGATAGCAGGCCCATCCCATGATCGGTTCCCGGCGTCGAACCCGCAGCAGCATCAACGTATGGCCCGGATACGTCGATGCCCTGTCGGCACTACTGATGTTGATCATCTTCATGCTGTTGATCTACGTGGTCAGTCAGTTGTACCTGTCGCAAACCCTCTCGGATCGGGATTCGGAACTGGCGAGGCTCAACAGCCGCTTGCAGGAGATTTCCCGGCTGCTTGGTCTTGAGCAGGAGGAAACCGCCGCCCTGGAGAACGAGATGGCCGCGGTCCAGAACCGCTTCAGCGAGAGCCTTGCGCTGAACGACAGGCTTAGTGAGGAACTGGAGGAGGAGAAGGCCCGGCGGTTGGAGCAGCAATACAATGCTGAAGCCCAGGCTCTGCGGGTTGAGGATCTTGGCAAGGCAATCGCCAGTGCGGAGTCGGAGTTGGAGGATGAAGAGCAGCTGACGGCTTCCCAGCGCGCGATCATCCAGCAGCTCTCGAACCAGATTTCGGCGCTGCAGGATCAGCTCAGTCGCATCACCGCTGCGTTGCGGTTACAGGAAGATCTCACCGCGGAGAAGGAAGCCGAGCTGGAAGAGGTGGGGAAGCGCCTGAACACATTGCTTGCCGAACGAGTCAATGAGCTGGAACGCTATCAGTCCGAGTTCTTTGGCAGGTTGCGGGATATCCTGCGGGATAACGAGAACATCCGCATCGTCGGCGATCGCTTCCTGTTACCGTCGGAATTGCTGTTTGCCTCCGGCTCCGCCAGTCTTGGGCAGGAAGGCCAGCAGGAGCTGCACAAGCTGGCTGGAGTTCTGCTTGATGTGGTGGCTGCCATTCCAGAGGATATCGACTGGATTCTGCGCATCGACGGACACACCGACCGCATTCCAATCAATACCGAAGCATTTCCCTCGAACTGGGAGCTCTCCACGGCCAGGGCCGTGGCCGTCGTGCGCTACCTCGCCTCTGAAGGTGTTCCCCAGAACCGCATGGTGGCTGCCGGTTTCGGGGAATTTTTTCCGGTTGCTTCAGGCGGTTCTGCCGAGGCGCTGCGACAGAACCGACGTATCGAGATCAAGCTGACGGACCGTTAAATGCCAGCGGCTGTCAGCCCGTCCGCCCGAAGAAACGTTCGAAGAACCCCGTTTCCCGCACGTCGGGAATGGGCAGATCGGCGTTGTCCTCAAGCGCCTTGCGCCAGAACCGCTCGGGGTCATCAAGGTGGGCGACCTTTTCCCGTTCCTGTGTGCTGTAGGAGTTGTGGTCCCCACTGAGCCCGTGTTCCATGAGTTCCTGTTCCCAGAGGTACAGCGCGCAGCGAACAACGCGAAGCAGCTTGTTATAGCTGTCCCTGCTGATGGTAATGGCCAGTTCGGCGGTCAGGTTGATATGCGCCTGAAGCGTGGCCATTTCCTCTTTGTCGAAAACAATGCGGTGGCCCGTGCCTTTCTTGCAGGCCATACAGGTTTTTTCCAGGGATTTGACGCCTTCTGGCATGTCTCGATGGCCGAAGTCCTGCTTCTGCTTGTCGTCAACCGGGGCGGGAATCCAGCCATACTGAGGTGAACGGGCCACGATATGGCCAGGAACGTCGCGCCGGTAAGGAGGAAGCTCCGAGGTGTCGCTGTAGCCGTCAAACTCTATTCGCATCCACGCCGCCATGGTTCGCTGGCGCAGCATCATGGCCAGGGTGATGGCTGAGGGCATGATCTCCTCAAGTGATTCTCCGTCGTCCCGGAGCCGTTCGTCCAGATGATCAACTGCTGCTGACATGGCTGTTCTCCATTTACCACGGGCAGAAGGGCGCACCTCCTGCCTGGCTGTTGTTCTTGTCGGAAACTCTGTCCGGCGGCTTTACCGGAAGCATTGATTAAAAACTAGGCGTTTTTTGTAATCTCTTCCGTTGTAGAAAAGTAGCCGCTTTGTTACTGGAAGTAAGGGCTGTCCGGCAGGTATGCTCATACCCCTTTGTATTCGCGAATCTGGCTCCCGGAACCCCGATACCTCTATGTCTGACTTGGCGTTATACCAGTATGTCCTGATTGGCCTGATTTTTATCTGGAGCGGGTTTGTCCGTTCCGGACTGGGATTCGGCGGAGCGGTCCTGTCGCTGCCCTTCCTGCTGCTGGTGCTGGACGATCCGCTGGTATTCCTGCCCATCATTGCGGTGCACCTTCTGGTGTTTTCCTCCCTGACCATCTGGATGAACAACCGCAAGTCGTCGGGTACGGATGATGATGGCGTGGCGGTCGTAGGTACGGTCGACTGGCATTATCTCTGGCGGATTCTGGCGATCATGATTGTGCCCAAGCTGATCGGGGTGTTCGGCCTGATCACACTGCCGTCAGAGATCATGAGCACCATTATCTTTGTGATCGTGTCCCTGTACTCGGTCTCCTACATCCTGGACCGGCCTTTTCGCAGCGGTAGCCGGGCTGTGGATGCGGTGTTTCTGATGGTGGGCGGCTACATCAGCGGTACGTCACTGATTGGAGCCCCTTTGATTATCGCCGTCGTGGCGCAGCATCTGCCGAAAGAGCGTTTGCGGGACACCCTGTTCGCACTCTGGTTCATCCTGGTGGTGATCAAGATGGCGGCGTTTATCTGGGTGGGGGTAGACTTGCAGCTGATTCACCACTTGTGGCTGTTACCCTGCGCTGCCATTGGTCATGTCATCGGGCTTTACGTTCACGACCGCATGCTGAGGGCGGAAACACCTATCTTTTTCCGGGTACTGGGCGTTGTTCTGTTGATCGTCAGCAGCATCGGTATGGCGAGGGTGTTGTTTCCCGGTTAACCCAGCGTGGCGTCAAGGAACATCATGATGACGAAGCCACCCAGAAGCGAAAAGGTGGCGAGGGTCTTGAAGCGGCCACGATGGGTCTCGGGGATGATCTCATCACTGATAATGAACAGCATGGCACCCGCTGCAAAGCCGAGGGTCCACGGCATGATGGGTTCTGCCAGCCACACCATGGTGCTGCCGAAGAGTCCGCCAACGGGCTCCAGCAGCCCGGTCAGCACGGCGATGCCGAAGGATTTCAGGCGTGAATGCTCAATGGCCAGCAGGGAGACGGCCACGGCGAGACCTTCCGGAATGTTCTGAAGCCCGATACCCACCGCCAGGGCAACCCCATTACCGATGTCACCACCGGCAAAGCCGACGCCAACGGCCATACCTTCGGGAAAGTTGTGCAGGGCAATGGCGATGATGAACAGCCATATCCGGCGGATACGTGCGCCGTCCGGACCTTCCCGGCCGAGGGTGAAGTGTTCGTGGGGCAGCCGCTGGTGGATGCTGAAGAGCAGGCCCGCGCCCATGAGAAGGCCAGCGATAACCATCAACGCGGCGCTCCAGGTGGCATC
>PBRG01000110.1 GCA_002726615.1 Marinobacter sp.
CTGAAGATCTTCGGAGATTTTATAGTGTCCGGCGATGGACACAAGCTCTGCTTCAAGAGACTGGCAGAATACCCGTGTATGTTCCGCACCGTGAATACCTGCGAGGGCCCGCCCGCGCAAAGGTCCATAGACATGAACGTTGCCGGCCGCCAGCACTTCTGCGCCGGCCTGAACCGGCGCGAGAATGATCAGGTCGCCCTCGGGCGCGTAAACCTGCTGGCCGGAACGAACCGGCTGGTTGATGATTTTCGCGGGCGCCGGCTCACCCGGATTTTCGACCCTGGCGGGCGTCGGATTTTCGGTCGGTTCAGTGGCGCCCGATTTCGTTGCCGGCGCAGTATCGATTTCCCGGTCGCGCTGGTTGCCACCGGGAAGCAGCGCCAGTGACGCACCACGGGCCAGGCGACGCTGATCATCGTTGCCACCGCGTACGCCGATGACATGGATATTGTGGCGGCGGCAGGCGCCGATGATCTTGAAAAAATCCAGTTCGCTGCTCAGCCCCTCGTACTTTTCCAGGCTGATGATCAGGGGGATGTCCTTGAAGAATCCGGGTGCCTGGCTGACTTTGTCCCTGAGCGTGCTTTCGAAGTCGTCATTGTCAAAAAAGTACAGCTCCAGTGCGGTCATGGAAACGTTCGCACTTTTCAGTTGGAAACACTGCTTTACCCCGGATACGGCAGTTTCGCTCATGGATGGGTCTCTTCCGTGGTGTCGTCCTGAGTGGTGCCCGGGCGCTTGCGGAGCGCAGGGCCGTCAAAGCGGATACCGGACCAGCCGGTGCCCATGAACTGGCGGATATTGCCATGGCTTTCACCTGCTGGTTCATCCAGCACCTGCTGGTAGTGTTGGGCAAACAGTTGCAAAGTGTCGGATTCGGTCAGGTTGCAGTATTGGGCCAGGGAAAATACCCGGCATGAACCGGCATTCTCGCCGGTGCCATTGTACAGCGGTCCGTTGTGAAACCCGGTGGGCTGATAATCGAAGAATCGGTCAATCAGTGCCAGGGTGTCGTCAAAGTCGCCATGGCCGGCCTCAACCGATGCCAGGTGGATACGAACCGCGTCATTGACGTTCATGCCTTGTGATCCTGTTTGGGGCCTTGTTGATAGCGGGTTTTCCACTCTTCATAAGGCATGCCGTAGATGATCTCCCGGGCGTCCGGGTCAGACAGCTCGAAGCCTCTTTCGGCGGCCTCGGCGCGATACCATTTGGAGAGGCAATTGCGACAGAACCCTGCAAGGTTCATCAGGTCAAGATTCTGTACCTCGGTGTGCTCGCGCAGATGGTTAACCAGCTTTCGAAACGCGGCAGCTTCGATTTCCGTCTGCGATTGTTCTGGGATCGGGGTTGTCATGATTGCTCACACCTGTCTCTTCGTCGTTGGGAGTTGCTACTCGGAGCTCCTGACATTCTCAGCATGTTACCGTAAGATACAAGGCTGTACATATGTACAGATCATTTACTGAACTGAAGAGTCATGGCCCAGCGCAAGATTATCCATGTAGATTGCGACTGCTTCTACGCCGCCGTGGAAATGCGGGATGATCCCTCATTAAGAGAGGTTCCGTTGGCAGTGGGTGGCGAAGGTGGCCGTGGAGTGGTTACCACCTGCAACTATAAAGCGAGGGCCTTTGGCGTGCGGTCCGCCATGCCCGGCGGTGAAGCCCGGCGACTGTGCCCCGGCCTGGTGACCGTGCCGCCGGACATGGCCCGCTACCGGGCGGTGTCAAAACAGGTGATGGCCATCCTGAGGGAGTTGACCGATCTGGTGGAGCCGCTGTCGCTGGACGAAGCCTTCCTGGATGTCAGCGAAGTAACCGAGCATAAGGGCAGTGCCACGCTGATGGCGCAGTACCTGCGCAAGCGAGTGAAAGACGAGGTAGGTATCACCATTTCCGCCGGCGTGGCCCCCAACAAGTTCCTGGCGAAGATTGCCAGTGACTGGAAAAAGCCTGACGGCCTGTTCGTGATCCGCCCGGAGGACGTCGAGGGATTCGTTCAGGAGCTGAAGGTCGAAAAACTTTTTGGCGTGGGGCAAGTGACCGCTGGCAAACTTCATGCGATGGGCGTTGCCACCTGTGGCGACATTCAGATGTTACCCGCTGATGCCCTGCTGGAGAAATTCGGCAAGCAGGGTTACCGGCTTCGGGAAATGGCGTTCGGCCGCGATGACCGGGATGTGGTGGTGTCGCGCATTGCCAAGTCTGTCAGCGTGGAACGAACCTTTTCCCAGGACCTGCCGGACAAGCGCGCCTGCGAGTCGGTGATGGCCTCGCTGGTGGCCGACCTGAACCTCCGGCTCAGCCGCAAGGCCGGCCGCAAGCCCATTCACAAGCTGTTTGTCAAGATTCGTTACAGCGACTTCTCCACACACACCCTGGAGCGCGTGCGTGACCGGATTCAGGAGCCTGAGCTGGAAGATTATCAGCCACTGCTGGATGAGCTGGTGACCGATACGGGGCGCCCGGTGCGCCTGCTGGGGCTGGGCGTGCGCTTTCGCAGCGACGAGTCGCCGGTTATGCAACTGCGACTATTTGAATAAACAGGTCGTACAGGCCGTTAACCGAAGCCAGGCCCAGGCAGCCACCGATCAAGGCGCCTGCCGCCACATCGCTGGGGTAATGAAGGCCGAGCACGACCCGGGAGGCGGCAACACTCAAGGTGAATGGCAACAACAGCCAGGCCATCTCAGGCGCCGTCATGGCGAGCACTGTATTGAAGCAGACGGCATGTAAGGTGTGACCGGACGGAAAGCTGTAACGGTCCAGGGGCGGTGTGCCGCAGTTGATCGACGGAAACGATATAAACGGGCGCTCGCGGATCAGCCAACGCTTCAGCAGCTTGTAGGTGATGGTGCAGGTCAGGCCGGTGGTCACCATCAGCAGCGCGATGGCGAGCCCGATCTGGGGCATGAGCACTGGCATCGACAGGATGACCAGATACCATAACCAGCCATCACCCAGCCGGCTGACAACCTTGAAGTACCCCTGCACCGGGCGAAACCGCAGAGACCGATTGATGGACTGGCAGAGGGCGAACTCCCTCTGATCCACCACGTTAAAGAAGCGAGATGCCTTGCTTGTGGAGGGCATGGTAGCTGTTCCTCAGTGGTTGGTTCAGTATCAGGTGTTCGAACTGTTCAACTTGCGCGGCCCAATTCAGGTCCAGTGCGTCCAGGCGTGCCTGTGCCCGTATCCTGTTCATCAGGGTTGGCTGGTCGGCCAGGCGCAGGGCATGGTCGACAAAGCCTTCGTCGTTGCTGAGTTGAGCCTTCATGCCGTTGTCTTCGTGGCGGATATGTTCGCTGGCGGCGGCATCGTCAAAAGCAACCACCGCCAGGCCACTGGCCATGGCTTCAGTAACCACGTTGCCGAAGGTGTCGGTTTTGCTGGGGAACAGGAAAATGTCACCGGAGGCATAGTGCCGGGCCAGATCTTCACCACGGCGGGTTCCGGCAAAAACGTAATCCGGATGGCGTTCGGCAAGGCGCTTGCGCATCGGCCCATCACCCACGAGTATGAATTTCGCGCAGGGGTGCAGTCCGCGGATACGCTCGAAGCATGACACTGCCATCTGAAGGTTTTTTTCCGCAGCGAGGCGACCAACATAGAGTACCGCGCGGTCATTGGCTTGCAGCCCCCATTGCTGCCGGAGCGCCGCGTCCCGTTTGTGGGGCGAAAAACGGGTGCAGTCAACGCCGCGACTCCAGACCGATGTCGGGTGAATGCCCATGTCATGGGTGGTCTGTGCGATTTTCCGGGTTGGCACCAGGGTTATGGCTGTCCTGTTGTGAAACCAGCGCCCGTAGCTGCACAACAGTTTTTCCAGGAATCCTGCGCCGTAATAGCGGCTGTAGGCATGGAAGTTGGTGTGGAAGCCGGAACTGACCGGAATGCCGGCCCTTCTGGCGGCCGCAACAGCCGCTACGCCGAGGGGGCCCTGGGTGGCAACGTAAACGGCATCCGGGCATTGAAGCTTCCAGAGTGAGGCCAGGAAGCCCGGCCGGGTCATTCCGAACCTCAAGTCACTGTAGCCCGGCAGCGGCAAGCCGGTCACCACTTGCTCGTCGGAAAACAGGCATTCCCCGGCACCTTCGAATCGTCCTTTTGATTCATGGCGCTGGCGTGGACGGATGACCGTTACCTTGTGGCCACGCTGCATCAGGCCCAGGCATAGGTGCCTGAGGGTGTTCGCCACGCCATTGATTTCCGGAGGAAAGGTCTCCGAAACAATGGTAATGTGGTGCTTGCGCCCTGAAGCCTGGGTGACGCTCATCGCAGTGTTACCTGTGGTTTCCTCTTTCATGCCTCCACTATGGAAACCTGGCATGACAGTTCCGGGACAATCCCGTGACAATCCCTTTACCTTTTTCAGCAATCAGATTCGGGAGTACGCATGAAAACCCGCAAGCTCGGCAGGACCGACATTGATGTAAGCGAGATTTGCCTGGGCACCATGACCTGGGGCGAGCAAAATACCGAACAGCAAGCGTTTGAGCAGCTGGACCTGGCCACCTCCGAGGGCATTAATTTCATTGACGCCGCGGAGATGTACCCGGTGCCCCCGCGGGCTGAAACCCAGGGCCTCACGGAAAGCTATCTGGGCAACTGGCTGGCGAAGCGGGGCCGTCGCGACGACCTGGTGATTGCTTCCAAAGTGGCGGGGCCGGGTAATGGACTGGGTTACCTCCGGGATGGCCCGCGCCTGACCCGGGACCATATTCGTCAGGCCTGTGAAGACAGCTTGCGCCGGCTCAAGACCGATTATATTGACCTCTATCAGGTGCACTGGCCGGATCGTAACGCCAATTTCTTTGGCAAGCTGGGATACAGGCACAGTGTGGACGAGCAGGCTACCCCCATTGAAGAGACACTGGGCACACTGGCGGAGCTGGTCAAGGAAGGCAAAGTTCGCCACGTAGGAATCTCCAACGAAACCCCATGGGGAACGAACGAATACCTCAGGCTGGCCCGGGAGCATGACTGGCCCAGGGTGGTCAGCGTCCAGAACCCCTATAACCTGCTCAACCGCACGTTTGAGGTGGGAATGGCGGAAATTGCCTGCCGTGAACAGGTTGGTCTGCTCGCGTACTCCCCGCTGGCCTTCGGCATGCTCTCTGGCAAATATCTTGATGGCAAGCGCCCGGAAGGCGCCAGGATGACCTTGTTTGAGCGCTTCACCCGTTACACCAGCGGTCGTGGTGCCGAGGCGACCCGAGCCTACGTAGACCTGGCGGCCAGCCACGGACTGTCGCCGGTACAGATGGCGCTGGCGTACGTGACCAGCCGTGATTTCGTTACCAGCAACATTATTGGGGCCACGACGCTTGAGCAGCTTCGTGAGAACCTGGGGTCCGCGTCGGTGTCCCTGAGCGAAGAGGTGCTTGGGGAGATAGAGAACCTTAACCAGGTGTACACCTACCCCTGCCCTTAGTCCTGAAAGCGTTACGGTTTTTTAACAAATCCCACCGTGAAGCAACCACTCTGACCGTTACGGGCGGCAGAGTGGGGCTGCTTACACTTTGCAACAAAGATTGCTGTTTTCTTGACAAAAACTCGGTAATCCCGTGACAAAAAAGCGGCACTTTTGTGTGCAAAATCACATCTTTCTGACCTTTAATCATTAGACTTAAGCATTACATGACAGTAGAATTCCGTTTCGATTACAGGTCGCCAGAATAATTATGATTATCCGTATCTTTGTCGCACTTCTTGCACTCAACATGATCGCCTTCGTCGTTCGCGCTGAAGCGAGTGAGCGTGTGTTTGCAGACGAAGTCCCGGCCGAGAACGTGTATCAGCTTCAGGAAGAGATGTCTGGCGACTTCGAGCGTGAAGAGTCCGATATGTATGCGACCATTGGTTCGCGCCTTCTGAGTCTCAGTCTCAGCGGCTCAGATTCAGAAAAGAAGTCCTACGCGTCTGATCGTGCCAAGCCGGACCACGGTATTGCATTGCTTGAAGAGGGCGCCTGCCTCAACCTTCGCTGGAACTTCTGAACTCCCACCGACGTTTTCTCCCTTTGAACCCTGACTGACCTCCCACGAATCCGCGCCACCGTTTATCTGTCTCCACGCATTGCCTGTCACAATGTCACATGTGATTATCCGTATCGGTAAGCATTCTGACGGCAACTAAGGGAGTAACACTATGGCCGCGATGGTGGAGGAGCAACCGGTAACGCTCGCAGACAGCAGCGCCTGTGTGGACGAGCTGATTCGCCGGGTGGGTAAGCGCATCACACTGGGCCTGCCACTGGGGCTTGGTAAACCCATACGTTTTGCCAACGCTCTCTACCAGCGCGCCAAGGACGATCCGTCCATAGAGCTTCACATTGTTACGGCGCTATCCCTGACCGCGCCCGGTGGCAGTTCATCGCTGGAAGAGCGCTTCATGGGCCCGTTCGCCGAACGCCTGTACGGGCGGATTCCGGAACTTGACTACGCACGGGACGTGATTAGTCAGCGTTTGCCCAAGAACGTGCGGGTATCCGAGTTTTTCTTCAAGGCCGGGTCCTTCCTGAATAACAAGGACCAGCAACGCAATTATGTCTGCACTAATTACACCCACGCAGTGCGCGACCTTATGGCGCTGGGCGTCAACGTCGTGGCCCAGATGGTGGCTCCGGCGATTGAGCCGGACCAGGAAGGCTACGTTAGCCTGAGCTGCAACCCGGATCTGAGCCTGGACCTGCTACCCCTGTTGCGGGCGCGGGGAGCGGCCGGAACACCTGTGGCGTTGGTGGCAGAGACCAACAGCTATTTGCCATTCCTAGGCCATGATGCTGCGGTCGAGACGGGCCAGTTTGACATCGTCCTAGAGCACCCCGCCTCCGACTACCCGCTGTTCTCGGCACCGCAAATGGCGGTCAGCCCGGAGGATCACCTCATCGGGTTCTACGCCAGTGCGTTGCTCCGGGATGGAGGAACCCTGCAGGTGGGGATCGGCTCGCTGGGTGCGGCGCTGGTTCACAGTGCCATTCTTCGGCATCGCCACAACGGGCATTGGAAGAAGGTGTTCGATCACCTCAAGGTGGCGGACCGCTTTCCGGTGGTTTCTGAATGCGGTGGCGTTGATGCCTTTGAGGCGGGACTCTACGGCTGCAGTGAGATGATGGTGGATGGTTTTATTTACCTCATGGAGGCGGGTGTCCTGACTCGCGAAGTGTTTGATCATGCCGGCTTGCAAACATTGATAAACCGGGGTGACCTTACCGTTAGTGTTTCCCTGGACACACTGGATGTTCTGCGGCGGGAACAGTTGATTGATTCGCCGTTACGGGCCAGGGACGTGCAGTGGTTGTGTCGATACGGCATCCTGAACCCGGAGGTTGAGTTCAAGGGCGGGCGGCTGTGTATGGGCGAGCAATCCCTGGACCCGGATCTGGACAGTGAAGAGGCGAGAAGCGCTATTGAGTCGTTGGCCCTGGGAAAGTCACTGACTGGAGGGATTGTGGTGCATGGTGGCTTCTTCGTCGGCCCCGAAGCGTTCTACCAGCGGTTGCGGGACCTGTCACCGCACGATCGCCAACGCATCTGCATGACCAGCGTCAACTACATCAACCACTTGTATGACCACGCGTTCGGCAACCAACGTCTGAAAGCTGCACAGAGGGTGCATGGCCGGTTTATCAACTCGGCAATGATGCATACGCTCAGCGGTGCGGCCGTGTCCGACGGGCTGGAAGACGGACGTGTGGTCAGCGGTGTTGGCGGCCAATACAATTTTGTGGCCATGGCCCACGAGCTGCCGGGTGCTCGGTCCATCCTGAGCCTGCGCAGCACCCGCACATCCGGTGAGAAAACACTGTCCAATATTGTCTTCAGTTACGGGCACTGCACCATCCCCCGTCATCTTCGGGACATTGTCATCACCGAGTACGGTATTGCGGATCTGCGGGGCCAGTCCGACGAACAGGTATACCTGCAACTGATCCGCATTGCAGATTCCCGTTTCCAGGCCGACTTGCTGAAGCAGGCCCAGAAAGCGGGAAAAGTGGATGCTTCGTTTCGTCTGCCTGAGCACTGGTGCAATAACACGCCGGAGGCGGTTGAAGAGGCCGTAAAGATCGCCGGAGACACAGAGATGTTTCCGGCATTCCCGTTCGGGCGGGACTTTACCGATGAAGAGCTCCGGCTGGGCAAGGCTTTACAAACCCTGAAGGCCGCAACGGCGACTCGCCGTGGTAAACTGTTGACCTTGTGGCGTGCCGTTAAGGCCAACGACGACGAGAATCGCTACCAGTCGTTGCTGGAGCGCATGAGCCTGGATAAGCCCCGGAGCCTGAAGGCGAGACTGGACCGGCGCCTGGTTATCCATGGCCTGAAGCTGACTGATACACCTCCGAATACAGGAAACACAAACGCCTGATGCAAAAACCTGCTGTATTAACCGTCCATTATGTCCTCAAGAACAAGCTCGGTGAGCTCGTTGACACCTCCGAGGGCAGTGAGCCGCTTCATTTCCTGGAGGGCAGCCCGGAAATCATCGAAGGCATCCAGAAAGCGGTGAAAGACCGTAATGTCGGCGATTGCCTGGAAGTGACCGTGCCGCCGGCCATGGCGTACGGAGAACATGATCCGGAACTGATCCGCAAAGTGCCCCGTTCCATGTTCGAGGGGGTGGAGAATCTGCACGTGGGGATGAAGTTCCAGACCAATACCGGCGACACGGCCCAGGTGGTCCAGGTGGTGAGTATTGATGGCAATCTGGTGCGGGTGGACGCCAATCATCCGTTGGCGGGTTTTACCCTGTACTTTGATCTGGAGATCATCGGTAAGCGTGAAGCCACGGAAGAGGAAATCAACGCCGGCCATCCGCTGAGTTGAATTACAGCTCCGGGCCGGCAACCGCTGTCGGCCCGCCTGATGCCTGGTCTGAAAGTCGTCCCGCCTGAATCTGCCGCAACCCGTCGTGCACTGTCTGTCGCAAATCCCGCGTTACATCGGCCAGGTCCGTGGTGTTGTCGATAGTCACCACCGGGTGGGCGATAACGCCGACCTCGACCGCCGGCTTGCGAAGCATGCGAATTAAGTGATGCTGAAACTCATCGTCGCCGATAAATGGCGCCAAATGGTCGGGATGGCCGTTTCGCAGGTAACCGATACTGAGAGGTTGTATATCCACGCCCGCATCCGCCGCGGCATGCAGCAGGCGGCTATGAAAGGGCAGGACCGTCACTCCGGCTGTGGTGGTGCCTTCCGGAAATACCAGCACCGACTGTCCGCTCGATAAGGTGCTGGTAATTTCGTGGCGGGCCTGACCGGCTTTGCCGCTGCCGCGTTGAATGAACAGCGTGCCCGCCTGCGTGGCCAGCCAACCGATCACCGGCCAGCGGCCGACTTCCGCTTTGGACAGAAAGCGCAGGGGCACCTGTCCGCCAAGTACAGGAATGTCCGACCAGGAGATGTGGTTGCTTACATAAAGTACGGGCCTTTCGCTAAAGGCCCCCTGCGTGGACATGCGAAAACCAAGGCATCGACTGGCCCCGTTAAAGCAGATGCGGGCGAAGGGCGCGCGGTCGATTTGGCAGCGGAACAGGGTCTCAACCAGTAACAGTGTACAGGCAAGCGTTGCCGTCAGGCCCAGGAAGCCGGCAAAGAGCGTCAGTCTCGTGGTCAGGCGTATCAGTTCCATAGCCAATCCTCGGGTTGCCAGGTGGGTCTTGACCGCTTACTGGGCCTGTTTACGCATGAAATGGCGGCTGTAGCGGCGGGCCAGATTATTAACGTCCAGGACCACCAGCAGATCAGCGCAGCGGAACTCCGGGTCCCAGCAGGGCTCCCCGCAGACGCGGGCGCCGAGGCGCATGTAGGCCTTGATCAGTGCGGGAACGTCCACCGGGCGATCTTCGCTGACGGCGTGGGTCAGGTGCGGCAGTGCCCGTAACGGGGTTACCCGGTATTCTTCGCCGGCCAGGAATTCCCGTTGCAGGTAGCGGGCTATGCGCCAGGCTTTCAGGCCGCCATCCGACATACCGATGCTGGCGCAGCCAATCAGGTAGTCCACGTTTCGCGATACCAGGTATTCCGCAACGGACGCCCACAACAGGCTGATGGTCGCACCGTTACGATAGTCCGGATGCACACAGGTTCTCCCAAGCTCGGCGACAGTTCCCGGGAGTTGGTAAAGGGAAGAAAGTTCAAACTCACCTTCGGAATAGAAGCCTCCGGCTTCCACGGCCTGACTGTGGTGAAGCACCCGTGTTGTGGCCACCAGCTCACCGGTGCTCTCATCGGTGACAATCAGATGATCGCAGAATCGGTCAAATTCGTCCGCGTCAATGCCAGGGACGGTAGCTCCCAGGTCAGAACCATACTCTTCCGAGAAAACCTGATAGCGCAGTTTCTGGGCGTATTCAACGAGATCCGGCTGTTGGGTGATGACAGTTTTAAGCCGTCGGGCCGAGCGTGACAGGCGGGCAGTCTGGGCGTTCATGGCAATGCCTCTTTGTTTCCACTTTTCGACAAGGCTATGAATCCGGTGTGACATCGGAATGAACGGGGGATGACGACTTTGTGACAAGTCCCGTTGCCGGTGTGGCACTGTGACCTTTGTCACGGGCTGTAACGAACAGACGGTTCCATGTATATTTCTGAATAGCATGTATAATTGCTGTTACAGGAGGTAGCCTGTATTGTCAGTTGGGTAGCTGATCTTCTGACAGGCAGCTCTGGTCCGGCCATGTGGGGTGACGTTGGCCGGACGTTTCAGAAACCGGAAAAACAAAATCAGAGATGGATGTCGTGGAACAGACGAACGAAAGTTGGCGGATTCTTATAGTCGAAGATGATGAGAGGCTGGCAGAGCTTACCAGGGAGTATCTGGAGAGTAACGGGTTGACTGTCGCCCTCGAAACTCACGGTGGGAACGCGGTGGAGCGCATCCGCAAGGAGCAGCCGGATCTGGTCGTGCTTGACCTGATGTTGCCGGGCGAGGATGGGCTATCCATATGCAGGCGTGCGCGGCCTTTTTATCCAGGCCCGATTATCATGCTCACCGCCCGCACGGACGATCTGGACCAGGTGCTCGGCCTGGAAATGGGGGCCGACGATTACATCGGCAAGCCGGTCCAGCCAAGGGTGCTGCTGGCGAGAATCCGTGCCTTGCTGAGGCGGGTTACCGAGACTGGTTCGGTGGCCGCCGAAGAGGGTAGTGGTGAAGAGCCGGTCAGGCTGCAGTTCAACAACCTGGTGGTGGACCGGTCGATGCGCGAGGCGTGGTTGAGCGAAGACAGCATTGATCTCACCAGCGCTGAATTCGACCTGCTCTGGCTGTTGGCAAGCAATGCCGGTCGCGTGCTCAGCCGGGAGGAAATCTTCACTGCCCTGAGAGGCATCGAATACGACGGCCAGGACCGTTCGATTGATGTCCGGGTTTCGAGGATACGCCCCAAAATTGGCGACGATCCCATCCACCCGAGGCGCATTAAAACCGTACGCAGCAAAGGCTACCTGTTCGTAAAGGAAGCCTGACTGTTCAGTCTCTGGCGCTGGCCCGGCGAGGCCGGCGTTCATTGCCAGGGTTATTGCAATGCCCCTCAAGTTTTTTCTCAAGCTTTATGCCCGGCTGATTGGTCTTACCTTTCTGGTTCTCCTGTTTTGTGCCGCCTTGTTCCTGGGCGTGAACTCCGTCAGGGAGCAGTACTGGCAGGAGCGTTTTTCAGAGCCGCTGTTGCGCTGGCTTGTCGCGACACCTCATCCTCAGCAACAGTACCCATGGCTTGAGTCCTTCTACGATTTCCGGGTGACGCCGCCGGGTAACCTGTCGGTATCCGATGTCATCATGGAGCGCCTTTCCTACGGTCAGGTGGTGGCGATGGACACCAGTATTGGCCAGCAGGTCATGGTCCGGAACGATAGCGATGGGATCATCGACCTGCGATTCCGGGACATCTACAGTGACATTGCCGAGGCAACCGCTCTCATCGCGCGCCTCCACCTTGATGACATGTCTGCGGACGGACGGGAAGGTGCCATGTCGCAGCTATCCGATACGTTCGGGGTAGAACTACTGCCGGTTCGTGATCAGGCCGCACTCCCGGATTCCGAGGTTCTGGAGCGAGTCTCCGAACGAGGCATTTCGCTGTACCATCACCCGTCGCGAGGACGCGCCCAGGTGTTGATTCGCCTGAAAGACGGCGCTCTCGTGGACATGGCCATGCCCGCGCCCTTCAATCCCTGGGCGTGGCCGGTAATGCTGCTATTGCTTGCAGTGGCGGGAAGTGTTCTCGCGCTTGCTCTCTATCTGGCGCTACGGGATGTGGACAGCAATCTCCGGGCCGTGGAGTCGGTGGCAATCCGTATTGCCCGGGGTGAGATGGGGGCGCGGGTGGATGCCGGCGACAGTCGCCTTGTGTCCCGGCTGGCCGCTGCCTTCAATAGTATGGCGGAGCATATCCAGCGGCTGGTAGGGGTTCAGCGGGAAATGATCCACGCGGTTTCTCATGAACTGAGAACACCGGTTGCCCGTATTCGA
>PBRG01000111.1 GCA_002726615.1 Marinobacter sp.
ATCCTCTGAACCACTCCAGACTGTCAGTGCTGAACAATTCCCGTCCTTTCGGCGGACAACGAAATCTTATTTGGTGCGCCTTTCCAAATGGGGTTGCCGCACCAACACATCGTAAAGAGAGGTCTGAAGATATGAGTGAAGGAATTCCATTGCCGGTTGAGCGCCCAGTATCGTCGGATAGTTTGGGAGTTTGGGGTAGCGATGTATTTGCGGATATGTTGCGAGGTTTGGGGGTGAAGTATGTTGCGCTGAACCCTGGGTCGAGCTTTCGGGGTTTGCATGACAGCCTTGTGAACCACCTTGGTAATGAAGATCCGCAGATGCTGTTGTGTCTGCACGAAGAGCATGCGGTTGCGATTGCACATGGCTATGCGAAGGTGACGGGGGAGCCATTGGCGGTGATTCTGCACAGCAACGTGGGTCTGATGCATGGGACGATGGCGATCTTCAACGCATGGTGTGATCGGGTTCCTGTGCTGATCTATGGTGCGACGGGGCCGGTTGATGCGGCGCTGCGGCGTCCTTGGATTGACTGGCTCCATACCTGCCGTGACCAGGCGTCGATGATCCGGAATTATGTGAAATGGGACGATCAGCCTGGCTCGATGGAGGCGGCGCTGGAATCGATGTTGCGGGCGGATGTGATTGCGCGGAGCGAGCCGAAAGGGCCGACCTATGTGAACTTTGATGTGTCGATCCAGGAAAAGCAGCAC
Source organism: Marinobacter sp. (assembly GCA_002726615.1). Classification (GTDB taxonomy): domain Bacteria; phylum Pseudomonadota; class Gammaproteobacteria; order Pseudomonadales; family Oleiphilaceae; genus Marinobacter. Next base: position 714 of record PBRG01000111.1, read on the forward strand.
GCGCAGGCCCCGGCGCTGCCGGATTTTGCGCGTTACCAGCCGCCTTTGCCTGCGGCTCCTTCGGCCGAAGGCGTGGCACGTGCGGCGGACCTGCTGAAGAACGCCAAGGCGCCTGTGGTGCTGGCGGGGCGGGTGTCGCGCGATCCGGCGGATTGGGCGCGGCGTGTGGCCTTTGTCGAGGGGCTGGGGGCGAAGGTTCTGACGGATATCCGGATCGGGGCGTCTTTCCCGACGGATCACCCGCGGCATCGGGGTAAACCAGCCTTCTTCATCGACGACGCGGCGGGCGCGGTGCTGCGCGAGGCCGATGTGATCCTGAGTCTGGACTGGCTGGATGTCGCGGGTACGCTGAAACTGGCGGGCGAAGTGACGGCGCAGGTGATCCAGGCGTCGCTGGATTATCAGTTGCACAATGGCTGGGGGATGGAGCATCAGGCGCTGCCTGCGCTGGATCTGCACCTGGCCTGTGGCCCGGATGTTGCGATGCATGCGATTGCCGATGCCCTGGGTGTAGGGGCGGGCGAGATGCCCGGTGATTTGCCGGTCAAACCCGCGCTGAACGCCCCCGATGCAGATGTTGAGCTTGATATCATGACGCTGGCCGGGGCGCTTGGCGAAGGTTTGGAAGGTGTCTGTGCCAGCTTTGTGCGTTGGCCGTTGGGTTGGGCGGGCGAGGCGTGGCACTTCCGTCATCCGCTGGACTTCCTGGGTTCGGATGGCGGCGCGGGGATCGGCTCGGGTCCTGGGATGCTGATCGGGGCGGCGCTGGCGCTGAAAGACAGCGACCGGCTGCCTGTTGCGGTTCTTGGGGACGGCGACTTCATGATGGCGGCCTCGGCATTTTGGACGGCGGCGCATTATGGCACTCCGTTCCTGGCGGTGGTGTCGAACAATCGCTCGTTCTACAATGACGAGGTGCACCAGGAACGCGTGGCAGTGGCCCGCAACCGCCCGGTCGAGAACAAGTGGATCGGCCAGCGTATCGGTGATCCGGATATCGACATTGCCGGAGTTGCGCGGGCGCAGGGCTGCGAAGGGATCGGCCCGGTCTTTACCGCGGGCGAGCTGGTCGAGGCGATCAAACAGGGCGTCGAGATGGTGCGCGCGGGCAAGAGCGTAGTGATCGATGCACGTGTCCAGCCGGGGTATAACCCCAACATGGTCGCTGGCCTGACGCGGAGCGACTGATGATGACCCCGAAGATCTATATTGCGCAGGATCCTGTGCTGGAAGAGGTGTTGGACACCGCAACGGATCGGCTGCGGGCCGAAGGCTGGGAGGTCGTTCGCGGCCCCCAGATCACCCCGGGTGTTCCGCTGCGGCTGACGGAAGAGCAACGGCAGGCGCTGCTGTCGGACGTTGATATCATCGTGGCCAGCTCGCGGTCGCGGCTGAGCGAGGCGGATCTGGATGCCTCGCCACGGCTGCGGGCGCTGGTCTTTCCGACGATCGGGGTGGATGCGGTCGATCTGGAGGCCTGTGCCGCGCGTGGTCTGATCGTGGCCAATGGTGCAACGCCCGAGAACTTTCTGGCGATGTCAGAGGCGGCAGTGATGCTGATGCTGGTGCTGCTGTACCGGCTGCATGAATCCGAACGCCTGCTACGCGAAAATGCGGGCCGGCCGCAGCAGATGTATGCGCGGATGGTGCGGGGCCGGACGATCGGCCTGATCGGGTCTGGCCGGATTGGGGCCGGGGTGATCGAGCGACTGCTGGCGTTCGAGCCGGCACAGATCCTGGTGCACGATCCGTTCCTGACACCTGACACCGCACCCGCGGGCGTACGGTTGGTGGAGCGCGACGCGCTGCTGACCACGTCCGATGTGGTCAGCCTGCATGTGCCGCTCAACGCGCAGACGCGAGGCATGATTGCCGAGGCGGAACTGCGCGCGATGAAGACAAATGCGGTTCTGATCAACACCTCGCGCGGGGGTCTCATTGACGAGGATGCGCTGGTGCGGGTGATGACAGCAGGACACCTGGCCGGTGCGGGGCTGGACGTGACGGAAACCGAACCGCTGCCCGTCGACCATCCGCTGCGCGGCCTCGACCGGGTGATCCTCACCCCGCATATCCTGGGCCACACCATTGATCTCTACACGGTCATGCCCGACGTCCTCGTCGAAAACGCAACACGCATCATGAAAGGTGATCTGCCGACATATGTCAGGAACCCCGATGTGGTGGAACGCTGGCGACAAAAGTTGAACGATCTGAACTGACCAACCCCTCCGCGCGAACGGTGTGCACAGCCGAACTGCAGAGCCTATGTTCCTTGCACCTATTGAATGGCCGTGAACCGCGCCGGGTTTGCCGGAGGCGTTACACAACGGTTGCCCGGCGCTGTGCGGCACAGTGGTGCAAGGCAGGTGTCGGCGCATGATGGTCGCGTACTGGAAAGCAACCGGCGCACAATCCCGACACAGGGGCAAAACCACCCCGGAAGAAAGTCCATACTCGGGCCCAACGATAGGCACCCCGGCTTCCATGTCTTGACTTTGTACCAAGGCTCGGCACCTATGTTGCGCGCGCCACAACTCTGGAGTTCTTAGCTATCAAGTCCGGGCGGGCGCGCTGTTTGGATAAAAACCATGTGTGGAGACAGGCCGTGAGCGATGCGATGAAAGAAAAGCAATCAAGCCACGTACCTGTCCAACCCGACGAGCGCATGGCCCGGCTGGTACGACTGGCGGCCCGCGGGTTCAACCGGGCGCTTCAACTTCGACTGCAAACGGAAAATGTTACGTTCGGTCAGTGGATTTTCCTGCGCATCCTCTGGCAGGAAGACGGGTTGTCGCAACGCGAACTGAGCGACCGGGCGCATCTCACCGAACCCACCGCCCACACCGCGCTCATCAAAATGGAAGAATTGGGTTTCATAGAGCGACGCAACGTCGAGGGCAACAAACGGCGCCAGCACGCGTTTCTGACGCGGAAGGGCTTGGAGCTGCGCGACGTTCTCGAACCTCTGGCGCTCGAAGTGAACGATGCAGCGATGGCGGGACTGTCCAAGAAAGCTCAGGAAGACTTGCGACACGCACTTGCCGTGATGATCCGGAACCTCGAAAATGACGAACAGGATGCGGCCGCCAGAGGGGTCCGTGTTCCCCCGACCAAGGGCAACACAGCAAACTGAATCGCGAGCCATGCGTGCCGAGTGTCCGGCGCGGGCCATTCAATGGCGGTTGCGGACATAGAGAGCCTATGGGGGCGGGGGTTTGAGGCCTGCTGCTCCGGGGCTCCACGGGTTGATAGTGCGTCACGACAAAGCACCTACGCCGGACACACGGCTTCGGCGTGTTCCGCGTCAGGAACTATGACTTGAGTGGCTTTCGCTGAACAATAGTCTCGACTTCAATCAGGGTTGACGGGTGCGAGTGGATAGACTACTAGCATTAAAGATAGATATCTAATATTAGATGTCTACTGAAAACAGGGAGGAAGACATGAAATTTCCAATCAAAGCCGTTGCCGCATCGATCGGCCTCGCGGTTCTTGCGAGCGCTGCTTCCGCAGAAAGCGTTAATGTGACCCTTTCAGGCGGCAATCCCTCGGGGCTTTGGTCGCTTCTGGGCGCTGGTATTGACCGTGCCGTCAAGGCGGATGACCCGAGCGGCGTGGTGACCTATCAGGCCACCGGGGGTGGCTTTGCGAACATCGGCCTTCTGGGCCGTGAACGGACCGACCTGGGGATGGCACATGATGCCGAGATCAAGCTGGCCCTCGCAGGGGACGAACCGTTTGACGCGCCGATCGAGAACCTTCAAGCCATCGGCTACATGTACAACTGGGCGCCGATGCACTTCTTCATCAAGAAGTCTCTTGCCGAAGAATATGGCATCGACAGCATTGACGACCTCGCGACGTCCGGCGCGGCGATCCGTGTTGCGAACAACAATGCCGGGAACATCGTCGCCAACATCACGACCTTCATGCTCGAAGAGGCGGGCTACGACGAAGCCACGATCGAGTCCAATGGCGGCGTGCTTGTCCGCGGTGGTTCGTCACAGCAAGCAGATCTGATTGCAGACGGCCGCACCGATATGGTGATCAACGGCATTTTCATCGGACATTCGTCGTTCCGTAAAGTTGACGAGGGCAATGACGTCGTGTTGCTCAGCGTTCCCGAAAACATCATCGCTGCGACCAACGAGCGTTTCGGAACCGGCACGTTCACAATTCCAGCCGACAGCTACAAGAACCAGACCGAAGATGTCGTCACGCTCGCACTGGGTGCGATGGTAATCACTTCCGATGTACTGCCGGAAGAAACTGGCTACATGCTCGCAAAGAGCATCGCGTCCAATATCGACGAGATCCGCGGCGTGCATAAGGCGATGCGGGCGCTCACACCGGAACTTCTGACGTCGCAGACCACGCTGCCGTTCCATCCTGGTGCGGAGCGTGCCTACAAGGAACTGGGTCTGCTCAAGTAAGGTCGATCCCGCGATCCGGCCGGCGCGCGCTGCAACGACACGCGCCGGCCCACTCATGGACTGCACAGAGCAATGCCCCGCGGTGGCTACGTGAGATGTCACGTCATGTCATCGCGCGGCCCATACATCGCGGTTCTTTCTCTTCTCTGCCTTATACGGGGTCTACATGAATTTTCCTTCGCTTACAGAAACCGGTCGTCGTAGAAATTTAGGCTCGCCGATGAGAACCATCGTCATGGTTCTGGCGGCGGCATTCGCGGTTTGGGTAATCCACTCGAACCTCTTCATCATCTCCGATCCGCTCATTCAGGGCATTCTGTTCGTATCGGGCATTTTCACGATTCTCTTCCTCGCGATCGGCGCGACCTCGCGCGCGCCGGACAGCATTCCGATCTATGATTGGGTTCTCTCTGCGCTGAGCCTGGCCACAGGGGTGTATTTCTACGTGACCTCGGGAGCGATTGCGGACCGGATCAGTCTACTCGACGAATTCACAACCGATCAGTTTTTCTTTGGCTCAGCCTTGTTGTTTCTGACCATCGAAGCGACCCGCCGGACCACCGGCCTAGGCCTGACCGGCGTTGTCGCCCTCTTCCTGATTTATAATCTGTTTGGCTCTCTTCTGCCGCCGCCATTCGGGCATCGCGTCAGCGAGTTCAGCTATCTCTTGGATATTCTGGTTTTCACCACCGATGGACTTTTTGGCGTGCCGCTTCAGGTCGTTGCCAGCTATGTTTTCCTGTTCGTGATGTTTGGAACATTCCTGGCCAAGGCCGGGGGAGGGGACTTCTTTTTCAACCTTGCAGCGCTTGTGACCGGCAATGCGCGCGGCGGCCCCGCCAAAATCGCGATCATTTCGTCGGGCCTGTACGGCACGATGTCCGGGAGCCCAACATCCGATGTTGTTGCAACGGGGTCGATCACGATCCCTGTCATGAAGCGACTCGGCTATCGGGCACGGTTCGCGGGGGCGGTGGAAGTCGCGGCGTCGTCTGGCGGAAGCGCGATGCCTCCGATCATGGGGTCAGCAGCCTTCATCATGGCCGAGTATTCCGGCATTTCCTACAACGCCATCGTGCTCGCCGCTCTGGTGCCGGCGCTTCTATACTACACGGGTGTCTTCGCTCAGGTTCACTTCCGGTCAGTCAAGCACAACCTTCGACCCTCTGCAGACGAAATACCTTCAGCAAAGGAAACATTCAGGACCGGATGGGTTTTCCTGCTGCCGATCATCGGCATCATCGTCGCCCTCATTCTGGGGTATTCCCCGACCTTCACAGCCGGTGTCGGAGTTCTGGTAACCATCCTGTCCGCGATGATGCTGAAAGACACACGGCTGTCACTGTGGCAGTTGGTGGAAGGGCTGGGGGCGACTACGCTCCAGATTCTGCCAGTCGCCGGCGCTTGTGCCGCGGCCGGTCTTGTGATTGGCGGCTTGTCGATGACCGGCCTTGGAATGAAATCCGCGAACGTCATTTTGACTGTCAGCAACATGCAACCACTGCTGACACTCGTTATCGCCGCGGTCGTCACGATTGTTCTCGGTCTCGGGATGCCAACGCCCAGTGCGTATATCCTGGCAGCCGTGCTGGTCGGACCGGCGCTGGCAAAGCTCGGTTTCCCGACGTTGCCGAGCCAGATGTTTCTGCTCTACTACGCGATTCTCTCGGCACTGACGCCACCGATTGCCGTGGCTGCAATCGCGGCCTCAGCGATTGCCGACGAAGACCCCTTCAAGATCGCGTTCTCTGCAGTCCGGCTAGCCGTCGTCGGCTTCCTGCTGCCCTTCGCCTTCGTGTGGAACCCGGGTATCCTCCTAGAACTTGGCCCCCTGGCAAACACCTTGGCCGTCGTGGGTGCGTTTGCCGGAGCCCTCGCGGTCGCAGCCTCTCTGGAAGGCTTGGTCAAGACGCAACTCACTGCAATCGAAAGGGGCGTACTTCCCATCGCTGCGATTGGCGCCGTAAGCCCATATTTGGCGGTATCCGCGATCTGTATTTTGGTGATTGTCGCAATGCTAATCCGGCAGATCGCTTTCACGACAGAAAGCGCCCACGTCGACAGTGCCTAGCTGTGGCGCCTCAGCA
>PBRG01000112.1 GCA_002726615.1 Marinobacter sp.
GGCGAGCCGCTGGTGCGTCAGGACCTGCCGGAACTGATTGCAGAGGCACGGCAACTGGGCTATTACAGCAACCTGATCACCTCGGGGTTGGGGCTCACCGAAGCCAAAGTTAATGCTTTCCGTGACGCCGGGCTGGACCATATCCAGGTCAGTTTCCAGGCTTCGGACCCGGAGCTGAACAACGCCGTGGCCGGCTCCCGCAAGGCGTTTGAACAGAAACTGGCGATGGCTCGAGCGGTAAAAGAGGCGGGTTACCCCATGGTGCTCAACTTCGTAATCCACCGACACAATATTCACCAGATGAACGATATCATCAGCTTGTGTGAGCGATTGGGCGCGGATTACGTGGAGCTGGCTACCTGCCAGTACTACGGCTGGGCGTTCGAAAACCGCGAGGGGTTGATGCCCTCCAGGGCACAGCTGGAAAAGGCTGAGGCCGACGTAAACATCTATCGCAAGCGTCTGGCAGATGACGGCTCGGCGATGAGGTTGATCTTTGTTACCCCGGACTATTACGAGGAGCGGCCAAAGGCCTGTATGAACGGGTGGGGCAGCCTGTTCCTCACCGTGGCGCCGGATGGCACCGCCTTACCCTGCCACAGCGCCCGCCTGTTGCCCATTGAATTTCCCAATGTGCGGGATTCCTCGCTACACTCGATCTGGTATGACAGCCCGGGTTTCAACCATTACCGGGGGGACAGCTGGATGCCGGAGCCGTGCCGGTCCTGCGACGAAAAAGGGAAGGACTTCGGCGGGTGCCGATGCCAGGCCTATCTGCTTACCGGTAATGCCGACAATGCAGACCCGGTTTGCAGCAAGTCACCCCATCATGACCGCATCCTCGCCGCCCGCCAGGCGGCGGACCACGCCACCGCCGGGCTGGAGGAGCTGACCTATCGCAACGCCAACAACTCCCGGTTGTTCTTCAGGGGCTGATGCCGGGAATCCGCCCCGGTCTCCGTCGCTGTCAGCCGAACAGGCATCTGCGGCGTTTACCCAGCGCGGGTGGGTGACGGCCAGCCAAATCGGCGTATTCTGGCTGGAATTCGACCCTGACAGCGGTCACAACCTGCTCCGAAAAGTGAGTGGTGACAGTCCTCAATGGGTTACTCCTCCAACTTTTGGTATTCGCAGCCAGGTCAATGGTTACGGCGGAGGTGCGCTGTGTGTCGGGCCTGACACGCTGTACGCCGTTGAGGCATCCCAACAGCAGATTCATCGTATCGATCCTGTTACGGGCGCCACAAACGCTGTAACACAGGATACGGGCGCCAGCTTTGGTGGGCTGGTATGGGATCCGCTTCATCACCGCACCCTGGCCGTACGTGAACGTTCGGGTTGTCAGCAGCTGGTGGCGGTTCGAGACCACAACGAGGTTGTGCCCCTGCACGACAGCGAGGATTTTTACGGCGCACCGGCGCTCTCCGCCAGCGGTGAACGCATGGCATGGATCTGTTGGTCGTTACCGGATATGCCCTGGGTGAGATCCGTTCTATGGACTGCGGATGTTAATGAAGACGGGCAGTTGGTCCACGCCCGTTGTTGGCCCACATCACAAGAAGGCAGCGTGCAGCAGCCTGTATTCGATGGTGAAACACTGTACGTGCTCTCGGACCACGAAGGATGGTGGCAGGCATGGCGCGTGTCGTGGCGAGATGAACAGGCCAGGTGGACTTGCCTGGACACGACCCCAGCGGACCACGCAAGTGCACCCTGGCAATTGGGCGAACGCCATTATTGCCCGTTAGGGCGGGACGGTTGGGCCTGGGTGCGCTACCTAAACGGGGTTGGGGAGCTATGGCTGAAGCGGTCCGCCGGCTCATCGCCCGAAAGGGTTGTGCCTGATTTCAACGACTTCCGACATCTAACGGTTTTCGAAGGCCAACTTTACTGTGTTGCCCGATCGGCGTCCCGTCTCGACTCGGTATTGGCGGTGGATCTGGCAACCAAGCGGGACCGTCTGCTGGCAGGGGGCGAATCGCCGTTCGCCGATACGCCCATTGTTGCGCCTGAATTCTTTCGGGTGCTTTCATCGAGTGGAAGCCAGGAAGAGGTAGGTGGGTTTTTGTATCCGCCCGTCGATGGTCCATCTGAAAACTGCCCACCGCCGTTGATCCTGATTGCTCACGGTGGGCCCACGTCGACGGCCTGGCCGGTCTTCAATCCACAGGTCCAGTTCTGGTGCCACCATGGCTTTGCGGTCGCCGATGTCAATTATCGCGGCAGCGCGGGATTTGGCCGCCGCTTTCGCATGGCACTCGCTGGCAACTGGGGCCAGTCCGATGTGGAGGACATGGAGCGGGCAGCGGACCACTTGGTAGCCACTGGCAGGGCTGACGCCAGCCGGTTGTTTATACAGGGCCGTAGCTCTGGCGGATATACCGCGTTGATGGCGATGATTCGCAGTACACGGTTCCGGGCCGGTGCCAGCCTGTTTGGTGTTAGCGATCCGGCCCATCTGAGGGAGGTGACGCACCGATTTGAGTCAGGCTACCTGGACTGGCTGTTGGGTGCGCCGAGTGATTATCCAGAGCGCTGGCATGAGCGCACACCCGTTCAGCAGGCGCATCGCATCCGCAGGCCGATAATCTTTTTTCAGGGTGGCCAGGATCGTGTGGTCGTGCCCGAGCAGACCCGGGAAATGGTACGAGTTCTGGAGCAGAACGCGCAGCCAGTGGAGCTCTGGTGGTTTGAGGACGAAGGGCACGGTTTCCGGCAGCAGAAAAACCAGGTTGCCCTGTTGGAGAATCTGCTCACTTTCTACTGTCGAAATAGCCAAAAGTGGAATGATGGCGGGTAACGCTTAAGGTAAACTCAGGGTCTATACAATAACAACAGCAACAGCAACACCGAAGAGAGCGCCCATGAGCTACGACATTTCTGCCCTGCGCAAGTTTGTGTCCCCCGAGATTGTCTTTGGTGCCGGCTCACGCAAGGCGGTAGCCAACTTCGCCAGTAACGTTGGTGCCCGCCACGTGTTCCTGGTATCAGACCCTGGTGTGGAGAAGGCTGGCTGGGTTGCGGAGATCATGGACATCCTGGTGACAGCCGGGCTTCGTGTCACTGTTTTTACCGGTGTTTCTGCCAATCCGAAAGTGGATGAAGTCATGGCCGGAGCAGAGCTGTACAAATCCAATGAGTGTGATGTCATTGTCGCCATTGGTGGCGGCAGCCCCATGGACTGCGCCAAGGGCATCGGCATCGTCAGCGCCCATGGCCGGAACATTCTCGAGTTCGAGGGTGTGGACACCATTACCTCGCCGTCGCCGCCAATGATCCTGATCCCTACCACGGCCGGCACGTCCGCCGATGTGTCGCAGTTCGCGATCATTTCCGACCCGGACCGGCGCTTCAAGTTCTCCATTATCAGCAAGGCGGTAGTGCCGGATGTATCGCTGATCGACCCGGAAGTGACGGAAACCATGGACGCCTACCTGACGGCCTGTACCGGGGTGGACGCCATGGTGCATGCTATTGAGGCCTATGTGTCCACAGGTAGTGGGCCGCTCACTGATACCAACGCCCTGGAAGCGATCCGGCTGATCAATCGCCATCTGGAACCGCTGGTCTTGAACACCGCCAACGTACACTTGCGGGAGCAGATCATGCTGGCCTCCATGCAGGCCGGCCTGGCGTTTTCCAATGCCATCCTGGGGGCGGTGCATGCCATGTCCCATAGTCTGGGTGGGTACCTTGATTTGCCCCACGGACTTTGCAACGCCTTGCTGCTGGAACACGTTGTGGCCTACAACTACACCTCGGCAGAGGATCGATTCCGGCGGGTGGCGGAGGCCATGGATATCGACACCCGCGGTATGTCGAAACCGGTGATCAAACAGCGTTTGATGGGGCGAATCATCACGTTGAAACAGGCCGTGGGGCTGGAGGCCAAACTGGGCAAGCTGGGCGTGACCACGTCTGACATCCCTTACCTGTCGGGCTTCGCACTGCAGGACCCATGCATCCTGACCAATCCCCGCAAGTCCTCACGCCGTGACGTCGAAGTTGTTTATGAAGAAGCCCTCTGATTCCAGCGACGCTGACTACGACATCGGCGATCTGCTCGGCCTTGGCAGCCAGTCGGTACGCAAGAATTACTACCCGGCCCTGCAGGAACGGATCGATGAACTGGAAAAGGAGCGCAACCGCTACAAATGGCTGTTTGAAAACGCCCTTCATGGCATCTTCCAGGCCAACCTCCGCGGTGGCTTTGTGGCCGTTAACCCGGCCATGGCGCGGATCTGCGGCTACGACAGCGCCGAGGCCCTGGTGGCCGGGGTTATCCGCTTGCGCGAACAGCTGTTCTGCAGTTCTGGTGAGTTTGATGCCATCCGGCAGGAGTTGCTGGACAATGGCAGCCTCAGTGCAAGGGAAACCAGACTCAGGCGGGTGGACAATACGCCAGTGCATGTGGCAATCACGTTGTTGCGGCGGCCAGACCTCGGCCCGGAAGTGGTGGAAGCCTTTGTCGCCGATATCACCGAGCGGCACCAGGCGCGGGAAAAGTTACGTCAGCTCAACGCGGATCTGGAGCGCCGTGTGGAGGAACGCACCGACGAGCTGCAGAACGCCAACGTGGTGCTACGTTACCAGATCGAGCAGCGCGAACGGGTGGAGCGGGAGTTGGTGGTGGCTGTAGAGGCCGCCAAGGAGGCCAATGAGAGCAAAGACAAGTACCTCGCGGCGGCCAGTCATGATTTACTGCAACCTCTGAATGCGGCCAGGTTACTGGTGTCCGCCCTGATGGACAGCGATCTGCCTGCGGACGAGAATCGACTTGTTCAGCGAGTGCAGCGGTCACTGGAAAGTGCCGAGGATCTGCTGGCGGATCTTCTGGATATATCCAAACTCGACCAGAAGGCCATGCGACCGGACTTTGTCCATGCCGACATCGGCGAACTGATGCGAGGACTCGCCCAGGAATTCGAACCGGTGGCTGAGAACGCGGAACTGCACTTTCGGGTACGCTCTGGCGCAGGTTACGTGCGTACTGACCCGCGAATGCTCACTCGAATACTCCGCAACCTGTTAAGCAACGCGTTTCGTTACACCCGTGAAGGTGGGGTGCTTTTTGCTGCCCGCAAGCGTGGTCCCAACCTGGAAATCGGGGTGTGGGATACGGGCGTGGGTATCGAGCAGGAAAAGCTGGAGGATATCTTCCGGGAGTTTCACCAGATACTGCCGAAGGGCGGTGGCCGCCAGGGGGTGGGCCTGGGATTGGCGATCGTTGAGCGAATGGCGAGGGTATTGGCCTGCGACATCCGTGTGGATTCACGTCATGGCAAAGGCTCCTGCTTCAGTGTTCTCATTCCCCTGGCCCGCTTCACAGAAGCGTCCGCCAGCGGCCTGAAAGCGGAGCCTTTAGCGATTGCGCCGGCGTTCTTCGACGGACTGCGTGTTCTGGTGATCGACAACGAAGAGCCAGTACAGGAAAGTATGCGGGCTCTGCTGGAACGCTGGGGTTGTATGGTTGCCACAGCGGGTAGCGCGGCGGATGCCGTGGCGCATTGCAGTGGCACCGATATCATCCTGGCCGATTTCCACCTGGATGAGAACCTGACGGGTTGTCAGGCGGTGTGCGCGGTTCGGCGTCACTTTGGTCGTGATATACCGGCCGCCATCATTACCGCTGATCGCAGCGATGAAACACGCCGGCTCATCAGTGCACAGTATCTGCCTGTGCTCAACAAGCCGGTCAAGCCCAACCGCCTTCGGGCGCTGGTATCCAGTCTTGCCACATCCCTGAACTCAGAATCGCAATGACGGTCTACACTTTATTCTGTCAATGTTCGTTTTGTCAGGAGAGTGTGCCATGTCCGGTTCGGAAAACGCCCTTACCAATCACGAAGTGACTGTTTGCCTGTCTGGCGGTGCCGTCCTAGGGCCCTTTAACGCCACCTGGTCGAGGGACGAGGGAGGAGACGTGCGGGAGCTGGTGCGGGAGTATGACGGTTTCCTTCAGGGGGAGAAGCAACATCGCTTCAAGTTTCACCTTCACGACACCTATACCAACACGGTTCATACCCTGATCCTGAATTTTGATCAGGTTACCGGCATTTGCGACCATGTCAGACTGAAGTCACCGCCAAACGGGTGAGCCCCAATGCCTGTGAACAGAGGAGGATGTCATGACGAATTTCAGGACTGAAAAAGACAGCCTGGGCGAAGTACGCGTTCCTGAAGAGGCTCTTTGGGGCGCACAGACCCAGAGGGCCGTAGAGAACTTTCCGGTAAGTGGCTTGCCGATGCCGCCGGCGTTCATTGCGGCGGTGGTAAGAGTGAAGCAGGCAGCCGCAGATGCCAACGCCAGCCTCGGTTTATTGGATAACGATCTGAGAGATGCGATTGTCGCGGCCGGCGATCGCCTGATAAACGGTGAATTCGCTGACCAGTTTCCCATAGATCGTTACCAGACGGGGTCAGGCACCAGCACTAACATGAATGTGAACGAGGTCATCGCAGCCCTGGCAGCAAGGGAGGATGTCGAGATTCACCCCAACGATCACGTCAACATGAGCCAGAGTTCCAACGACGTGATCCCGACGGCCATCCATATCAGTGCCCTGGCAGGCATTTACGAGCGTTTGATTCCGGCGCTGACCCACCTGTGCGGGGTTATTTACGAACGTGAGGCATTGTTTGCGAATCAGGTTAAAACCGGCCGCACCCACCTGATGGATGCCATGCCGGTCACCCTGGGGCAGGAGCTGAGAACCTGGCGGGAGCAATTACTCGCCGCGGAAAAACGGCTTGAGACCGCGGCTGAGGATTTACTCGCCGTACCCCAGGGCGGGACTGCCGTGGGAACCGGAGTGAATGCACTGGAAGAATTTCCGGGGCAGTTCATCAAGTTCCTCACTTCCAATACGGGTTACCATTTCCGCTCCCTGGAACATAAATTCGTGGGGCAGAGTGCCATCGACGCGCCCGTGGCCCTGTCGTCCCAACTGCGGGGGCTGGCCATCGTACTGACCAAGATCGCCAATGACCTGCGCTGGATGAACAGTGGGCCGATTCACGGTCTGGCGGAAATCAGCCTGCCGGCCCTACAGCCAGGCAGCAGCATTATGCCAGGCAAGGTCAACCCGGTGATTCCGGAGTCGGTGGCCATGGTCGGGGCCCAGGTAATGGGACTGGATAGCACCGTTGCCCTGGCCGGGCAATCAGGCAATTTCCAGTTGAACGTGATGTTGCCGTTGGTGGGCGCCAACCTGCTGGACATGATCGAACTGCTGACCAATGCGTCAACCATACTCGGTGACAAGGCGATCCGGGATTTTACGGTGAATACCGATCATCTGGACGCAGCGGTCGGCAAGAACCCTGTACTGGTCACCGCGCTCAACCCCGAAATCGGTTACAGCCTGGCGTCGGATATTGCTAAGGAAGCCTATCAGACTGGCCGACCGGTGATTGACGTGGCGGAGGAGCGCAGTGGCCTTGACCGGAAGCGGCTGGAGGAACTGATGGACCCGCTGAAACTGACCAAAGGCGGGCTTGCCTGAGGCCTGCCGCCGGACGGTCCTGACGGAGAGTGAGCCGATTGCTGATTTCTATCGAGCTCCTGGTGATGCTGGTGCTGGCAAATGGCGCACCGGTACTGGTCGCCCGGCTGTTTGGCCGGCGCTGGTCGGCCCCTGTTGATGGTGGCAGGCTATGGCGGGACGGGCAGCCGGTGCTGGGACGAAGCAAAACCTGGCGTGGTGTTGTGTCCGGTGCATTGGCGTGTAGCTTGTTTGCATGGATCACCGGAATAGGCGTCGTATTTGGCCTTGCATTCGGAATGCTTGGGCTGATGGGCGATATCATCAGCAGTTTCATCAAGCGTCGTGCCGGTCTTGCCTCCAGTGCCCGGGCGGTTGGGCTTGACCAGGTTCCAGAAGCCCTGCTGCCAATGATCCTGGCGTGGTTTTGGCTGGGGCTGGACTGGTTCACTGTGGCGGTTGTCGTGGTGCTGTTTACCGTGTCGAATATCCTGCTGTCGCCCGTACTGTACCGCCTGGGTATACGCCACCAGCCGCATTGAGCTCGGGCTTCAGCCGGGGCCCCGAGTCAGGGTGTGTACCGTCACTTCCGGCGGGCAATTCAGCCTTACGTTGACCACCGACGTACCTGCGCCTGGGGAGGTATAGCCCTGCATGCCGTTGCGGCGCCAGTAACCACGGCCGAGTTCTCTGGGGCAGTCGGAATCCAGGGTCACGGGGATGCCACCGGGCAGGCAGATCTGACCGCCGTGGGTATGGCCGCACAGAAAAATGTCGTAGCCCGCATGGGCAGCCTCGCGCCAGATTTCCGGTGTGTGACTCAGCAGAACGCTGATACCACCGGTGGGAATCTCGTCTCCTGCCCGGTGCAGATTATGCGCCTTGTAGAAATGGGCATCGTCCACGCCTGCCAGATAAAGCTTATCGTCGCCCCGCTGCAGCACTGCATGCTCATTCATCAGCAGGTGATAACCCATGTCCTCAAGACCAGGAACCATGCGCACGCTGTCGTGATTGCCCAGTACAGCGTAGGCTTTGCCGTGAATGGCACTCCGCAGTCTCGCCATACCGTCCATGGCACCCTCAATCGAGCCCCAGGTGAGGCGCCGGTAATCGCCAGTGAGCACACACACATCATATTTGAGGGGCTCGATTTGACGTATCACGGCCTGCAGGTTGGCCTCATCCATATCCACGTGGAGGTCGGTAAGGTGCAGAATGCGGAAGCCTTCGAACGCTTGGGGCAGGCTTGGGATGTGAAACTGATTGTGGGCGGTATCCAGCCGGCGGCTGTTGTGCTGGCCTCGACGGAACAAGCCCGCCAACTTCAGGCAGGCGCTGATGAAACGTGGAGCTGAGGTGATGTTTTCCAGATGGAACGACTGGTGGCCAGGCCCGAACACGCGAGCTTCCGCTTCCCGCTCGATACCGAGGCGCTGGCGCGCGTGTACCGGGCCAAGGCGGAGGCTCAGGCGATACTCCAGGAGTTCATCCTGATTGTCTGGTGTATGAGCCCGGGCGGTCATTGCTGGTCCTGTTGGTTGTTGGAAACGTTACCTGTCACGATCCGGTCAACCCGTCTTTTCATTATGGTCGGGACTGGGACTGATGCAACCGGGAAGTCATAATGTTCATCATTCTTAATACACGTTGCCACGATAAGAGCGTTCCATGACCAAGGGTACATACGCCGGGGCCTTGCCAGCCTGGCACATTTTCCTATTGTTTCTGCGTCTTGGCCTGACGTCTTTCGGCGGTCCGGCAGCCCATTTGGGGTTTTTCCATGACGAATTCGTAAAGCGCCGGCGATGGTTGTCGGACGACGCCTATGGCGAGGTAGTGGCATTGTGTCAGTTATTGCCTGGACCTGCCTCCAGCCAGGTGGGGTTAACCCTGGGGTTTCTCCAGAGAGGTTATAGTGGCGGCGCTGCGGCCTGGCTTGGCTTTACCCTGCCATCGGCACTATTGATGACGCTGTTTGCGCTCGGCCTTGGCCTGTGGCCGGATGCAGGGCAGGGTGGCTGGATAGCCGGCCTTAAGTTGTTTGTGGTCGCCGTGGTTGCCCAGGCGGTTTGGCAGATGGGCAAAACCCTGTGCCCGGATGCTCCGCGCCTGTCGATTGCCGTGGTGGTCGCGGTTGTTCTGTTGATGGCGGGCGCAGCCTGGATGCAGATACTTGTCCTGCTCGCAGCCGGCGCGGTGGGTGCTGCGATGCAACTGCCGCAAAAGCGCGTGGAAGAATCATTGACCATACCGGTTCAAACCCGGCGGCCTATGACGTTCCTGGTGGTATTTTCAGTGCTGCTGTTGATGGCATTCGTTCCCCTGGCTTCCGGCTCCCTGGCCTGGATCTGGTCTGAGCTCTATCGCGCGGGGGCCCTGGTGTTCGGGGGTGGTCATGTGGTGTTGCCCTGGCTGCAGGAGGGGTTTGTGGCGCCCGGACACCTGTCGGCGGATACCTTCCTGGCCGGTTACGGTGTCGCACAGGCCATGCCCGGACCACTCTTCACTTTCTCAGCGTTTTTGGGTGGTGTCGAGAGTGGGTGGACCGGTGCCGCCGTGGCTGTGGTCGCTGTTTTCCTGCCGGGAACCCTGCTGGTATTTGCCGGTCTACCCCTGTGGTCGTATATTCGTAGCCATTCAGTTGCACGGGCGGCCCTGGCCGGGGTGAATGCCGGTGTTGTCGGGCTTCTGCTGGCGGCGCTGTATGATCCGGTGTGGACCTCTGCCGTACACGATGCAGTGGGAATTGCGTTTGTCCTGCTGGCATGGGTTTCCCTGGCGATATGGAAGGTGCCGGTCTGGATACTGGCACCCGGCAGCGCGCTGGTGGGCTTGCTGGTTTTCTGATGCCCCAAAGTGGGGGTAGCTAAAACCGGTCAGGAAGGCCACACTTGGACATTGGAAAACTAAATGAACGGTAATGATTCAGAAGCAGAGGTTGATTATGTCCACATCCTGCACAATTCCGGGCTTGAATGTACCGAAAAGCCGCTTTCCGGAGCCTGAAAGTGATTTGCCAACCGGCGATAACCGCGAGCAAAGGGTCGTGCTTGGCGGTGGCTGTTTCTGGTGTGTGGAAGCCGTTTTCCTGGCGGTGAACGGCGTTAGCCGGGTGGAATCCGGCTATGCCGGGGGCAGAGCGGATACCGCCAACTATGAAGCAGTGTGCAGCGGCCAGACCGGCCACGCGGAAGTGGTGGATGTTCATTACGACCCGCAGACCGTCAGCTTCGGGGAAATCCTGAAGGTATTTTTCTCAGTGGCCCACGACCCAACCCAGCTTAACCGGCAGGGAAACGACCGTGGCACCCAGTACCGGTCCGCCGTTTTTTACGAGAATGACGAACAGAAACAGGTGGCAGAAGCCTACATTCGCCAACTGAACTCGGCGGGCGTTTATGATAATCCTCTGGTGACGACCCTGGAGCCGCTGGATGCCTTTTATCCGGCGGAAGACTATCACCAGAATTTTGCCGCACGGAATCCACACCAGCCCTACATCATGGCTGTTGCGGCACCAAAGATGGAAAAGCTTGTGGACACTTTCGGTGACCAGCTCAAGCCTGGTTACACCGACAACAATATTGCCTGAGGAGGCTGCTATGAGCGTTTCTGCTGCAGGCTATGACCTGACCCCGCTAACGCCACAAAAAGTGGACGAAAAGGCCGCAGGCCTGACGGACGAGGAGCGCCGCGTGTTGCTCGATCATGGCACCGAGCGGCCATTTTGCGGCACCTTGTTGGACAACAAGAACGCAGGCGTATACTACTGCCGATTGTGTGAGTTGCCGCTGTTCAGTTCCGAGTCCAAATTCGATTCCGGTACTGGCTGGCCGAGTTTTTTCCAGCCCTTCGACACCGACCACATCCGTTACATTGAAGACAACAGCATGGGCATGGCTCGAACGGAAATCCGTTGTCCGCGTTGTGATAGCCATCTGGGGCATGTGTTTCCAGATGGCCCGCCGCCAACCGGTCAGCGCTACTGCTTGAACTCGGTGGCGATGGTGTTCAGGGAGAACCAGGCCTGATTGGCCTGGTCAGCGGATCACTGTTGACACCAGATAGCTGGTGTAGCAAACGTACACAATCAACAGCAGCACGCCGTCCGGCCGCCCGATGGTCCGGGATTTACCGGTCAGCCCAAAGCTCATCAACAAAAGCCCAACGGTGAGGGCCGTCATCAGGGTCCAGTCGCGGTAAAGCACTTCCATATCCACGGCCAGGGGCTCAATGGTCGCAGCAAGGCCAACCACGGCGAGGGTGTTGAAAATGCCAGACCCCACGATGTTGCCGAGTATCAGGTCGTGCTCGTTTTTCTTGACGGCTGCCAGGGCCGAGGCCAGCTCCGGCAGTGAGGTACCGATGGCAACGATAGTCAGCCCGATGATCAGATCGCTGACGCCCAGGCCCTGGGCAATAAACACCGCCCCCCAGACCAGCATGCGCGAGCTCACCAACAGAAGAACCAGGCCGACAACCAGCCACATCAACGCTATTTTCAATGGCATTGGGTGGGCAACCAGTTCGGAGTCGGTCTCGCCGATCAACGAGTCCCCCTTGCCCTGGATGCCTTGATAGATGGACCAGCCCATAACGGCTGCGAACACACCAAGCAGCACCCAACCGTCGAGTCGGGTCAGGTTGCCATCAATCAACTGGTAGCCGGCGATGGCCGTCAGAACCAACAGCAGCGGAAGTTCCTTTCGAATCACCTGGGAATGGACCGTAATAGGGGCGATCACTGCAGTAAGGCCGACGATCACTGCGATATTGGTGATGTTAGAGCCATAGGCGTTGCCCAGCGCCAGCCCCGGGTTGCCATCGAGTGCGGCCATGGCTGACACTGCCAACTCAGGCGCAGAGGTGCCGAATCCGATGATCACCATACCAATCAGCAGCGATGGCATACCGAGGTGTTTGGCGGTGGCCGCCGCGCCTTCAATGAAGCGGTCTGCGCTCCAGACAAGTAAAATCAGACCAGCGATGATTGCTGCGATTGCCAAAAGCATAAAGGGTGCCCTGTTGGTGTAAGCCGCACGGTATGAGACTAAAGTGGCGGTGATATCGTTGCGCGCAGACGCGAGAATGTAACAAAGATCGTCCGGCGAGCGCATTTTAAACGTTTGACCTACGCACGGCCACCGTTGGTAAATGAAATCAGCACGTTGGCCCTTGCCACATGCGCCGGCGCAGTCAGCCCCAGGCGGGTTCCGGTCGCAAGTCAGTTGTTAATCGCAATTTATTATCCGGTCAAAAAGCGGGATAATCGCGCCGCAACTTCAAAGCCCCTCTACTGATCGTGGGCGGGTAACAGGCTTTAAACTAGCTAGGGTGATAACCAATGGCCGTTAGACAGGCAGATGTAGTGCTGGTCGGCGGGGGCGTCATGAGCGCCACCCTCGGCATGATGCTCAGGCAGCTCGATCCCTCCCTGGACATCGTCATGGTTGAACGTCTTGATCACGTAGCCCATGAAAGCACCGACGGATGGAACAATGCAGGGACCGGACACGCCGGCTACTGCGAACTCAATTACACCCCCGAAACCGAAGATGGCGATGTTGCTATTGAGCGGGCGTTGAAGATCAATGCCTCGTTCGAAGTGTCTTTGCAATTCTGGTCCCATCTGGTTGAGCAGGGCATGCTGCCGGACCCCAAAAGCTTCATTAACCGAACCCCTCACCAGAGCTTTGTATGGGGTGAAGATGGCGTGAAGTTCCTCAAACGCCGCCATGAAAAGCTCAGTGCCCATCACCTGTTCCGCGAAATGGAATACACGGAATCGCCGCGGGATCTGGAAGAGTGGATGCCGCTGGTGGTCAATAACCGGGATCCAATGCAAAAGGTAGCCGCCACTCGAATCAAGCACGGTTCAGACGTGGACTTTGGCTCTCTTACCCGCAGCATGGTGGAGTTCCTGGAAACCACGCCGAATTTTGAGCTGATGCTGAGCAGTCCCGTGCATTACCTGGCCAAGCGTGACAATGGCCGCTGGAAGGTGCGGGTGAAGAACCAGAAGACCGGTGAGCTGACGAAGCTAGAGGCGGGGTTTGTCTTTCTGGGTGCCGGCGGCGGAGCGCTGCCGATGCTGCAAAAGTCCAACATCGATGAATCCAAGGGCTATGGTGGTTTCCCCGTCAGTGGTCAGTGGCTGGTTTGTCAGAAGCCGGAAATCGTCCAGCAACATCACTCCAAGGTGTACGGCAAGGCACCGATCGGGGCGCCGCCGATGTCGGTACCGCATCTGGATACCCGTATCATCAACGGTGAACCGGCGCTTCTCTTCGGCCCCTTTGCTGGCTTCACCACTCGCTTCCTCAAGCAGGGCTCGGTGTTCGACCTATTCGGCTCGGTCCGCTCAGCGAACCTTCGTCCCATGTTATCGGTGAGCCGTACCAACATGGACCTGACTCGCTATCTGATTGGTGAAGTGTTCCAGTCGCACAGCGACCGCGTGGCTTCCCTGCGCAATTACTTCCCGGACGCCCGCGAAGAAGACTGGCGCCTTCAGGATGCTGGCCAGCGTGTGCAGATTATCAAGAAGTCACTGGAAGGTGGCGGAAAGCTGGAGTTCGGCACCGAAATTGTGGCGGCGCAAGACGGTACCCTGGCAGCTTTGCTTGGCGCATCACCAGGGGCTTCAACGGCTGTCCAGGCCATGATCGATGTGATCCAGCGCTGCTTCCCGGATCGTATAGAATCCCCAGAGTGGCAGGAACGCATGAAAGTGATGGTGCCTTCCTACGGTCAATCGCTGGTAGACGATGAGCAATTACTTAACAAAGTGCGGGAACGAACGCTCTCAACCCTGAAATTGAGCTGATATTCCCAAACGATCTAATACCTGCGGAAGCGCTGGCAGTCCTGGCTTAAAAGCCGGGGCTGCCGGCGCTTTTCGGTTTTTGGGCGCCGGGCCCGGTTGCGATTTGCGCCTGAAACGTTAGGTTATAAGGAAACACCACCAAGGAGAACGAACATGAGCGAGCAAGAATTCGATCCGAATAAAGGCTATATCGCACTCCTGGGATGGAGCTTGAACGCGGTGGAAGCGGCCGACAAATTTGATCGACGATATGTGGTGGTTGCCCCCGATTGGGCAGAGGCATACTGCAAGGAACATGACATTCCCTACGTGCCATGGAATTTTGAGCGGCTGAACGACCGGTCTGTTGAAATTGCTCAGACACTCAAAGAGATGGGCGTTAATGTGGCTATTCCCTTGTTTGAGGAAACCGTGGAGTGGGCTGGTGCTATCAACTCGGTTCTGATGGATCAGCCAAAGCTGTTTGGCCAGTCCATGTTGTTGCGAGATAAAGCTTTGATGAAGCGCCGCGCCCAGCTGGGCGGTATTCGTGTGGGGATTTTCGAGGAAGCCCACGACCGGGACGACGTTATTCGTTTCCTGAAGCGAGTCAACCAGACCCTTCTGAAGCTGGACGGTGACCCGAATGACCCGATCCACCTCAAAGCATTCGACAAGGCCGGTTGTCTGGGCCACCGGGTGATCCGTACCCCGGATGAAGTGGATACCATTCCCGAGGAAGAATTTCCGGTGCTCATGGAATCCCACCTGGACGGTTGGGAATTTGCCGTCGAGGCCTGGATTCACAACGGCAAGATTGCGTTCCTGAATATCTCGGAGTATGTGACCCTGGGTTACTCGGTGTTTGTACCGGCTACGCCGGACCTGGAGAAATACCGGGAGCAGATTACCCGCGAGATCGAAAAACTGATCAAAACGTTCGATATCGAGTTCGGCTTCATTCACCCCGAGTATTTCGTGACCAGCGACAGCACCATGTACTTCGGTGAGGTGGCGTATCGGCCACCGGGCTTCAAGGTGTTCGAGCTGCTTGAACGTGCATACGGCTTCAATGCCTATCAAGCACTGATCATGACCTTCGACCCGAAAACCACCGCCGAAGAGGTTAAAGCCTTCTTCCCGAAAGAGGTCGTGGATGCCAAAGGTTATGCCGGCTGTTTCGGCGTGTATCCGCGCCGCCGGGTGGTCAGCCAACTGGAAATGCCGGAAGAGACCGAGAACCACGATTACTTCGAGTCCCACGAACTCACGCCGCCGCTGGAAGAGACGGTTACCAAGCGTACCGCCTTTGGCACGCATTGGGGCCTGGTTTACTTCTTCGGTGAAGACCCTTATGTCATGCGTGATTTACTGAAACATCAGGAAGAACTGGATTTCTATGTATAATTCCGGAAGGAATTAACAACAACGGGCCTGGTCCAGGCCCTGAGGAAGACAGTTTGAGCAATTCCGACGCTGGAAACCCAGCCCCCGTCGTCAATTTCGACAAGCTGGTGCAGCGACTGGACGACGCGATTGCGGCTCTCGATGAGAGTCGCGCTTTCGCCAAGCCAGGTAAGCTTCCCCGACTGTTTGACACAGTTCGACGGGTTTTGCTTCAGCCTGAGGGTTGCCTTGCGTTGCAGGAGCGATCCGAATGGCTTGAGCGTTCTGGTGTGTTTCTTGGAACCGACTGGGCGGATCCCGCCATCCTGTTGCCGTCATTGACGACCTATTCCCTGCAAAGCCCCCATGCCGATACAGTCATCATCGAAGCGCTCAGTGAATTGCGGCTGCTGGCGGTTGCCCGAGGCGATTATCAGCATGAATCATTCTCCGCGGAACAGGCGCATCACTACCTGACTCAGGTGTTGGCCATCAACCTGAACTTGCTGTTTGGTGAGTCTGGCGAGGCCGAACGGGAACAGGGAAAACTGGCACTTGTCAGCCGCGCGGTGGTGCAGCATATTGCCACTCAGATTGGCTATGAGCATGTCATCGATCAGCTCATCGAAGAGATCTGGCGAATCCTGCAGCAGCGCCCGATCCAGGTCAGCAGCGTGCGGCAGATGATTACCCAGATTGCGCTGTGCCGCATTGATCCCGATGTGGATCTCGGTGGTGCGGGGCAGGGTGCTGAACGTCTGATTTCGAGCCTTTACGGGCCGACACAGGCATGCCGTGAAGACCCTGGCATTTCTGTGTACCAGGAACGGCTGCAGTCCATGGACGCTGTGGCCCTGCAAAGCGAAGCGACCGGTTTTGCCCGTTCCATGCATGACACCGGACTGGTATCTCCCTATCACGCCACCTTTGTCCGCCACATTCTGGAGCGGCAGGATGCGCTGCTGACGGAAGCCCTGGGCCTGTCCAGTACCGGCCGTGATTGCCTGCTTTGCTACAAGGATCTGGTGCACGAGTTGATCAACGAGGGTGTCTATCCGGAAACAGCCCAAGGTCTATATGGCCTTGCGTTAATGCTGGAGCGAGGCATTCTCTATCAGCCGCCGCTTGCGCCCGCGCTATGGCGCCAGGCCAAGCTTTCTATCTGCACGCAAGCCCGTGAGCGCATCCAGTTGGCGTACGGCTATCAGCCACAGCCGAAGGCGTGGCTGTTGCAGGGGGTGCTAAACATGCTGGGCCAGCCCCTTGGCGTGGGGCAGGGAAACAACCCTACCTGCCAGTCAGCCCGGGCGCTGTCCATGTGGGCGTACAACGATCCGGACTATCTGTTGCAGATGGTGGCCTGGGCCGCGCGCGACAACGAAATTATCATGCACTTCGAGGGCGTCCCGGTTTCTTCGTCCAGCAGTCAGGGAGGTGTGGCCTCCGAAGTAACGCTTGACCTGGACCCGGTTTCGCTGGTGGTAGTACCGCACCTTGACCGGATTTACGCAGAAATGGGCCGCCTGTGTATGGACCGTCAGGGCGACCCCCACCAGTGGGTTAACCCCGAATTCCATGGCTGGTCCGCCGGCCGTGGATTCCGCATTAACGTGGACGTTGCAACCGGGGACCTGGAAGAGCTGGAAACGTTCCTGCGGCATTTCTATGCCAGCTACCACCCCTACTACAATGGCAACCAGCCCCTGATCCACCCGCAACCGGCCGGCGTAGCTATTACTGACAGCGCTGCTAGATTCATTGGCTGGCACGCCATCACCATTCTCCGTGTGACCCTGGACCCGGAAGACGTCATGCGAGTGTATTTCTTTAACCCGAATAATGACAGCGGTCAGAATTGGGGTGACGACGTGGTGGTCAGTACCTCCAGGAAAGGTGAACGGTTCGGTGAGGCTTCCTTGCCCTTTGAACAGTTCGCCTCGCGGCTGTACATTTTTCACTTCGATCCCCTCGAACGCGGTGAACCCGCAGACGTGGGCGAGGAGGAATTGGCGCGGGTGATCAGCCGCATTCACCGCAGCTGGGGCCGGGACCGGTTGCCGGCAGAGGCACTGCAGGCAGAGCCCCCGCAGGAAGGATAGATCCAACCAAGACAGAACGGGAGAGATGATGACCGCTGAGGCCAGTAACTGCCGAAACGGCGCCAAGCTGTTTGTTCGCGCCCTGGAAAACGAAGGTGTTCAGTACATCTTCGCGGTGCCGGGTGAAGAAAACCTGGATCTCCTTGAGGCCTTGCGCGAATCCAGCATTGAGCTGGTTCTCAATCGCCACGAACAGGCGGCGGGCTTTATGGCCGCGACCTACGGGCGCCTGACAGGCCGCGTGGGCGTTTGCCTGTCGACCCTGGGTCCCGGTGCCACCAACCTGGTAACAGCCGCCGCCTACGCCCAGCTTGGCGGCATGCCAATGATGATGATTTCCGGGCAGAAGCCCATTAAATCCTCCAAGCAGGGGTTGTTTCAGATTCTGGACGTGGTGGACCTGATGCGGCCGCTTACCAAGTACACCCGCCAGATCAGCAATGCCAACACCATCCCCGCCAAGGTGAGGGAAGCCTTCCGGTTGGCTTCGGAAGAGCGCCCGGGTGCGGTCCATCTCGAATTACCCGAAGACATCGCCTCTGAGGTGTCAGAGAGCGATACCCATATCTTCCAGCCCAGTGATGCCCGGCGGCCCACTGCCAGTACCAAAAGCCTGGACATTGCCTGTGACATGATCAGCAAAGCCAGATACCCGCTGATCATGATTGGCGCCGGTGCTAACCGAAAACGGGTTTCCCAGGCCCTGATCCATCTGGTCAACGTGACCGGCATTCCCTTCTTCACCACCCAGATGGGCAAGGGCGTAGTGGATGAACGCCACCCCCGCTACCTGGGGAATGCGGCACTCTCGGCCGGTGACTTTGTGCACTGCGCCATTGACCACGCTGACCTGGTGATCAACGTCGGGCACGATGTGGTTGAGAAGCCACCCTTTTTCATGCATCCCGGCGGCAAACAGGTTATCCACGTGAACTTCAGTGCCGCCGATGTGGACCCGGTCTATTTTCCCCAGCACGAAGTGGTGGGCGACATTGCCAACAGCGTCGAATACCTGGCTGAACAATGTGGCCAGTGCTCTTCACACGACTTCCGCCGGTTTATGGAAGTGAAGGCTTCTGTGGACCGCCATATGGCCGACAAAGCAGACGATGGCCGTTTCCCGGTCATTCCCCAGCGCATCGTCAACGACGTACGCCAGGTCATGCCGGATGACGGCATCATCGCGCTCGACAACGGCATGTACAAACTCTGGTTTGCCCGCAACTACCCGGCTTACGACAACAACACCGTACTGCTCGACAATGCCCTGGCCTCCATGGGCGCAGGCCTGCCCAGCGCCATGATGGCGGCCATGCTATACCCGCACCTCAAGGTGATGGCAGTGTGTGGCGATGGTGGCTTCATGATGAATAGCCAGGAGTTGGAAACCGCCGTGCGGCTGAAACTGAACCTGGTGATACTTATCATCAACGACAATGCCTACGGCATGATCAAATGGAAGCAGGCCCAGGAGGGCTTCGAGAACTTCGGGCTGGATTACAACAACCCGGACTTCGTGAAATACGCCGATGCCTACGGTGCCACCGGCCATCGAATCACCCGCACTGAAGACCTGCGGACGACGCTGAAGAACGCACTGGCCTCGGGTGGTGTACACCTGATCGATGTCCCCGTGGATTACAGCGAAAACCGCCGTGTGTTTGATGAAGAATTGGTAAACCTGACCTGTAACCTCTAAGGCCTATAGTATCATTCGCCCAGTATTGAACGTTGATTGAGGATGGGCGAATGAGTTACTCGTGGTTCAGAGTGGTGGCACTAACGCTGGCAGCCGTTGTGGTCACCGGGTGCAGCAAGCCGGAAACGCCCCAGGAAGTGGCTGCCGAATTCTGGCAGGCCATGTCCGAAAAAGATGCGGATACCGTTGCTGACCTATCGACGCTGGCCGCCGCGCCTGCCTTCGATAGCTACGCCCGGGACTGGTCTGACATCGTGCCCGATTTTGGTCGGGTGGTCATCGACGATCGCGAAGCTACGATTGTAACCCGCTTGCCCGCTGAAGACGGCGTCCCCGGCGAGCGCCGGGAAGTAAATACCTACCTTGTGGAGCGGGGCGGCGACTGGCTGGTGGACTACGACCGCACTGGGGAGGCGATAATGAATCCGTCTCCGTTTGCAGGTCTAATCGGAGAAATGAACCGCTTGGGCGATCGCTTGACGGCCAGCTTCGGACAGTCCTCCGATGACCTTTCTCACCAGATGGACGCCATTGCCCGCGAATTCGAGGCGTATTCCAACCAGACCCAACGCCGGGCAGAGCAGGCCATGGAAGAGTACGGCCAAGCCCTACGGGGGCTGATGGAAGAGTTGGAAAAATCCATCGAAGAGGCGCTGGAAGACAACCAGCGGGCGCCAGAGAGAGATCGAAGCGCCGCCCTGCAGCGAACCGCGGCGGACCTCAATCGAAGCAGCGGCAGGCTGGATGAGCCGGATTTCGACGCCTTTGCCGACAGTTCTCGCGCGTTAGCCGAGGCCGGAGCGCACTTCTCGCGCCTGAGTGACGATACCTTCAAAAGCTACAAGCGCACTTGGGACGCCAAACTGGACGAAATCACGGAGCGTACCCGGGCATTTTTTGAAGAACTTCATGGAAGCGGGTGATAACCCTGAGTCATACAACTGTCATATTGCTCTGGTGTACTGAAGATGTGTTAGTCCTTGAAAGCGACTATAGGAGCACCTGCTCCACTGCATCTTTGGGCCAACGGACGGCTCCTTTTTCCGCCTCTGGCATTACCCTGCCAGCCCGGTAACCACAAACCAGGCGGTCACCAGCGTGAACGACGTGGCTACAATCGCCAACAACCCGTCCCTCGCTACGATTGCCAGCCCAAAGGCCGTCAACGCAGCGCCGCCGCCATTGGCGCTGAAGGGCACCACCTCCATTGCGGGCATGGCCAGAGCCACCAGCATGCAGATAATGGCCATCATATAGAGCCCTGGCCCATCTGCCAGAAACACCAGGCGCGGCCCCGTCCAACGATCCAGAAAACGAGCCGGTTTTTGCAGCCAGTCCAACCCCTTCAAGAGCTTGTCCTGGGGCACGGAGCGCTGGGAAATCCACGAGGGCATCCAGATGGTGTGTCTGCGGAACAACAGTTGCCCCAGTGTCAGCAGAACCACCAGCCCCAGTATGGTTGGCACCCCGGGGATGTCGCCGATCAACGGCGCCAGGGTGATCAGCCCAGCGACGAGCACCACGGGCCCGAACGAACGTTCCCCTACGCCATTAAGGATATCGTGCACCGACACTCGCCCGGCCCCGGTCGCAGACTCGCGAATCTGCTCCAGTAGCTGTTGCATGTTGGTAGGGTCACCATTATTGCGCATAGATGGGGCTCTTCCTCGAATCAGAGTAACGTCTGCCAAATCGGGCCTTTAAAACCTACCATTCCCAGTAATCGGAAAACAGCGAATGTGGCCGAACAGCGGCGGAAAGGATTGAAGCCTTTGCAGACCAGGACTAATCTCGACC
Source organism: Marinobacter sp. (assembly GCA_002726615.1). Lineage (GTDB taxonomy): Bacteria > Pseudomonadota > Gammaproteobacteria > Pseudomonadales > Oleiphilaceae > Marinobacter. The sequence continues at coordinate 21,274 of PBRG01000112.1, forward strand.
CAGTGATAACAAAAACTTCAGAACCCGGAAATCCCCATGGCAGATTTATTCAACGTTGACTGGATGCTCACCCTCAACAACCTGCTGTTGATGGCCATTGCCTATCTGCTGGCGTTCCCTATTGGTTTCGACCGGGAAGAGCAGGGGCCCAGAATCGGCCTGAGAACCTTCCCCCTGGTCGCCGTGGTGTCATGCGGCTTCATGCTCGTTGGCCGCGCTGTCATCGACTCCCCGGGCGAACAGGGCCGGGTCCTGCAAGGCATCGTCACCGGCATCGGCTTCATTGGTGGCGGCGCGATCCTCAAGGACGACAGCCGCGTAATCGGCACTGCCACCGCCGCCAGTATCTGGAACTGCGGCGCCATCGGCGTGGCGGTAGCCTACCACCATCTTGAAATTGCCATTGCCCTGAGTGCGCTAAACTTCTTCACGCTGCGCTATATGGGCCGGCTGGTGCGGTCAGTGACAGGGGAGCCTGTGGTTGAAGATGGGCATGCGACCAAGCCTGTGGAAGTTCGGGAGTCTGATAACGAAAAAAGCCCCTGAAATCAGGGGCTTTTTTGCGGTTGGTTGGTGGAGACGGCGTCATGCTAATAACCATTATAACATATTAATATATAACGTTTTATATTTTTATAAAATAGTTGTTACCCTCATTATTACCCACAATTTAGGCTCTTTCAGGAAGAGCCTGTTGCACGTCGAAGCTCCGCAAGTCCCATCTCATATTCGCTGCGAAACCGTGAGAAGCTGTGCCCCCAAGAATGCGCTCTTGAGTTCCAGTGCTGCGCATCCCAGCCTGCATCAATGAAATCGGATGTGGCAAAGATAAATTCGAGCGCATCAGTTAGGAATGGAATGAGAGGCTCTACGCTATCGTACTGAATGTCCCCAGAATTGCCATGAACGAAGAAGTTACGGCATTTGATAGCCACGCTGGCTACGAATTGCAAATCCACGAACTTATCGCCCAGTTTCGATTCTACAACTGCTACCCGATGCTTTACTTTTTTCGGAAGCGAAGGATGTCCGAGCCTTCCAAGCGCTGAGAGCGCAGCGTTTCGCTCAATCCCCACAGGGTGTTTGCGAAACATTGCGACGCAGTCATCTCTCGTGGCTGCCAAGTCTTCAGTAAGCTCGGTATTAAGGGGCACGGCATCTCCGGGTAAAATATCGAACATATTAGCGGCGGCCACAAGTCTATCGGGGTCGTAACTATTAGCCTTGCGCAGGCATCCCAGGTATCGCGAACGCGCAATCCGCCAACTATCGTGCCGTCTGACCCAGTCGGACAGCACCATGCTGAATTCTGCAGGGCGCAGAATAGGGTCCAGCGGAACATCTCCCGGGTGAGGCTCATGTAGCTCGGTTTTATCGAAAGCCTTCCAGCGATAACTAGGATGAACGCTTAACGACTGAGGGATATCGTCGACGATGTCGGTCGTAATGATACGGACGTGGTCAACGCCTTGAGCACGGCCCGCTGCCACTGACAGAAAATTAGCGGTTGCGTACATGCGCTCTATTGCGTCATCGAAATGCACTGGCTCGTTTGGTCGTATTGATACGACGATGTGATTCTTAATAAACACGCCCGTCGGGTCGCCTATGCTCGAGCTAGGCCTGTGGTGGACTGAAATCGTACCGATCTCTGTGTGTACCTCAGCGATACAGTCCTTACCGGTAAAATATTGCACAAGGGGAAGCGGACCTGTTTCGATTAGTCGAGTTTGTCGCGGTTCTTGAAGCGCCGCATCAATGATAGAGCTTGCGTCTATCACGCTGCCGAACGCGTCGAAGTCATAGAAGAGTGTGGCGATGTCCGTGGTGGTAAATTCGATTGTTTTAATAGAGGGCTGATCTTGATTTAAGTGGAACTGCCCAACAGTAACGTAGTGTGGAAAGACTTTTGCGTGATACTGGGTTCCCTTAGATCTAGAGCTAATATGGCCCATTCCAGGGCTATTGCAGTCGATTAATGTCAGGGCCTCGCCGCTGTATGCGACTCCGTTAATGCAAGAGACGTCCGTCACATTCAAGGGCTGGTCCGAGTGCAGTTTCAATAATGTGTCCGAACCCTTGAGTTGGACTTCCCCCACCACGGACTCGCCGTCACGGAAAGTAAAGTTTCCCAGGAATCTGCTGGTGTTCTCTTTTTTCCGATTCTTGCTCATACGCTGAAGGGGTCTCTAAGGGTGTGTGCTGCTTCGTTTTGCTGGTGAGTATGCGATTTGTGTGGCGCTCGCTTACTTTTCCGAGTGTTAAGTTAGTCCAAAAGTGACCATCGGAACAAATTAGGGCCGCTCAACGCCGATTGAGGGCTCATGCGACCTAGCAAGTGCGACCGCGCCGCGTCAATGCGATCTCGATATGGGCGATCGAGGCTCAATATTGTGCCGCTGTAGGTATGATCTATCGGCTGGCATACCAGCATGATCATGTGCTCAGTTGTTTTTGGTAACGCCCACTGACAATTAGCTGGCCCCCCCTTGGAAGGACCCTTGAGTACCGCTTCCAAATAATCTCAAACCTATATCACCTCTGTGAACCAGGGCACTGACAGTGCCTTCCCTCCCAATTCACAGAGGTAATTTCAAATGTCTGAAAAATGCCCCAACTGCCTGTCCGTCCGGATCGGCAAGAACAACTACGGTAAGAAAACCGCTGGCGTGGTCGGTGCGTCTGCAGGTGCGTACGGTGGTTACGCTGCTGCAACGGCTGGCGCTCGCGCTGGTGCAACCCTGGGGATCGCTGCCGGTCCCATAGGCGCAACAGTGGGCGGCATCGGCGGTGCCGTCATCGGTGCGCTACTGGGTGGCGCTTCTGGCGCTTCCGCTGGCGTGATTCTGGGCGATGTCCTGGATGATCGTGTCCTCGACAACTACCGCTGCCTCGATTGCGGTTATTCCTTCAGTGTCGACCCTGACTCCCCAGACGACATCCGTTAACTCCCCTCGCGCATTTCAAAGGAGAACAACCATGGCTCATCTCATCGAGCAAATGGCCTACGTTGGCCAAACCCCTTGGCATGGCCTGGGGAATCAACTGACCACGAACCAGCCTCTGGAAGTCTGGGCAAAGCAAGCCGGACTGGACTGGCAGATCCAGGAAAGCCCCGTCCGCTATGTCACCAATTCCAGTGGCAGCCTGGGTGAAATCCTGTCCTACCCGGATTCCAAAGTGCTTTACCGCTCGGATAC
>PBRG01000113.1 GCA_002726615.1 Marinobacter sp.
AATCGCCAACTTCGACCATGACCACTCGGATCTGGCACTACCAGGCTTGGTCTGCGAAGGTTGTTGGAGCACTATGAGAAATCCGGGCTAGCACTACAATTGTCGACAGATTTTATTTTTCCTATGGCCGCCCTGAGCCGAGAATCTTGGCCTGACGAAAGTGAAAAGTCAGAAATTTTTTCCCTAATAGCTACCTCGCCAAAACTTGCTAAGAGGTTTAGGTCTTGGAAGCTTAGACTGTTCAGATCATTCGGGGAAAGAGTAGGGACAACTGAGTAGTTATTTGTCTTTGCTATCTTTAAGAAATCTCGGAATTCGGCGAGCCTAACACCGCTCAAGCGTCCGTCGGGATCGGAGTAATCGACGAGTGTGGTGTGAGAAGCTCGAACAGAGTGATAGTTGTCGACAAGATTCTGGTGCTGTTTTGATGTGCGTATTTCAATACAGGGCGTGACTCTATCTTGAACTTCTGCTGGGAGGTGACGGAGGGCATACCGTTCATATTGCTGCCACTTTATTACTGGAATGTAGGCGGGGTGGTGAGGGTAGCTTGAGGGCATGTTAGCGCTTTCATTTGTTTATTAACTCTCGCACTGGGTATCTAGCGCGCTCGTGTAGTATATAAACTCTACACAACACGTCATTCAACGTCGAGTGCCCCTTTCAGTGGTGAGAAGTAGTAAAAAACGAATATTGCTTACATATTGCTTACAAATCGGAATTCCAGAAACAACAAAGCCCGCACAAGGCGGGCTAAGTCATTGAATTCTAATGGTGCCCGGAGGCGGAATCGAACCACCGACACGGGGATTTTCAATCCCCTGCTCTACCGACTGAGCTATCCGGGCGTGTTGCGGTGCTGCTGCAACGGGGCGCTATTAAACCGGTTTAGGTTGCCTGAGTCAAGGCCGTTCCGGGAAAATTTTAATAGGCGCTTCCACAAGTTGGGTGTGCCTACTTCTCTGGCGGTACATACCCCTCGGCTTTGTCGAATGGCTCGTTGTTGAAGAAGCGTTCCATTTGCGCCTGCAGGTACTTGCGGGTGTTCGGGTCCATCAGGCTCAGGTGTTTTTCGTTGATGAGCATGGTTTGCTGGGCCTGCCATTCTTCCCAGGCTTTCTTGCTGACGTTTTCATAGATGTCTTCACCTTTCTTGCCGGGCATGGGGGGAAAGTCCAGCCCTTCAAGTTCTTCCTGGTACTTGCGACAGAATACGGTGCGGCTCATGTCTGCTCCTGTTTGGAGGTGGTGTTGCTGAATCTGCTGGGATGATAACAGATCAAAGCAGGAGGGTTTGTTCCGGCGCGGTCAGCAGCGTGCGAATGGGGGCCGGCAGGCCGAGGGTAAGGGCCTGGTCCCGGTGGACCCACTGGTGGTTGTCCCGATCGTTGATGTGCGCGGGGCTTTGCACGGTGAGTCGTGCCGGCTGGATATGAAGATGGTAATGACTGAAGGTGTGGCGAAAGCCGCTGGTAAGTTCCGGTTCGCCGCAGTGGAAGCCGAAGGCCTGTTCGCAGGCGTCTGGCAGCTCTTCCGGGCCGTAGGCCGGGTCGAGTTCCGGAAGGCTCCAGAGGCCACCCCAGATGCCACTGGGAGGCCTGCGTTCCAGCAGGATACGACCTTGGTGATCTTCCAGTATCACCATCCAGGTGGTTTTCTCGGGCTTGGCTTTCTTTGGTTTTGAGCCGGGGTAGAGGCTGGTTTCGCTGCTGGTATAGGCGTCGCATCCGTCCTTTAGCGGGCAGCTGTCGCACGCTGGACGGCTGCGGGTGCAGACCATGGCGCCCAGGTCCATGATGGCCTGGGTGTAGTCGCGGATGCGTGCATCGGGCGTGTGTTCTTCAGCACGCTCCCAAAGCTGGTTGAGCACGTCGGTTTTGCCTGGCCAGCCGGGGATGGCGTGGTAGCGGGCCAGCACCCGTTTTACATTGCCGTCCAATATGGCCGCCCGTTGCTGGAAGGCCTGGGCAAGGATCGCAGCAGCGGTGGAGCGGCCAATGCCGGGCAGTGCCTGGAGCTGTTCCAGGTTACCGGGAAATTCCCCGCCGTGCTGGTCGACCACTTGTTGCGCCGCCTTCTGAAGGTTGCGGGCGCGGGCGTAGTACCCGAGGCCGGACCAATGGCTGAGCACATCATCCACCGGAGCGGAGGCGAGCGCTTTCACATCTGGAAAGCGTTGCATAAAGGCTTCGAAGTAGGGGATAACGGTGGTTACCTGGGTTTGCTGCAGCATGATTTCCGAAACCCACACGCGGTATGGGTTCCGGTCATGATGCCAGGGCAGGTCGTGCCTGCCGTTTTCGTCGTACCAGGCGAGAAGCTTTTGGGCAAAACGGTCTTTCATTGACCGAACAGGCCCTTGAGGGCGTCTTTCACTTTTTCGCCACTCTCATCACCCAGCTTTTCTTTCAGTTTTTCGGACACTTTGTCTTCTGCTTTGGATTTGGCCTCGTCCACTTTTTCGCGCGCCTTGGCTTTTGCAGCATTGGCCGCAATCGTTTTCAGGGTATCGCGGAAGCGTGACCCGTCGAAGGAGCAGAGGCCGGCCGGGTCTTCCGCGAAGTCGCCACGGCACTCAACCGGGATCACCACGTTTTCCACGTATTCGGTCACTCGGCAAGCCTCATCGCGGTGGATTTCGCCGACGATCCGCAGGCCAACCTCGTAATCCAGGTCGGAAGCAGCGAGGTCCACCGTGCCGTCGCCTTCCAGTCTCATGCCGGCAAGGGCAGCCACAAGGTCCGTGTTGTTCAGGGTATTGCCGTCAATCTTGAGGGTGCCCTTCATGTCGTTGAACGGCGTGCTGGTGCCCCAGTCCGATGTAGAGAGGCTTTCCTGGTTGGCCAGTGCTATGCCCTGGCACGCCATGCGAGTGAGGTTCATGCGGGTGAACTCACCCTCGGCCAGATTGAAGTTGATGTCGCCTTTGGCGTTACTGCGCAGGGCGGAGATGCGGTTGCCCGTGGTGTTCACATCCACGGACAGATTGGCGCCACCGGCAAGCATGTCCACTTCAGCAAGGTCGGTCAGCAGTGGCAGAGTCTGTACGTTGTTGACCTTGGAGCCGATGGTCCACTTCGGATTGTCGGTGCGCGCGTCCAGAGTAACTTTGGCGCCGAAGGAGCCTTCGTAAAGTTTGCCGCTGAAGTCCTGCACTTCCAGCACACCATTGCGTGCGGTGATGACCGATTTGATTTCTTTGATTGTGAGATTACTGACGATCAGTTCGCCCAGCCCGAGATTGATATCCAGCGCTAGCGAGCGGAGTGTTTCCAGTGGCAGCAAGTCGCCTTCTTCCGCCGGGGTGCCACCACCTTGCGGGGCGTCTTCGGCAGCCGCTTCGGTCTGTTCCTCACTGGCAGGCGGCAGATAGCGGTCGGCATTGATCGCGTTGCCCTGGAGGTTCAGGCCAATGGCGCTGTTGGCTAATGCATAGCTGGCGCTGCCCTGGAAGGTAGTGTCGTCCAGGCTGATGGTCAGGTCGCTGAGTTCCACGGTGCCGGCGGGGCCGCCGATGTTGGTGGAGAAAGCGACGGCCTTCATGACGTCTGGATCCTCTGTTTCGATGGCGGGTTGGCCAAGGGCCGCCAGAAGTGCTTTGAGGGAGAATTCGTCAATGCTTAGGCTGCCTTCGAGTTTCGGCTTGTCACCAAAGCCGTTAACGGTCAGGTCAGTGTTCAGAGTCAGGTCGGCGAGGCTGGCGGTAAAGCCGTTAAGCGTGGCGGTTTCGTTTTCCAGGTTGGCTTCCAGGGAGCCAGCTATTTCGGCGCGAACGGATTCGCCGCCAAAAGGCTCGCCATTCATGTTGAAGATGGCTTCCAGGTCGGACACGCCGAATTCGTTTAGGGCTTCATTGGCGGCCAGGCGGGCACTGATGTCGCCCTGAACTTCAAACTGTGGCTGGTTAGTGGCGAAGCGGAACGACACGTTCAACGGGAAGCTTGAGCCCAGGGTGATCTCGCTGGCGTTTACGGTGAAATCTTCCAGGGTAACTGCCTGGCCCGTGCCCTTGTCTTCGTAATGAACGCGAGCGTTGCTGATTTCCACGCTTTCTACGTTGAAGTTCAAGGGCTCGCTGGTGCCGCTGTTTTCTGGTTGCTCTGCAGCGGTTTCGGCTGGCGCGGCGGGCTCTTCCTGCTGCGGTTGTTCTTCCCCTTCCGGCATGATCCGCGTCCAGTTACCATTGCCGTTTTTATCGACGGACAGGTTGGCGTCCAGCCCACTTAGCAGGAAGGTGTCGACCCGGGGCGACATGGTTACCAGGGACCAGAAGCTGACCTGCGCCACCAGTTGATCAAGTTTGACCAGGCGCTCGTCTTCCAGGGTAGCCTCAACGTCGTTCAGTTCCAGGCCCAGTGGGATGAAAGACCAGCCAATATCCCCGGCCAGGATCAGGTCAAGGTTGGTTTTGTTCTCGACCACTTTCTCAATCTGTGGCTTATAGGCGTTCGGGTCGATAACGGCGACCGCGATAGCGACGGCGGCAACGGCAAGAATGAGCAGGCCAACGATGGCTAGAGCCACATAGCGAACAGCTTTCATGATTTTGGCGTCCTTCCGTTAATTCGTGTCCGGTAACTGGGCTTGTGATTAGCCCAAGGATAACCCAGGGGTAACAAAATAAAAGCCTGAGTGTATGACAATACGTTAGTGATCAGCCAAAATAGGCACCTTATTTCTACACAACGATATAAAGCGCGTCTTACAACGATAAAAAGGAGCAAGCAGTGGCTATTACTGTTTCTATTGAGCTTAACCGGGAACTGGACCTGCCCGCCGGATATGACGAAGTGTTCGAGCTGCTGGCGGACGTACCCGCATCGGCAAGCCATTTTCCCAAGGTGCATAACCTGGTGGACCTGGGGGATAACGCTTATCGCTGGGAAATGGAAAAGGTGGGCGTGGATAAACATGCCATCCAGTCTGTTTACGCGTGCAAGTACTTTGCGGACAAAGACAACGGCAGGATTACCTGGGAGCCGGTGAAAGGCGAGGGTAATGGTGTGGTAAAAGGCTCCTGGACCCTCAAAAAGAAAGGCGATAGCACTACTTTGGTGAAATTTCAGACCAGCGCCGAGCTGACCGTTCCGCTGCCGAGCCTGTTGAAACTGGCAATCAGCCCCGTGATCAAGCACGAGTTCAACAGCCTGGTCGATACCTACATGAGTAACCTCAAGAAAGCGTTCTGATGGTCGTCGCTATCAAGGCTATAAAGGCCATTGCGGGACGCGGGGAATCATAAAAGGTATAATGCGCGCAGACACTTTTCCGGCATGTGCCGACTGATGACTTTGGAGTCCCCATGGCCGAACGCAAGGCTCGGGTAGAGAGAAATACCCTGGAAACACAGATCACTGTCGAGATTGATCTCGATGGCACCGGCAAGTCCAGCTTCGACACGGGCGTGCCGTTCCTTGAGCACATGATGGATCAGATTGCCCGCCACGGGCTGGTGGACCTGAACATTGTCTCCAAGGGCGATCTGCACATTGATGACCACCACACGGTGGAAGACATTGGTATCACCCTGGGCCAGGCCTTCAAGCAGGCGGTTGGCGACAAGAAGGGCATCCGTCGTTACGGCCATGCCTACGTGCCTCTGGACGAAGCACTGTCCCGCGTGGTGATTGATCTTTCCGGCCGCCCTGGCTTGATGATGGATGTGCCCTATACCCGTGGTGCCGTGGGTGGGTTCGATGTGGATCTGTTTGAAGAGTTCTTCCACGGCTTTGTGAACCACTCCATGGTCACCCTGCACATCGATAACCTGAAGGGCAAGAACACCCATCACCAGATTGAAACCGTGTTCAAGGCCTTCGGTCGCGCCCTGCGCATGGCCATTGAAATGGACGAGCGAATGGCGGGTATTACCCCGTCCACCAAAGGGTCGCTGTAAGCGGCCCGGTCCTTAACCAAGACAGAACCACGATTCAGGAAGTCTCTCTTCGCATGAAAACCGTTGCCATTATTGATTACGGCATGGGTAACCTTCATTCCGTCAGCAAAGCGGTTGAACACGTCGCACCGGACGCCCGTGTTCTGGTCACCGATAACGCCGAGCAGATCCGCAGCGCGGACCGGGTAATACTGCCGGGCGTGGGTGCCATCCGTGACTGTATAGCGGAAATTCGTCGCCTTGGCATTGATAGTCTGGTGCGGGAAGTCTCTGCTGACAGACCTTTGCTTGGTATCTGCGTAGGCATGCAGGCGCTGATGTCCCGCAGCGAGGAAAACGGCTGGGTGGACTGCATTGACCTGTTCCCATCGGAAGTTCGTTTTTTTGGTGACAACCTTACCGAACATGGTGAGCGCCTGAAGGTGCCTCATATGGGCTGGAACGAAGTGCACCAGGCCATGGATCACCCGCTTTGGCACGATATCCCCGACGGCGACCGCTTCTATTTCGTGCACAGCTACTACGCTGAAGCCGAGGGCAACACCGACATTGCCGGCCGTACCCATTACGGTGTTGACCTGGCGGCGGCGGTGGCGAGAGACAACATCTTTGCGGTGCAGTTTCACCCCGAAAAAAGCGCTCGGGCGGGACTGCAGTTACTGAAAAACTTTACCAACTGGACTGGAACATGCTGATCATCCCGGCCATAGACCTTAAAGACGGCAAATGCGTACGACTGCGCCAGGGCCGTATGGACGACTCCACCGTTTTCGGTGACGATCCTGTTGATATGGCAACCCGCTGGGTGGATGCTGGCGCCCGCCGCCTACATCTGGTTGACCTGAATGGCGCCTTCGCCGGCGAGCCCGTCAACGGCGAAATCGTCCAGGCCATTGCTCGCAAATACCCGGATTTGCCCATCCAGATTGGCGGTGGTATTCGTTCGGCGGAAACCATTGAGGCCTATCTGAAAGCCGGCGTACAGTGGGTCATTATTGGTACCAAGGCCGTGAAAGAGCCGGAATTCGTTACTGATATGTGCAAGCGCTTTCCCGGCCACATTATTGTGGGCCTGGACGCCAAAGACGGCCGCGTGGCCACTGACGGCTGGGCGGAAGTGTCTGAAGTCATGGCGACCGACCTGGCGAAACGTTTTGCCAACGACGGCGTCGAGGCTATTGTCTACACCGACATCAGCCGCGACGGCATGATGCAGGGCGTGAACGTGGAAGCCACCGCTGCGTTGGCGGAAGAAGGCGGTATCCCTGTGATCGCTTCTGGCGGCGTTACCAATATGGATGATCTCAAGCGCCTTGCTACTGTGGCTGACAAGGGCATCCTGGGCGCCATTACCGGCCGTGCCATCTATGAGGGCACTCTTGACGTGGCCGAAGCACAGGCCTTCTGCGACAGCCTGAAGGGGTAAGACGAATTATGGCTCTGGCAAAACGCATCATTCCCTGCCTGGATGTCGATAAGGGCCGCGTTGTGAAAGGCGTGAACTTCGTCGATATCCGCGATGCCGGTGACCCGGTGGAAGTGGCCCGCAAATACAACGAACAGGGCGCCGACGAAATCACCTTCCTGGACATCACCGCCAGCCACGAAAGCCGCGATACCACCTATGAAACCGTCGAGCGTATGGCGGCTGAAGTATTTATCCCGCTGACGGTGGGTGGTGGTGTGCGCACCGTTGAAGACATCCGCAAGCTGCTGAATGCCGGGGCGGACAAGGTGTCAATCAATACTGCGGCGGTATTCAATCCGGACTTCGTGCGTGAGGCCGCTGACCGTTTTGGCAGTCAATGTATCGTTGTTGCCATTGATGCCAAGCGTATCAGTGGTGAAGGAGAGGAGCCCCGATGGGAGATTTTTACCCACGGTG
>PBRG01000114.1 GCA_002726615.1 Marinobacter sp.
AGAAACTCGTTGGTGATGCCGTGAACTGTTATAGCTTCCGCCTCCACTTCCCGCTCGGGGTTAATGTAGACGTGATAGTGCCGACCGGTGATCTGACGCTCCATCAGTTCAACGCAGCCAATTTCGATAATCCGGTGACCTTCCGCCGGGTCGATACCGGTGGTTTCCGTATCCAGTACAATCTGTCTCATGGTTTTCCTATCGGTTACCCCATTGGTTACCCATCGGTCACGCCGTTGTTATCCGGCGTTCGCCAGTTCTTCCACACCGCGGTTGGCGAGCTCGTCAGCCAGCTCGTTGTCGGGATTGCCCGAGTGCCCCTTCACCCAGTGCCAATTGACCTTGTGGCGAGCCACCTCGTCGTCCAGCTCCCGCCACAGATCTTCATTCTTGACCGGTTTTTTCGCGGCTGTTTTCCAGCCATTTCGTTTCCAGCCCGTCATCCATTCGGTGATGCCCTTGCGGACATACTGGGAATCGGTATAGAGCTCTACGTCGCAAGCGCGCCTGAGTGCTTTCAAACCCTGTATTGCAGCCATCAACTCCATGCGATTGTTGGTTGTATTCGCCTCACCGCCGTGCAGCATCTTGTTGGCATCGCCGTACCGCAGAACAACGCCCCAGCCTCCTGGTCCGGGGTTACCCTTGCAGGCCCCATCGGTATAGAGAACAACCTTTCCGGCCATCAATACTCCTCGACATGCTTGTGTTTCAATATGGCGCACCGACCATTTTCGGGGTGCCCCGGGTAGCCACGCGATGCCCCCACTGCGCCCCTTCCTGGCAGGGCGGTGACTTTCTGTCCTTGCCAGGTTGGCCGACGTTGTAATCTGGAATAAACGCGCTTTTTGGCAAGGATACAGTAATAAGCCCCCACCGGCAGGAAACGGTTTCCGCACAACCTTTCCATCAGGCCCCTGCGCTCCGCGAGAACCGCCCGTTGAAGCGGCACCTGGAAAAACGAGGAACCCGATGACTCGACGGAAAAATCCAGTAGTCGGAGCCAGTCTTCCATGCGCCCCTTCATCAAAAAACGACCACCCCAGGGGCCCTCACTATGCCTGGAAACCAATTTCCGCAGGCCCCATAGACTAAACGGATTGAATCCAATCAGAACCATCATGCCCTCCCCCCTAAGCACCCTGGAGGCCTCTCGCAGCGCCTGGTGGGGATGCGGTGAGAAATCTGCCGTGTGGTGGAGGATTACCAGATCCATGGAATCACCGGGAAAAGGTAACTCGTCGGCATCGCAGACCGCCACACCGTCGGGAATGGATGACTGCCAGTTCGGCGTCGTCAGAACACGTTGGGCAAAATCAGTTCCGCTGGCCAGTGGCAGGCGATGGCTGACTGCAACCTGCAACTGCCTCGCTCCGGACAGGGCGCGAACATGGTGCTCAACGCATGCACGCTGATCGGCCAATAGCGAACGGCCCAGGGGCGTCTGGAACCAGCTCTCGAAGCTGCCATGTCGGGCGGAATAGTCAACGTCACCTGCTGGGCTCATTGCTGCGTTCCCCTGGCTTGTTTCTCCGGTGTTGGGACACCGGGATTAATACACTATGATAACAGTCACACTCGTATCACACATGTGGAGCCTATGCTGACCATTAACGCTATTCCAGCCTTCAATGACAACTACATCTGGTGCCTGTCCAACAGTGAGGACCGCAAGGCATTGATCGTGGACCCCGGGCAGGCGGAGCCGGTCATCGAATTCCTGGCAGACAACGGACTGCAACTGGACACCATTCTGGTGACCCACCACCACCCCGATCACGTGGGCGGCGTGAGCAAACTTGCCGGAACAGTATCCGAATGCAGGATCATCGGCCCGGCGAATTCTCCCTTCAAGGGCGCCACCAGCGAAGTACACCCCGGCGATGAGGTGGTCTGGCAACAGCTCACATTCGATGTGCTCGGTGTACCCGGGCACACACTTGACCATATTGCCTATTACACCGACGTGCGTGTCAACGACCGTCCGGTCCTGTTTTGTGGCGACACCCTGTTTGTATGCGGTTGCGGGCGCCTGTTCGAAGGGTCTCCGGAGCAAATGAAACGCTCACTGGAAAGCCTGCGGGGCCTGCCAGACGACACGGCCGTGTACTGTGCTCATGAATACACTCTGGCCAACCTCAAATTCGCTCGTCACTGGCTACCGGACGACGAGCTGCTCAGGGAATTCGAGGCCCGCTGCCAGAAACGTCGGGACGATGGCATGCCCACCGTTCCATCCATCCTCGGTGAAGAGAAGCGACTGAACCCATTCCTGCGCTGGGACGATGAGGCAGTAGTCGCCGCCGCGCACCAATATGCACAGAAAGCGGGCCTGGCCGTTGAATCGGACAACGACGTGTTCGCAGCAACAAGGCACGGCAAGGATACGTTTTAAAGGAAACGCGCTAGAGGTAGGTAACAATTTCTATCAATGACGTAACGCGAGTCTTGTTGACCCTCTGAAAAGCGTTCCAATAGAATCCGTGTAACTTTTGTGTCATAACTCATTAAATATGCCGGGTTTTCATACAGTCCATCCCGGCTTCGACCAGCCACCGGAAGTAGTCATATGACGGTCTCGCGATTCTCCACCCTGTTTCTCCTTGGCGCACTTGCCAGTGGCTGCAGCGCTCTTGATCCTTTTAAAGAGTCTTCATCAAGTGACGTACTCGCCTCGGAAAAACTGACCGTGGCGGCCGGAGACGACGAGCTAAAAGAGGCGATAGAGTCCTCACCTGATGACGACCCAACGGGCCGCGCGTCCCGAACAAAGCTCGACGACGCCATCGACCCAACGCTCAAGAAAACCGCGGAAGACGCCAGAGAAAAGCTGGACGAGCCCGACCAGAAGATCGCGGAAGAGAATGATGCTACTCCCGACCTGTGGCACCGCCTGCGGGCAGGATTTAAGCTGGATCATGACGCCAGCGAGCCCAGGGTCCAGGCGCAATTGAACTGGTACAAAAAGCATCCACGGTACATTGATCGAGTCGTTGATCGTGGCAGCCGCTACTTGCACTATATTCTGTCCGAAGCCGAAAAACGCGGACTACCCACGGAACTGGCTCTGCTGCCAGTGGTGGAGAGTGCCTTTGATCCGTTTGCCTACTCTCACGGTCGTGCTGCTGGCCTGTGGCAATTCATTCCCTCAACAGGCAAGTATTTTGGTCTGACCCAAAGCTGGTGGCATGATGATCGCCGCGATATCGTTGCCGCCACCGATGCGGCGCTGACCTACCTTGATCGACTGGCAACGCGATTCGATGGCGACTACATGCTGGCGCTTGCGGCCTATAACAGCGGTGGCGGCACGGTTTCCAGCGCCATGCGCCGCAACCGTAAGCGTAATGAGCCAACGGATTACTGGTCCCTCGACCTGCCTCGGGAGACCCGCCATTACGTCCCCAAACTGATCGCCCTGGCGAAGATCTTCGATGATCCACAGGCTTATGGCATTGAGCTGCCTCAGCTGGACGACGAGCCCTACTTTGAAGTAGTGGACACCGGTTCACAGCTCGATCTGGCACAGGCAGCGGAACTGGCTGGTGTCGATATCGACGAGATTTACCTGCTCAACCCCTCTTACAATCGCTGGGCGACGTCACCGGATGGCCCCCACCGACTGCTAATCCCCCGTGAGCACGCTGAAAACTTCGCCACGGCCCTCAAGGGTATGGATCCGGCGAAACGCGTTTCCTGGCGGAACTACAAGGTGAAATCCGGCGATACGCTGAGCACCATTGCCAGACGCTATTCCACCACGCCGTCGGTTATACAACAGGTCAACAACCTCGACAGTCACATCATCCGCATCGGCCAACGGCTGATGATTCCCTCCGCTGCCGAACAGGCGGGCACTTATTCCCTGAGTGCCAGTGAACGACTCGCCAGGAAACAGGAGCGGAGCGGCAAGAACAGCAACGGTACTCGGGTTGACTACAAGGTCCGCTCCGGGGACACCTTCTGGGATATCGCCCGCGAACACCGGGTGTCCGTCCGTCAGCTGGCGTCCTGGAACGGCATGGCCCCCGGTGACCCGCTGATGCCCGGCAAGAAACTGGTCATCTGGTCGAAATCCAAGCAGCCTGCCATGCTGGCCAGCAACAATCGTGGCAAAGGCATGGTGCGCAAAGTGGGCTATCAGGTCCGCAAAGGCGATTCCCTGTCAACCATCGCCAGCCGCTTTGCAGTTAATGTGAGAGACATCGCAAGCTGGAACGACCTCAACACCTCCCGTTATCTTCAGCCCGGGCAAAGTCTGGTACTCTATGTCGACATAAGAAACAGCCCCTGAGTCTGAACCGGAAACGTGCGAGATCTATGACAAGAACACGGAAAGCCTCATCCCTCATTAGTGTTTTTACCGTTACCGCCATGGCTCTCCTTCCATGGCAATCTGCTTCAGCCGAGCCGGAGGCGAGACACGGCATTGCCATGCACGGCGACACCCAATACGCCGAAGGTTTCCCACACTTTGACTACGTTAACCCCGGGGCACCCAAGGGCGGCGTCCTTCGAATGGCCGTGGTGGCCAATGGATTCGACACCTTTAACCCTTTCGTTATTCGCGGTGTAGCCGCGGCGGGCATTAACACATACCTATACGATACGCTGATGGAACCGTCGGCGGACGAACCTTTTTCCGCGTATGGCCTGATTGCCGAGTCCATTGAAACCCCGGAAGACCGCAGTTACGTTACCTTTCATCTCCGTGATGAAGCCCGGTTCCAGGATGGTGAACCCATTACCGCGAAGGACGTGAAGTTCTCGTTCGATGTCCTGACCACCGAAGGCCACCCTTTCTATCGCAACTATTATGCAGACGTGTCCGAGGTAATCATCGAAGACGACCAAACTATCCGCTTCGAGTTTGGTGACACCAACAACCGCGAACTGCCACTGATTCTCGGCCAACTGCCCGTGCTTCCAAGCCATTACTGGAAAGATCGCGAATTTGGCGACAACGGTCTGACACCGCCCGTTGGCAGCGGTCCATATCGCATTGGCGACTTCGAGGCGGGTCGCTCCATCACCTTCAAACGGGTGGAGGATTACTGGGCCAGGAACATCGGAGTACGCAAGGGACGGTTTAATTTCGATGAAATACACTATGACTACTACAAAGACGACACCGTCGCCCTTGAATCCTTCCGTGCCGGTAATTTCGATTTTCGAGTAGAATCCTCGGCCAAGAACTGGGCCACGGCCTACACCGGCACCCAGTTCGACTCCGGCAAGGTGAAAACCGAGGCCGTCGAGCATGGCCGCCCCGCCGGCATGCAGGCCTTCGCAATGAACACCCGCCGCCAGGTTTTCAGTGACCCTGGTGTAAGGGAGGCGCTGGCTTACGCGTTCGACTTTGAATGGGCCAACAAAAACCTTTTCTTCGGGCAATACACCCGCACCTCAAGCTACTTCGAGAACAGCGAACTGGCGTCGTCCGGCCTGCCCGAAGGACGCGAACTCGAGATCCTCGAACCCTATCGCGATCAATTGCCCGACGACGTTTTCAATGAAGCGTATCAGCCGCCTTCCACGGCGGGTAAAGGTGGGCTCCGCGACAATCTCCGTAAAGCGCTGACGTTATTACGAGAGGCTGGTTACGAGGTCAGGGATGGCATCATGGTGAATCGGGAAACCGGGGCCCCCCTGGCGTTCGAGATCCTGCTCTTTCAGAAAACCTTCGAACGGGTGGTGCTGCCCTTCAAGAACAACCTCGAGAGGCTGGGCATCGATGTTTCCGTGCGTCTGGTGGATACCAACCAGTACATACAGCGCCTTCGCGAGTTCGACTACGACATGACGGTCCAGGGCATCGGCCAGTCCGACTCCCCCGGCAACGAGCAGCGTGAATACTGGCATTCCTCCAATGTCGATGTGAAGGGCTCGCGCAACTATATGGGGGTCAACAGCCCGGTGGTTGATGAATTGGTCAACCTGGTGATTCAGGCGCCTACCCGGGAGGAGCTTGTTCACCGTACGCGTGCGCTGGACCGGGTTCTGCTGCACGGACACTACGTGGTGCCAAACTGGTACCTGCCCAAGGATCGGATCGCCTACTGGTCGTTCCTGCAGCGGCCGGAGACGGTTCCCAAAAACGGTGTGGACGTTAACAACTGGTGGGTAGAAAGCACTGACCAATGACGCAGATCTCTGACACAACCTTGACGGAGTTCCGCTGAATGGGCAGTTATATCCTCAGGCGCCTGGCGCTGATTATCCCCACGTTACTCGGGATCATGCTGCTCAACTTCGTGATTGTTCAGGCCGCCCCTGGCGGTCCCGTTGAGCAGTTGATTGCCGAAACGGAAGGGCACGGTGGCGGTGCCCTCGCCAGGGCCAGCGGCGGCGGTTCCGGTGGTGAGGTTACTTCATCAAGTGGCGACAGCCGCGGTTCCCGAGGCCTGCCGGACGAGCTTCTCAAAGAGATAGAGGTTATGTACGGCTTCGACAAGCCGGCCCATGAGCGATTCCTGAAAATGCTCGGCGATTATGCCACCTTTGATTTTGGCGAGTCCTTTTTTCGGGACCGCTCGGTGATCGAATTGATTCTGGACAAAATGCCGGTGTCCATCTCCCTGGGATTGTGGTCTACCCTGATTATCTACCTGATCTCGATCCCCCTCGGTATCCGCAAGGCCGTCACCGACGGATCGCGATTCGATGTCTGGAGCAGTTCCGCCATCGTGGTGGGCTACGCCATACCAGGCTTCCTGTTTGCGATACTGTTGATTGTCCTGTTCGCTGGGGGCAGTTATCTGGACTGGTTTCCGCTACGGGGGCTGACCTCGTCCAACTTCGATGAACTCAACTGGTACCAGAAAATCGGTGATTATTTCTGGCACCTGGCGTTGCCTGTCACGGCCAATGTCATCGGCGGCTTCGCCACCCTCACCCTGCTGACCAAGAATTCCTTCCTTGATGAGATCAGCAAGCAGTATGTGGTGACCGCCAGAGCCAAGGGTCTGGAAGAGAAACAGGTGCTTTACGGGCATGTGTTCCGCAACGCCATGCTGATTGTCATTGCCAGCCTTCCCGGCGTGCTTGTGTCGTTATTCTTCACTGGCTCGTTGCTGATTGAAGTGATTTTCTCCCTGGATGGCCTTGGACTACTGGGCTTTGAGGCGGCCTTGAATCGGGATTATCCGGTGATATTCGGCACCCTCTATATCTTTACGCTTATGGGATTGGTACTGAAACTGATCAGCGATATCACATACGTTCTGGTGGACCCCCGCATTGATTTCGAAAGCCGAGAGGGGTCGTAGGCATGGTAACGCTCTCTCCTATCCAGCAAAGGCGGCTTCGCAACTTCCGCAATAACCGTCGTGGTTTTTGGTCCCTGTGGATATTCCTGGCCCTCTTCGGGCTCTCGCTCATCGCCGAGGTGATTGCGAATGACGTACCGCTGGTTGCCTATTACAAAGGGGATGTTTACTTTCCGATCGTGGAAAGTGTGCCCGAGGAAACGTTCGGCGGGTTTCTGCCCACCGAAGCGGACTATCGCGATTCGTTTATTGCCGATGAAATCGAGGCAAACGGCTGGATGATCTGGCCACCCATTCGTTTTAGTTACAACACCACGAACTATAACCTTGAGGTACCGTCGCCGGCCCCCCCCAGCGCTGAAAACTGGATCGGCACCGATGACCAGGGTCGGGATGTGGCCGCGCGGGTGATTTATGGTTTCCGCATTTCCGTACTCTTTGGGCTCGTACTAACCATTCTCAGCTGCATCGTGGGTGTGGTTGTGGGTGCTATCCAGGGCTACTACGGCGGCAAGGTTGATCTACTGGGGCAGCGGTTTATCGAAGTCTGGTCCGGGCTTCCAGTGCTCTACCTGCTGATTATCCTGTCCAGTATCGTGCAACCCAATTTCTGGTGGCTGCTGGGCATCATGCTGTTGTTCAGTTGGATGGGGTTGGTGGACGTGGTTCGCGCGGAATTCCTGCGCGCCCGTAATTTCGAATACGTGAAGGCTGCGAGGGCCCTGGGGCTGGGTAACCGAAAAATCATGTTCCGCCATATCCTCCCCAATGCCATGGTGGCCACCCTCACCTTTCTACCGTTCATCCTGACCGGCGCGATTACCGGGCTGACGTCGCTGGACTTCCTGGGCTTTGGCCTACCGTCCGGGTCACCCTCCCTGGGCGAGCTGATCGCGCAGGGGAAATCCAACCTCCATGCCCCGTGGCTGGGTATATCGGCGTTTGTGTCCCTGTCCATCATGTTGACGCTGCTGGTGTTTGTCGGTGAAGCCGTGCGTGATGCCTTCGATCCGAGAAAGAACTGATATGTCGAAACTGCTGGAAATCCGGGATCTGTCCATACGTTTTGATGACACCATTCAGGCTGTGGATCAATTATCGCTGAGCATCGACAATGGTGAAACTGTCGCTCTGGTGGGAGAAAGCGGTTCCGGGAAGTCCGTATCCGCCCTGTCTATTCTCCGGCTGCTCGACGAACGCCACGCCAGCTATCCGTCCGGCGCCATCCTTTTCCAGGGAGAGAACATGTTGAAGGCCAGTCAGAAACGCCTTCGACAGATCCGCGGTCGTCATGTCAGCATGATTTTCCAGGAGCCAATGACCTCGCTCAATCCGCTGCACACAGTGGAAAAGCAGATCAGCGAAACCCTCGCCCTGCATAAGGGGCTGCGCGGCCCACAGGCCCGTGACCGTTGCGTGGAGCTATTGGAACTGGTCGGCATTCCCTCGCCTGAGGAGCGGTTGACGAGCTACCCTCATCAGCTCTCCGGCGGCCAGAAGCAGCGGGTGATGATTGCCATGGCCCTCGCCAACGAGCCGGACCTGCTGATCGCAGACGAGCCCACAACAGCCCTTGATGTCACCGTCCAGAAGCAGGTACTGGAGTTGTTGAAAGACCTGCAACACAAACTGGGCATGGCGATTTTGCTGATTACCCACGACTTATCCATCGTTCGGCGCTACGCAGACCATGTCGTGGTGATGGAACAGGGCCAACTGATCGAGGAGGCGCCGACAGCGCAGCTGTTTGAAGCCCCACAGCATGCCTATACCCGGCGCTTGCTGGACGCAGAACCTCCGGCCTCGCCGTCGGGCATCATGGTCGACAACAGGTCGCTGCTTGATGTGAGCAATCTTGATGTTCGCTTCGTCACCCGCAAAAGCCTGCTTGGTCGGCCTCAGTCGTGGTTTCAGGCAGTCGACGACGTCAGCTTCTCGCTCTCCGAAGGCGAAACCCTGGGTATTGTTGGTGAAAGCGGAAGCGGCAAGACCACCATCGGCCACGCCCTGCTGAAACTCACCTCCAGTCGCGGCAGCATTCGGCTTAGCGGTGAAGAACTTGGCGCGCTCGACCAGAAACAGTTCCGGCCATGGCGCAGCCGTATCCAGATCGTTTTCCAGGACCCGTTCGGCAGCCTTAGCCCGCGGATGTCAGTCGCCGAAATAGTGCGGGAAGGCTTGGAGATACACGTACCGGCGACACCCGAAGAACAGGACCGGAGAGTGATACAGGCGCTCACAGACGTCGGCCTCGACCCACAGGCCCGTCACCGCTATCCCCATGAATTCTCGGGTGGCCAGCGCCAACGCATCGCCATTGCCCGGGCGCTGGTACTGCAGCCCGAGCTCATCATTCTGGACGAACCCACCTCTGCCCTGGACCGGACCGTGCAAAAGCAGGTGATTAACCTGCTACGGGATCTACAGGACAAATATGGTCTAAGCTATGTGTTTATCAGCCACGATCTGGCCGTGGTCCGGGCGCTGAGCCATAAATTGCTGGTACTGAAGAACGGTCGGGTCGTGGAATACGGCGATGCCGCCGAGATATTCAATACACCAAAGCACGATTACACCCGTGAACTGCTTGGGGCGGCCCTGTTCTACAGCCAATAGAGGGCAGCTACAGGCCACGCCCGATCACTACGACCAATTGAGCGTTACCCGCACCGCTGCGGTTCATGGATAATGCCTTAAACTGAAACACAGGGAGAATCGTTATGGGATTACTCAGTGGCAAAAAAGCACTGATTGTCGGCGTTGCAAGCAAACACTCCATCGCTTATGGCATCGCGGAAGCCTTTGCCAAGCAGGGCGCCGAGTTGGCATTCACCTACCAGAATGAAAAGCTCAAGTCCCGGGTAGAGAAATTTGCCGAAGGCTGGGGCAGTTCGCTGATTTTTCCATGCGATGTCGCCAGCGATGACGAAATAGAAGCCGTGTTTACTGAGCTGGGCAAGCACTGGGACGATATCGATATTATTGTCCATTCTGTGGGCTACGCCCCAGCCAACGAGCTGGATGGCAACTATGTGGACGTCACCACGCGGGAAGGCTTCCGCATCGCCCACGACATCAGCTCTTACAGCTTTGTTGCCCTGGCCCAGGCTGGTCGCAAGATGATGCATGAAAACAGCTCCCTGCTGACCCTCAGCTACCTGGGTGCCGAAAAAGTGCTGCAGAACTACAACGTCATGGGCCTGGCCAAGGCTTCCCTCGAGGCGAACGTTCGCTATATGGCCGGCAGCCTGGGACGTGATGGTATTCGGGTGAATGCCATCTCAGCGGGGCCGATCAAGACTCTGGCGGCCTCTGGTATCAAGAGTTTCCGCCGTATGCTGGCCGAGAACGCCAGGCGGGCACCGCTTCGCCGCAACGTGACCACTGACGAAGTGGGTAACGCCGCTGCTTTCATGTGTTCCGACATGGCCAGCGGCATTACCGGTGAAATCATGTACGTTGACGCCGGCTTCAACATTACCGGCATGGGCGAGCTGGAAGACTGAACCCACCAGCTTTTCCCGGCAGGGCTTGCGGGCCTTGCCGGGGCGATTCACCCCTCTGACATCGCCTTTGCGACAGCTTCCACCCACTCCAGAAACGATGTGTCATCCGACTCCAGTATCTGAAGTCCCACCAACCAACTGGTTTCAGTGCTTGCTCGACACCAGACAACCTCCGCCATCAGACCGAACGGCTCATTATCATCGTCCAGGGTGACCCAGGCGGGAAGCAGCGCACCTCGGATTACCGGTTCTGCGGTCGTCAACCGGATTCCACGGGCGGAGACATCGCGGGTGCGTGATACCAGCGTCCGTCCAGACTGATCACCTTGGGCCTCCGGAATCGGTGATTCCAGCTCCAGGGTCACACTTGCACTCGCCGTCAGCCGGTATTCAGAACGATTATCCCCGGATTCCGGAGCATCGTCATAGTCGCCAAACCTGTAATCGATATCGCTCATGATCATTTATCCGATACTGTTTTATCCGATCAGTTTCGACCAACCCTGATTCGGCCGACCACCCGTGACAGGGCGTCATCAAAATCTGCGGAGCTTCCCAGAACGCGTACCCGGCCCATCACCACGTGATCCACAAGCTCATCCACCAGGAATTCGCGACGATTAAGTCCCAGCCGGTCCACAAACACCAACTTACGGGATGCATTGATCCGTACAGCCAGCTTCAGGCGAGCGGCGTCCTTGCCCTCACCAGTGCTTTCCTCGACGATCCAACCGCCCAGCTTGATGCCTTCTACCAGTTCCCTCGCAGCGGTTTCCCGCTCTAGCAACAGGCGCTGCTGTTCGGCTTCTTTGTCAGCGACGCGTCGATCGTCCGCCTCTTTCTTCTGCCTCGCGAGTTCGGCCAGCCTGGCGGCTTCCTCCTGTTGGCGCAATTGCTCTGCTTCTGCCTTTTCCCGACGCAAGGATTCTGCCCGCGCTCTCGCCTCCCTGGCGGCTTCTTCCCGCTGCAACGTCTGACGTTCAAGCACCACGGATAACGAGGTAATGGTTTCTGCCAGTACCTGCCCAAAAGGGGTTAAAGGTGGCATTGGTCGCAGGGTGCCGCTATCGAGAGCCGCGGAGAACCTTGACCAGGGCATCAGCCCCAGCTTGACCCCGGCACCATTGGTCCAAAGCACTTCGCAGGTATCCGGCAGCAGGGCGAAGAAAAACCGACGTCGCTCCGCGGCGCCCTCGCCTTCCACAAACCAGTCCCCCAGCAAGGGCTCAAACTCGGTTTCAGGCGGTGTGGAAAGCGACAACCAGGAAGAATCCCATGAGAAACGATCGTCCTCCGGCAATGCGGACACCAACTCGGGTGTTTCGCCCCTCAGACGATCCACCATAACCGACTGGACGCCCTGCAGCGCCACATCATCCAGGGGTTTTCCATTGACGCGATTCCAGACATCGCTGATCCGGTCGCCAATCTGCTCCCCTACCGTGTAAAGGCGGTTCCTGTCCTTGTCGGAAAGTGCCGGATCGCCGATCCAGACCAGCCATTCCAATAGTTTGCTGGCATGCCGCCAATTGTCGCCCTCGCTGCCTTCCTGCCAGACGATCTGTTTGATCAGGGCAAACCAGTGATCAAAGATAAACCGAACCACGGCTTGCGGCAGTTGACGATTCTGGAGGGCTCGGCCCACCAGCGCCCTCGCCGTCTGTTCCGCCTTCCTTTGGCGGGCGGCTCCCTGTTCTGTTTCCAATAACCGCTGACGTAAACGCTCATTCTGCTGTTCACGCTTTCCGGCATCCTCTTCCCACTGACGGCAGAACTCGATAACCGGCCCGACGTCCCCGGAATCAAAACAGCCTGAAACCGCTATGGTCAGCGAATCCAGCTGGTCCAGAAGGGCTCTCCCTGAGCGCCCGCCAGAACC
Source organism: Marinobacter sp. (assembly GCA_002726615.1). Lineage (GTDB taxonomy): Bacteria > Pseudomonadota > Gammaproteobacteria > Pseudomonadales > Oleiphilaceae > Marinobacter. The sequence goes on from PBRG01000114.1 coordinate 12,654, forward strand.
ACTCCATCCCCTACAGTTCTGCAGGCTATCAAGCCAGTGCACGATGGTATCGTTGAGCGCTTCGGCACCCTCCAGGTTCATTCGCCAGGCGAAAAAGAACCGAAGGCGGGCAATTCGCAGGGCCAGTTCGGGATGGAGACCGCTGGTTTGGAGAAACACATCCATAATTCGGTCCGCCACATAGGCGGAATTAATCTGCCTGACCGACCAGGTCAAAGAGACCGAGCGGATAACGCGGGTGACGGGCTCATCCCGCTGCTCCGTCCAGCAGGACAGCAACAGTGGCCGCCAGTCGCTGGCCGTGTCTGCAGCTACCTTGCCTGCAGGATAGGGAAGATCGGGTACACGAATGCCTGAGAGCACGTCCCCAATCCTCTTTACGACCTGTTTCCGGGACAGTACCTTGCGCTTTGTCTGCGTGCTCTGCTGCATCCGTTCCCCGCGCGTCAGAAGCGTTGAAAAGGTTCATCAAATAACGCAGTATAACCAACTCGCCGGGGTTTACCGCAACTAAGCGCCGGCCAGTCATGTTTTATGCGACGGGGATGACAACAGAATGTCGGGCACCAAACTAGAGAATCTGAATGTGGCGAGTCAGGAACCTTTAATTACCCCTGAAGCGCTCAAGCAGGAGATGCCACTTTCCGGCAAGGCCGCGGAAACCGTGGAGAAAGGCCGAAAGGCCATCTATGACATCATGGACGGCAAGGACCATCGCCTGTTTGTGGTGGTGGGCCCCTGCTCCATTCATGATGTCGAAGCTGCCCGGGAATACGCCGCCAAGCTGAAGAAACTTGCAGACGAAGTCAGCGATACCCTGCTCATCGTTATGCGGGTATATTTCGAAAAGCCCCGCACCACCGTAGGTTGGAAGGGCCTGATTAACGACCCGCACCTCAACGACACCTTTGACATCGAGCAGGGCCTGCACATTGGTCGTCGTCTGCTTCTCGACATCTCCGAGCTGGGACTGCCAACCGCCACGGAAGCGTTGGACCCTATCTCCCCGCAATACCTGCAGGATACGATCTCCTGGTCCGCCATTGGCGCGCGCACCACTGAATCCCAGACACACCGGGAGATGAGCAGCGGCCTTTCCATGGCCATTGGCTTCAAGAACGGTACCGACGGCAGCCTGGATGTTGCGGTTAATGCCATGAAATCGGTCTCTCATCCCCACAGCTTCCTGGGTATTGACCAGCAGGGCAAAGTCGCAGTCATCCGTACCCGGGGCAACAACTACGGCCACGTGGTTCTGCGCGGCGGCGGTGGCAAGCCCAACTATGACTCAGTCAGCGTTGCCCTGTGTGAGCAGGCATTGGAGAAATCCAAACTGCGCCAGTCGATCATGGTGGATTGTAGCCACGCCAATTCCAGCAAGGACCCAGCCATCCAGCCGCTGGTCCTGCAGGACATTACCCACCAGATCGTTGAGGGCAACCAGTCCATCCAGGGCTTGATGGTGGAAAGTAATCTGAACTGGGGCAATCAGTCGATTCCCGAAAACCTGGCTGACCTAAAATACGGTGTGTCCGTGACCGACGCCTGCATTGACTGGGAGAGCACTGAAAAGGCCCTGCGCGATATGCGGGAAAAGCTGAAGGACGTTCTGCCGAAGCGTCGGGGCTGATTTCAGCCCCCGACCCAGTCGAGCCTGCTTCTCAAGGTCACCACGTTGCCGATGATGACCAGCGTGGGGGCAGGCACGGCATTCTTCTCCACCCTTTCCACGATGTTTGTCAGGTCCCCCGTCACCACCTGCTGGTGCGGCGTTGTTCCCCTTGAAACGAGCGCTACCGGCATCTCCGGAGACATACCGTGGGCAACCAGTTGTTGGCAGATAATCGGTAGCCCCACCAGGCCCATGTAGAACACCAGGGTCTGGTTATTCTGAACGAAATCCTTCCAAGGCAGGTCACAGGTGTCGTTCTTCAGGTGGCCAGTCACAAACCGAACCGACTGGGCGTGGTCCCGGTGCGTGAGCGGAATGCCAGCGTAGGCCGCGCATCCGGAAGCTGCGGTAATCCCGGGCACCACCTGGAAGCGCACGCCGGCCGCTGCGAGGGTTTCAATCTCCTCGCCGCCACGGCCAAAAATAAAGGGGTCACCGCCCTTGAGTCGCACCACCTTGCGTCCCCCACGGGCGAGCTCCACCAGGCGGCTGTTGATCTGATCCTGAGGCAAGGTGTGGTTAGCACGCTGCTTGCCCACATGAATACGTTCGGCGGATTCGGGAATAAGTGACAGGATTTCCGGCGACACCAGGCGGTCGTACAAAACCACTTCTG
>PBRG01000115.1 GCA_002726615.1 Marinobacter sp.
TGCCCCTCGAAAGAGATGCGTATTCTACAGAGCTCAGTCGGACTGTCAACGCGGTTTTCAATATTTTCTCAAAAACCTTACTTATCGATCAATCCGTGATCACTACACGGGCAATCTTCTTCTTACCCGCCTGTACAACGCAGTCGTCGCCCAGATTAAAGAAACGATCCCCCTCGTGCTTCTCGCCATCAATAAAGACAGCACCACGCCCAAGTACATCTCTGGCAGCGGCCCCATTCTTCACCAACCCTGCCAGACGAAGCACTGTAGCGACAGGCAACTGCTCCTGCCCGGCGAGGGAAACCTCGATAGTCGGCACGTTCTCGGGTATTTCACCCAGACCCACCCGGTTACCAGCGGATTTGTGGGCCGTCGCTGCAGCGTCTGCGTCATGGAAGCGCGTGATAATTTCTTCCGCCAACAGCTTTTTGTAGTCCTGGGGATTTGCACCTTCGGAAACCGCGGCGCGAAATTCACCCACTTCCGCCAACGGCCGAAAACTCAGCAGCTCGAAATAACGCCACAGTAGATCATCCGGCATGGACAGCAACTTGGTGTACATTTCACCCGGCGAATCATTAACGCCCACATAATTGCCCAGTGACTTTGACATCTTCTGGACACCATCCAGCCCTTCCAGCAAAGGCATGGTCAATACAGCCTGCGGCTTCTGGCCATAGTGCTTCTGGAGAATACGCCCCATCAACAAATTGAACTTTTGGTCCGTTCCACCCAGTTCCACATCCGCCTCGAGGGCGACCGAGTCGTACCCCTGAACCAGTGGATACAGGAACTCATGGATGGCGATGGGCTGCTCGGCACGGTAGCGCTTGGTAAAATCATCGCGCTCGAGCATACGGGCAACCGTATATTGCCCCGCCAGACGAATCATGTCAGCCGCAGAGAGCTTGCTCATCCAGTCAGAGTTAAACACCACTCGCGTCTTTTCCTGATCCAGGATCTTGAACACCTGCTCTTTATAGGTAATGGCGTTGGCGGCAACCTGCGCCTCGGTCAGAGGCGGACGAGTTGCACTCTTACCAGTGGGGTCACCAATCATTCCGGTGAAATCTCCAATAAGGAAGATCACCTCATGTCCCAGATCCTGGAACTGTCGCAGTTTGTTGATCAGAACCGTATGGCCTAAGTGGAGATCAGGGGCCGTGGGATCGAATCCGGCTTTTATCCTGAGAGGGCGCCCCTCTCGGAGCTTCTCAATCAACCCTTCCTCGGGGATCAACTCATCCATGCCGCGCTTGATTACGGCCAGTGCCTCATCAATAGATGCCATGTACCACACATCCTCAATTCTGATCATTTGGGCCGGACGACAGTTACAGAGATCTACAAAAGAAATCTGTGCGTTACCAGCACCCTTGTTAAAGTGTACCTGCTCAGTTTTCGAACAAAGCCGCGTATTTAAGGCCCGGCATTATAACAATCCCGGCCTCAAAAATCCGGCCCGCATGCCGGTAACGGTAATGTTTGATGCTGTCCTGAGCGCATTTTATACGGTAATCTGTTGGACTATACTTGAACAACAGCTTTAATTAGGTAGTACAACCTGCCGGAATACCGATTAAAACGGATGCGACACGTGCTGAAAATGTTTCCAAAAACCCATATCACCATTGCTGCGGCGACCAGTGTTGTCATCGCAGCCGCTATTCTGATGAGCCCCAGCGCCGATGTAGAAGCCAACAGAATGGCTTATTCGTTGGATCTCGACGAAGGCACCGTCAAGGAGTCAGGCACGCCATCTCCGCGCCCGAGCAAGCAGCCCGCCGCCGACAAGATGTCTGAAGACAAGGCAACGGCAGCATCTGAACTGGCATCCATCAGCAATGAGACTCAGCTACCCGGGGCACTGGACACCGCTGCAGCCATGGCTGAGGTCAGCGAGCCGGAGTTGCAATGGCAGGAATACAAGATCAAGTCCGGCGACACACTTTCATCCCTGTTCGGCAAAGCCGGCTTTAACGACGGTATTATGCTGTCTGTGATCCATGGCTCTGGCGAAGCCGATAAACTTCAGCGGCTCTACGCTGGCGAAACCATCGCTTTTGCAACCGATGATGCCGGCGAACTCGCAGCCATCGACCTTCAGCGCAATCTCCTGGAAACCCTTCACGTTGAGAAGACCGAGGAAGGTTTTACCGGCGAAACCGTGGTCCGCGAGCCCGACGTTAAGCCAGCATTTGCCTCAGGCGTTATTGACGGCTCCCTCTATGTGGCCGCGCGCGAAGCTGGCATGAGTGACAGACTGGCCATGGAAATGGCCGGCATCTTCGGGTGGAACATCGACTTCGTATACGATGTCCGCAAGGGTGACCGGTTCGAAGTGGTGTATGAGGAACTGTATCTGGACGGTGAGAAGTTCGATACCGGCAACATCCTGTCTGCCCGTTTTATCAATCAGGGCAAGGAGGTCATTGCCCTGCAATACACCGACAGTAACGGCGATACCGACTATTACAGCCCGGATGGCAGCAGCATGCGCAAGGCGTTCCTGCGCACACCTATCAATGCCCGCGTCTCGTCTTCCTTTAACCTCCAACGCCGTCACCCGGTGCTGGATGTCGTTCGCCCGCACGAGGGCACTGACTACGCCGCGCCTCCAGGTACTCCCATAAAAGCAGCAGGGCACGGCAGGGTACAGTTTGCCGGCTGGAAAGGCGGCTACGGCCGCACGGTCATTCTCAAGCACGGCGACAACATTACAACCCTTTATGCCCACATGAGCCGCCTCGGCAAAGGCATCAAGAATGGGACCAAAGTCAAGCAGGGCGACACCATTGGCCATGTCGGCTCTTCCGGCATGGTCACCGGCCCCCACCTGCACTATGAATTCCGGATCAACGGCTCCCCGAGAAACTCGCGGAAGGTTAAGCTCCCTGATGCGAAACCAGTGCCCAAGTCAGAAATGGCCCTCTTCAAGGGATTTGCCGAGCAGCAAGTTGCCAAGTTCGAGCTGTTCCGCCAGAACTACCAGCATCTAGCCCTGGCCGCTGACGAGTGAACTGAATGAAAGCGTGGATTGGACTGATGTCTGGCACCAGCATGGACGGCATTGACGCCATACTGGTGTCGTTCAGCGGCCAAACAATCCTGGTGCATGCCACCCACACCACCACCTACCCAGACGACATACGCCGAAGGCTGTATAATCTCAGCCAGAACCGGGGAACGCCGGACGACGTCGGCGAGCTTGATCACGCCGTCGGCTCACTGTTTGCCCTCGCAGCGAAGACCGTGATCGACAAATCCGGCTTTCCGGCCTCGTCCATTAATGCCATAGGCAGCCACGGCCAGACCCTGCGACACCACCCTGATAGTTCGGCACCTTTCTCCCTGCAGATTGGCGACCCCACCGTTATCACTGAGCGAACGGGCATCACGACGGTGGCAGACTTCAGACGACGGGATCTGGCGGCAGGCGGCGAAGGCGCTCCACTGGTGCCGGCATTTCATAAAGCCTTCTTTAGTTGTGCAGGCGAGAGCCGGTGCATCCTGAATCTTGGTGGCATCGCCAATATCACCCACCTTCCAGCGGACACCAATGAGCCAATCACCGGTTTTGATACAGGCCCCGCGAATGCGTTGATGGATGCGTGGTGCATGGATCAGACAGGCCGCGCGTTTGATGAAGACGGTGCATGGGCAGAGGAAGGTGAAATCAATCAGGCGCTGCTAAGCGACCTGCTTTCGGATGCCTACTTTTCACGCCAGCCACCCAAGAGCACCGGCACCGAAAAGTTCAATCTTGAGTGGATCAAGACTCAGTTACGCCGCCACCCGGATCTCTCCGGCGCCGACGTACAACGCACCCTTCTCGAGCTAACGGCCGTGTCTGTCGCGCAGCAGTTGCCACAATCACCGGGAACGACGATATTTGCGTGTGGAGGCGGCGCTAAAAACAGGATTCTGATGCGGGCGCTGCAGCGAACCTGCAGCCCGGCCCGCCTTGCATCAACAGATGACCTTGGCCTGGACCCACAGTGGGTAGAACCAGCCGCATTTGCCTGGCTAGCCAGCCAGACTCTCTCCGGCAAGCCCGGAAATGTTCCGGAAGTGACCGGAGCAGAAGGAAAAAGAATACTGGGAGCGGTGTACTACGCCTGAACATTCGCGTCAGATCGAGAAAGAGCTACCACAGCCACACGTAGAACTGGCATTGGGGTTCTGCACGACAAATTGCGACCCCTGCAACCCTTCCTGATAATCCACGGTTGCCCCGATCAGATACTGGTAACTCATGGGATCCACAAGCAACATCACGCCATCCCTTTCGATGACAGTGTCTTCCTCATCCTGCGCCTCATCAAATGAGAAACCATACTGGAAACCGGAACAGCCGCCACCGGTGACAAACACGCGAAGCTTGAGGTCGGAGTTACCCTCCTCGTCCACCAGCTCCCGTACTTTGGATACCGCGCTGTCACTGAAAAACAGCGGTGTGATTGCTTGTTGCTGAACTACACTCAAGTCCGCCTCCGGTTACAGAAAGATCTGGTCTGATTATCATATTCCTGACTAAAACAATCAACTATTCCTTGCCGGACACTCCCATCGACTCTTTCTCCTCCGGTTTTTCTTCCGAGACAGCGTCTCCAATAGCGTCCGGCTGTTTGTCCCTGCTCAACAAACCTACAGGCTCGTTCTGATGAACCAGGCTTCCGTTGACAGACGCGCCCATGGCCATCTCGATCAGATTGTAGTAGACGTTGCCATGGATGGAGGCTTTTTCGGCCAGTTCAAGGTGCGTCGATGCGTACACATCGCCATGAACCGTACCGTTTACGATTACATGGGGGGCAACAATGTCACCCTCCACGGAGCCCACTTCAGACAACCGCAACACCGCATCACCGCCTTCTTCGGCAACCACCCGGCCGCGAATAGTGCCATCAACATGCAGCCCACCGGAGAAATGCACATCCCCCTTAACCGTCGTGCGGGATGAGACCAGCGTATCGAAGTGCCCCGCGGGCCGCCTTGGTTTCTGTTTCTTTTTGCCAAGCATTTCAGTTCTCCGTTAATTCATCCCAATCAAAAGTTCGTTCGGCCTGGGACGATTTCCTGCCTTCAGCACGGGCGACCACCTGCAACTCTACTGGCTTGAAACCGTCCGGCACTCGCAAAAGCCCCTCTACATCCTGAAAATACCGGAAGCGGAACTTGACTCCCAAATCGTCGATATCATCAGACAAATCCCGTAGCGCGATCACTTCTTTGTCTCCGTTTCGCATGCCGATGACGTTCACCGCGACCACGCCCGATATATAACTCTTGTTGTCACCAATCTGGGTGAGCACCAACTTGAAACCGTAGGTGTCGTCCTCGCGCCCCTGCTGCATCGCGAACCGATCAACCTGCAGCCCTTTACTGGTTTCCGAAGGCGCCATGATGTTTTTATAGAAAGTCAGGTCCGCTTTCAGTGACGCGATCCGGGTTTCCAGATCAACGATGCTCCTTCTCGCCTGGTTAAGCGCTTGTGCATCTATGGTTCGCCCCCGCTCCAGGTTGACCAGTTGCTGGCTGGCCTCGCGGTTTTGTTCTCGAAGGTCCTCAACCTGCTCTTCCAACAGGTCGCGGGACTCCTCGGCGGTTGAAAAACGGAACCCACCCTGTGCCATACCGGTCACATACCCCAGCACCGCAGCAAGGATGGAAAACGTCAGCAATATCAAGCTGCGGCGAAGTCGGTAACCCGGGCGATGCCGGATAACGACGTATTCTTCAGCGGGTTTTCTGTGTTCGCTCACCGGTCAGGCCTATGGTAGCAGCGCGGGCGCTTCCAGCCCGAGGGTTTCCTTGAGGTCAAACATGATGTTCATGTTCTGGACCGCCTGCCCTGCCGCACCTTTCACCAGGTTATCAATGACCGATGAAACGATCACAATGTTGCTCTGCTCCTGCCGGTGAAGGGCCATACGACAGTTGTTGGCACCACGAACACTGCGGGTTTCCGGATGGCTGCCAAAAGGCATCACGTCCACGAAAGGCTCATCCCGGAAGCGGTCTTCAAACAGCGACTGGAGGCGGTCAAAGTCAGCGGGGTTCCGGAGCTCCGCGTAGAGAGTCGCCTCGATTCCCCGGACCATCGGAATCAGGTGCGGCACGAAGGTAACACCAACATCAACACCCGCCGCCTGCGACAAACCCTGGCGAATTTCCGGGAGATGACGGTGGCCGGATGCTCCGTAGGCCTTGAAGCTCTCACCCACCTCACCGTGCAGCATGCCGATCTTGCCCTGACGCCCCGCACCACTGGCACCTGACTTGGCATCCGCGATCAGTCGCGACGGATCGACCAGTCCGCTCTCCAGCAACGGCAGAAAACCCAACTGGACAGCTGTGGGATAACAGCCAGGATTAGCCACAAGTTGTGCTGCGCGGATCTTGTCCCGCACCACTTCCGGCAGGCCATAAACCGCTTTCTCCGCCCACTCGGCGCTTTCGTGGGGCATACCGTACCATTCGGCCCAGACATCAAGGTCCCGAAGGCGGAAGTCCGCCGACAAATCCACAACACGGGTTCCCGCAGTCATCAGTTCCGGCATCATGCGCATGGCCACACCGTGAGGCGTAGCGAAAAAGACTAAATCACAGGCTGCCAGCGTCTTTACGTCCGGCTCGGAAAAGGCAAGGTCGTAGTGGCCGCGAAGGTTCGGATACATATCGGCGACCGGCATGCCGGCCTCCGAGCGCGATGTAATGCAACTCACCATCACATCCGGATGGACCGCAAGAATCCTCAGGAGCTCAACACCGGTATAACCGGTTCCACCTACAATGCCTACTTTTATCACCTGTTTCTCCAGCTGAAATCGAGTTCATAAAACACGCATAGTCTAACATGATAAACCAATGACTTATTGCAGCCCGACCGGCGCTGGTTACAATATCGTCAAGAAACCACTCGTCCCTGGAAAACCGGCGGTCATGCGCAAACTGAGAAAAAAGATCACTGAAAATCTGATCCCGGTTTTCCGACGCCGGCTGTCCGGTGTCGACGCCTTGCCGCAACTGGCTGTGCTCGGATTGCTATCGGGCCTGTTTACCGGCGGTGTGATTCTGGTGTTTCGCCTGGCCATTGAATGGCCGCTTGAGTACTTCCTGCCTGGCGACGGTTCTGAGTCGTTTGAAGAGTTGGACATTCTTACCCGCGCCATCCTGCCATTGGCGGGTGCCGTTGCGCTAGGCCTGCTGATGCACAACCTGGCAACCCACGACCGCAAGGTGGGCATCGTGCACGTTATGGAACGCCTGAACTACCATCAGGGCTATATTTCCGTTCGCAGCGCGCTTGTCCAGTTCGTCACCGGTGTCGGCACCGTCGTTACCGGCCAATCCGCCGGTCGGGAAGGCCCCGCCGTGCATCTTGGCGCTGCTATCTCCAGCCTGATGGGGCAATGGATGCGGCTACCCAACAACAGCATCCGGACCCTGGTCGCCTGCGGCTGCGCCGCCGCCATTTCCGCGTCTTTCAACACCCCCATCTCAGGCGTTATTTTCGCGATGGAAGTGGTGATGATGGAATACACCATCGCCGGTTTTACCCCCATCATCCTGGCATCCGTTACCGCAGCGGTGGTCACCCAGGCCGCGTATGGCTCAGAGCCAGCGTTCAGTGTACCGCCGCTGACCATGAACTCCCTGCTGGAAATCCCCTGGATCATTGCCATTGCGATCATTATCGGAGTGGCGGCGGCGGCCTTTATACAACTGATCGACACCACCGGGCGACACCACCACCGTCCGGTATTACTGCGGCTCACTATCGCTGGACTTCTTATGGTGCCGTTTGCCATTGTTGTGCCGGAAGTGATGGGTATCGGATACGACACTGTGCAGTTCACTATCGACAACCAACTGCCCTTCTGGTTACTGCTGGGCGCCGGAATAGCCAAGCTGTTGATCACCTCGGTCACCCTCGGCCTTGGCATGCCTAGCGGCGTGATTGGCCCCACCCTGTTCATGGGAGCCACACTGGGGGGCGCCATGGGATTAATCGGCGCCCAGATATTGCCGGATATGGCATCGTCCGTGGGCTTTTACGCCATGCTGGGCATGGGCGCCATGATGGGGGCCGTGCTGCAGGCGCCACTGGCCGCACTCATGGCACTGATGGAACTCACAAGGAATCCCCACATCATTCTGCCGGGCATGCTGATCATTACCACCTCGAGCCTGGTCACCAGCGAGGCTTTTGGCAAGAAGTCTTTGTTTCTGACCATACTCAAGAGCCAGGGCCTGAGCTACCAGAACTCACCGGTTATCCAGGCTTTACGACGCGTGTCCGTAGGCGCCATCATGGACAGGAGCATCCTTCGCACCGAACGTTTCCTGTCGCGCGAAGAAGCCAGGAAAATCCTCAAATCCGAACCAAAATGGCTAGTGGTGGAGGGAAGCAACGGCCCCACTGGCCTGCTGCCGGCAGTGGATCTGGCCCGCTACATGGAAGATACCAAAGCGCCAGCAACGGACAGCGAAGAAGACACAACACCAGAGCAGATTGACCTGATGGACATTCCCGCCAATCGCCGGGACATCGCACCAGTGCAGTATCAGGCAACCCTGGAAGAAGCACTGAACGAGTTTGACCAGACCAACGTAGAGGCCCTCTACGTACAGCGGCATGTTGCCCCGATGATCCAACGCGTCTACGGCGTTGTGCTGAAATCGGATATCGAGAGCTACTACCAATACCGACGGAGTTGATAAATGCTGTGGGTCAAAGCCCTGCATATTGTGTCCATGGTGTGCTGGTTCGCCGGCCTTTTCTACCTGCCAAGACTGTTCGTCTATCACGCCGCCTGTGAGGACGAACCTGGCCGCCAGCGCTTCAAGATCATGGAGCGCAAGCTCTATCGCGGAATCACCACGCCGTCGATGGCGGCAACGGTTGTTTTTGGTCTCTGGCTCATCGGTTACAATGTCGAGGGTTACATGAGCCAAGGCTGGATTCACGCCAAACTGTTGTTGGTTGTCCTGCTGATCGGCTACCACTTCTACTGCGGACATCTGGTGAAGGTGTTCCGCGATGACCAGAACACCCGGAGCCACGTGTTCTACCGCTGGTTTAACGAGATACCCGTTCTGGCACTGGTCGCCGTTGTCATTCTCGCTGTCGTCAAACCCTTCTGAGGAGCCA
>PBRG01000116.1 GCA_002726615.1 Marinobacter sp.
AAAAGGCTCAGGAATTACAGATGGAAGCCAACGATGAGATGGTGACAGAGATTGAGGATTCCGGTATGGATATCCCCACTTATAATTCCATCGCAACCGCTTACAACAGTGAACCTCAGGTTCGGAATCGTGTTGATGCACTGATGTAAGCCGCTTTCCCACATTGGTTGCTTCAGGCCCTGCTATTGCAGGGCCTTTTTGATTCTGCATGCGAAGTTGCAATGGCCATAATCAACGTCGATTGTGGTATCTTGTCGACATGATTTTGTAGAGACCAATGGAGACAAACCATGCGAAGATTCTGCCGCGGGCTAACCCCATTGCTCTTGACGGTTATGCTTGTACTGGCAGGATGTTCAGACAGCCCGGCACCAGTGTCTAGCGGCGATAACGACGAGAAACCGTCCTACCCCGTTACCTGGCGCTTTGCTCTTGAGGAAATTGAAGGCAGCGTACAACACCGTTACGCCCTTGAACTCAAGGACCGCATTGAACGTATTTCCGATGGCAATATCCTCGTTGATATTTTTCCCTATGGGTCTATTGGCACGTCACTCCAACTAACGGATCTGGTCCGGGAAGGTTCAGTCCACCTCGCTTTCGCCTCCCCCGGCCACCTGGCCAATGTTATTCCCGAGGTGGGTGTATTCACCCTCCACTATCTATTGTCTGATGACGAAGAGGTGAATCGTAGCGTCCTCGCCAGCGACGATTTAAAGCAACTGTTTCATGAACCCTACGAGGAGCAGAGCCTCAAGCTTCACGGTTTCGTACCTGAGGGCTGGATGGTCTGGACAGCCAATAAACCCTTGCGTAGCCCCGCGGATTTCGACGGACTCACCATTCGCACCATGACCTCGGACATCGCTGGAGAAACCTATAAAAGCTATGGAGCAACAACCAGCCAGGTTCCTTTTTCGCAGGTCTACAGCGATCTGCAGTTACGCCGCATTGACGGGCAGGCCAACCCTGTTTTCGCCATTGAAGAGATGGGATTTTACGAAGTCCAGGGCGTCATGACGTTTGCAAGACCGGCCCAGTTTGTCACCTCCGTGGTTTCCAATACGTCGTGGTTTGACGCCCTTCCCGAAGACCAGAGGCTCTGGCTGGAAGACGCTATGGATGAAGTCGCACCGCTGGCTTACGAGGTACAGGCTGAGCTCAATGCAAGCCGACTTAATACCATCACGGACAACAGCAGCATCCGCGTGGTTGAACTGACCGAGGAAGAGCGGGACCGCTTCCGCAAGGCAAGCCTATCCGCCCGCGAGGCCTATGTACGGATTGCTGGAGAGCGCGGAGCGGCCATCCTGGACCAACTCCTGACAATGATCAGCAAAACAGAGTCCGCAACATCAGCGCAGGCTACGACAGGCCAATAGCGCTATTCAGGCACCAGCCAGGTGCTTTTCGATGACAGACCCAGATAGCGATCGCCGGACACCGCATCCATCATCTCAGCAAGCCGGGTGTCGAATCCCCAGGGCGGATTCACTACCAGTAATCCGGACCCGGACATTCCACGTTGCGGGGCCCGGTTAAGTACAACTTCGCTGCACAGCACCTTGCGCACGGCCCCCTCAGACACCGCATCCTTTAACCGCTTGTGGGGGAAGCCTGCCAGAATCGGATACCAGATCAGATACACCCCATGACGGCATTTTTGCCACGCTCGCGCCAACGTGTGCGCCACCTCTTGATAGTCGCTTTTGATCTCGTATGAAGGATCCGTCAGCACCAGCAACCTTGGTTGCCTGGGCGGCAGATGGCGAAGCAACCCCTTTAATCCATCCTCCTGAAAGACCTTGACGCGGGAATGCCTGGCCGCCCACTGGCCCAGGGTTTCGCCTTCGGCGGGGTGCAGCTCGAAGGCGGTCAGGGTGTCCTGCTCCCGCAGGTAACGGAGGAACCAGCGCGGCGACCCTGGATAGTCCGCCAATTGCCCGTCCCTCCCATCCCTCGCGGCCAATCCACCCAGAATGGCCTGCCAGTCGTCGGAATGGAGCTCGGCTCGAAGTGGCCAGATTTTCTGGATCCCAGCGGCGGCTTCGCCGGTTTTGAGTGCCCGTTCTCCCGCAAGATCGTAGCTGGCACTTCCGGCGTGAGTATCGAAGCAGGCGATGGCAGATGATTTGACCTGCATCATTCTGACTGCAAGCGTTAAGGCTGCGTGTTTATGAACATCGGCGAAATTACCGGCATGAAAAGCGTGGAGGTAACTCAGCATTACAGACTCCTGACAATAGGGGCACCATTAGGCTACAGCAGGATCGGATTTGGCAAACATTTCCGGCGCTAAGAGGACTTTCTCCGCCCCAGAACCCTGAGCCAGATCAAAAGAACTGAAAATCATTCCCCGCAGCCGTTGCAACGGTCCACCCGCTCTCTATAATGCGAATAATAATACGTTTTATTTAACAAATGGCGAAAGGACATCGAAATGGCCCTGCTCTCAAACGCATCACGTATTCCCCTGGCGCTCGCTATCTCTGCAACGCTGCTGACAGCCTGCAGTAACGGCGAAGAAACCGCATCCACCTCTTCGGCAACCGAAGAGTCGGCGGCAGCAGAAGCCATCACCAAATCCGATGTCGTGGAACACTACGCCGTCCTGGCTCATGCAAACTTTGAAGACGCGCTGACCGCCGCGCAATCCCTCGACAGCGCAGTAGACACCTTCCTGGAAAGCCCGACCGAAGAAAACCTGCAAAAGGCAAAAAAGGCCTGGCTGACTTCCCGGGTGCCCTATCAGCAGACCGAGGTGTTCCGCTTTGGCAACGCCGTGGTTGATGACTGGGAAGGCCAACTGAATGCCTGGCCGCTGGACGAAGGCCTGATCGATTACGTAAAGGAAGACGGCTACCAGTACGAACTGGGCAACGAGGGCGCTACGGCAAACATTATTGCCAGCACGGAAATCAATATTGGCGGCACCACTGTTGATGCTTCCAGCCTGACCCCGGACCTGCTGGCGGAGCTGAACGAAATCGGAGGCTCGGAGGCCAACGTAGCCAGCGGCTATCACGCTATCGAGTTCCTGCTGTGGGGCCAGGACCTGCACGGCTTCGATCCCGGCGCCGGACAGCGCCCTGCTACAGACTACGCCCGGGGCGAAGAGTGCACCCACGGGAATTGCGACCGACGCGCGGCCTATATCGATGCAGCGACCGATCTGTTGATCTCCGATCTCGAGTGGATGGTCGCCCAGTGGGCACCCGGCCAGGAAGACAACTACCGCTCCCAGTTACTCGCCGAAGCACCGGATACCGCTGTACAGAAAATGTTCTTTGGCATGGGCTCCCTGTCCCTGGGTGAGCTGGCTGGTGAGCGCATGAAAGTAGCCCTGGAAGCCAATTCCTACGAGGATGAGCACGACTGCTTCAGCGACAACACCCACAACTCCCATTACTACAACGGCCAGGGCGTGGCCAACATCTACTCCGGCAGCTACACCCGGATTGACGGTTCTGAACTGACCGGTCCTTCCCTGTCTGATCTGGTTGCCGAACTAAACCCGGAACTGAACGAGACACTGAGCCAGCAGTTCGAAGAGTCGATGGAGGCGCTGCAAACCATGAAATCCAGTGCCGAAGCCGAGTCAGAGCCGATGAAATTCGATATGATGATCGCTCCCGGCAATGAGAAAGGCGCGGAGATCGTGAACGGCGCGATTATGGCGCTGGTGGCACAAACCGGTTCCATTGAACAGGCCGCCCGCGAACTGGGCATCGACTCACTCAAGCCTGATGACGCCGGCCATACCTTCTAGCTGATCCACTAAAAAGTAACGACACGTTGTAGAGAAACCATGCGCCAACGCCCCCTGCTACTGCTGACCTTGTCTTCGGGAGTGGCCGTAGCAGCGGCCTTCGCCCTGGCCACCGCCCAGGAACCCTATCCGATCCAGGCGACGGTCAAGACAGGGGGCGAAGGCACCGTGGATCAATTCGATCACAATGCTTATTCCCTGCCCCAGGCTAACCTGTCCATGACCAGGCGTCTGGACTTCAGTGTCGGCAACAGTTTCTTCCGCAACCCCTGGGTTGAAGCTCCTGCCAGCACGGATGCCCGCGATGGCCTGGGGCCACTGTTCAACACCAACTCCTGCCAGGGCTGTCACATAAAGGATGGCCGCGGACATCCACCGGGCGCTGACGACAAGCCCGTATCCCTGTTCCTCCGCCTCGCCGTACCGGCCGACCCCAAGCGGGATGCGGATATTCTGAAGATCCACGGATTCAAACCGGCTCCCGTGTACGGCAGCCAGTTGCAAACCGCCGCCCTACCTGCCGCCCAACCTGAAGCCGATCTGGTGATTGAATGGAAATCCGTGACAGAGACACTTTCGGACGGCATCGAAGTGGAATTGCGAAAACCGGTATACCGGATCGAGAATCCTAACTACGGCCCTCTTCCAGAGGACCTGCTGGTATCTCCACGGGTGGCTCCACCGATGATTGGCATGGGCCTTCTGGAAGCGATACCGCTTGAAGACCTGCAGTCACTGGCAGACTCGGAGGATGCGGACAACGACGGCCTATCCGGCAAACTCAATCAAGTCTGGGACCTGGACAGCCAGCAAACCGTACCGGGTCGATTCGGCTGGAAAGCTGCCGAACCAAACGTTCATCAGCAAAGTATGGGAGCGTTTGCCGGAGATATGGGGCTCACGTCCACCATTAAACCAGCAACCGATTGCACGCCCGAGCAGAACTGTGAGCGTTTCACCAACGGCGGCAGCCCGGAAGTGAGTGACAAGGTGAGCAACTTCGTGACCTTCTATGCCAAAAGCCTGGCAGTGCCCGCACGCCGTGACCTTGACAGTGTGTCCGTTCAACAAGGGGCGGAACTGTTCAATGAAACCGGCTGCGCCGGCTGTCATACACCAAGGCACACCACCGGCACCGCCCCGGACCGCCCGGATCTCAGCAATCAGACCATCTGGCCCTATACTGATCTGCTCCTGCATGACATGGGGCCTGCGCTTGCCGATGGGCGGGATGAATTCCTGGCTAACGGCAACGAATGGCGGACACCCCCGCTCTGGGGCATCGGCCTGGCTCAACGGGTCAATCCGCAGTCCGGGTTCCTCCACGACGGGCGGGCGCGAACACTCGAAGAAGCCGTGCTCTGGCACGGGGGCGAGGCCAAACCAGCTGCCGAACGTTACCGGCAGATGAACG
The DNA here is from genome assembly GCA_002726615.1 of Marinobacter sp. Lineage (GTDB taxonomy): Bacteria > Pseudomonadota > Gammaproteobacteria > Pseudomonadales > Oleiphilaceae > Marinobacter. The sequence continues at coordinate 5,184 of PBRG01000116.1, forward strand.
CCGAAGACCGGGAGGCACTCCTGGATTTCCTGAACTCTCTCTGAGGACATGCCATGCAACCACTGACCAAAACCGTGGGTATTGCCGCCCTGATACTGGCTCCAATTTCCGGCGTGGCCGGCAGCCAGACTGAAACGAACAACAACGCCGAACAGCAATGGCACCAGGGTATTCTCGCGGGTTACCGGTCTCTGGCGGCCGAAGCCGGCGACATGTCCGCTGCCGCTGCCGACTACTGCAGCACGCCGGAACAGGAGTCACGCGATGCCCTTGAGCAAGCCTGGCTGGACGCCTTTTTGGCCTGGCAACGTGTCCGTTATGTGGATTTTGGCCCAGTCGAGAGCGATAACCTTGCCTGGCAGTTCCAGTTCTGGCCCGACCCGAAAAACCTCATCGCCCGCAAAGCCAGTTACCTGCTGGACTCGGAGGCCCCGGTATCGGATGAGGTCATTGCCGAGTCCGGCGTGGCCGTACAGGGTTTTCCAATGCTGGAGTACCTGTTGTACGACGAAACACTGAACGCCGGCAACAACGCGCTACCCGCGGAAAAGACCTGCGGCCTGCTGCGGGCGGTCGCCGGCCATATCGAAGCCAATGGCAAGCAACTCAGTGATCAATGGCAGGCATTCCGTAAGCATTACCTGGCCACGGAACAATACCGCGACACCACCATCCGGGCGGGCATGGCGGCCCTGGAGATTCTGGAAGATCGCCGGCTTGCGCAGCCCATGGGGCTTCGCGGGAACGGCAAGCGTTCCGTCTACGCCGCCGATGCCTGGCGTAGCGGCAGCAGCCTGAGGACCATGGAGGCAACCATCCATGGCCTGGAACAGTCCTTCCTGCCGGGCCTGACACGGCTGCTCAAGGAAAGCGACCAGCCGGAACTGGGTCCACGAATTGAAAACCAGTTCAAGGACGTTCTGGAGCACTTCCCCAAGCTCCATCGCCCTATGACCGAACTGCTTTCCAATGACGACGCTTTTTCCCTGCTCCAGGGCTTCTACGTTGACGTTTCCCAGTTAACCACCCTGATCAATGATCAGGCGGCGGTTGAACTGGGTGTCATTCGCGGCTTCAACTCCAGCGACGGCGACTGAACTGATGAGCAGCAACAGGCAACCCGGAGGTGCACCTATCAACCGCCGACAATTACTGAAAGCGGGTGTGGCCGGAGGGCTGGCAGCCACCCTGTCCGGCTGCAGCCTTCTGCCTCGGAAAGTGGACCACGCAGCAGATCAGTACATCGGCGCCGTGGGACTGCCTGGGGGCAGGTTCGGCATTAGTGCCGTCAACCGCAAAGGCGACCCCGTATGGGAGTCGCCGGTCGACACCCGTTGCCACAGCGGCTGCGCACGCCCGGGGGGCTCACAAGTCCTCTTTTTCGAACGCCGGCCCGGCTGGGCGTTTTACGGGTTCGACACCCACAGCGGCGACAGAACACATCGCGTCAAGGCGGACTCCGGGGAACACTTTGTCGGTCACGGAGTGTTCTCCCCCGACGGCCGCTGGCTCTATGTCACTGCCAGCCGCTACGAACAGGGGCAAGGCATTATTGCCGTCTATGACGCAGAGCAGGACTATCAGCGGGCGGATACCTTTGAGCTTCAGGGCATTGGCCCCCATGAGCTGACGCTGCACCCGGACGGAGAAACCCTGGTGATTGGCCTGGGCGGCATACTGACCCACCCGGACTACGATCGCCTCAAGCTGAACCTCGACACCATGGAACCCGCACTGATCCTGATGAACCGCCACAGCGGTCGGATTATCGGGCGATTCAACCCTGCCCATCACCAGCAAAGCGCCCGTCACGTCAGTACCGGTTCTAACGGCCGGGTGTACGTTGCCTACCAGTACCAGGGCCCGCTTCACGAGTCCCCCGCCCTCATCGCCCGACTGGAAGGCGGTCAGCTTCAGGAAATCCGATTCGATGAGGATACCCAGGCAGCGCTGGCCAACTACATCGCCAGCGTTGTTGCCCATCCCGAGAACGACCTTGTCGCTGCCGCGTCCCCAGTGGGCGGCACCGCCGTGGTGTTCAATGGCATCACTGGCGAACTGCTGGCCAGGGTGTCCATACCGGACTGTGCTGGCGTCCAGGCTTTGGCAGGAGGCGATTTCCTGATCTCCTCCGGACGTGGAAAACTGGTGCGTCTGGGGCAGGACAATCAGCCACGGCAGATCGCCGATCTGCCGGTCCAGTGGGACCATCACCTGGTCTGAATCACCCTCAACGCTGTCCTCCTGCCTTAAGGCGACTCGCCTTAGCTGGTATCCTGATAAGCCATTTGTTCAGGAGGACGGCACCTTGCCCGCCAGAAACAAAGACACTCTCGACCAGGTTTACAGCCTGATTGCCAACGAAGAAGACGCCCGGGTCTGCACGGACATTTCCGAAGAAGCCTGCCGCGAGGTGCCACGCAACTTCTTCCTGATCCTTGGTAGCAACGTGCTGACCAAGCTTGGCGACTTGCTGATCAGCCCGAAAACGGTCCTCGCCTGGCTTCTCAGTGCTATTGGAGCGCCTGCCCTGGTGGCCTGGCTGGTCCCGATCCGGGAATCCGGCTCGATGATTCCACAAATGGTGATCGGAGCCTGGGTAAGGCGCAAGCCTGTGCGCAAATGGTTCTGGACCCTGGGGAGCTTTGGCCAGGCTGCCAGTGTTTTGGGCATGGCAGCAAGCGTCTGGTTCCTGGAGGGCTACGCTGCGGGCGCCGGCGTGGTGGGTGCGTTGGTGCTGTTTTCCCTGGCCCGGGGATTCTGCTCGGTGTCCATGAAGGACGTACAGGGAAAATGCATCCCGAAGAAACGCCGAGGGCGGCTGTCTGGCCTCGCCTCCACCATTGGTGGCACCGCAACGGTCATCCTGACGGCCTTGCTGTTCTGGAACCGGGGTGACCCTGGCGTACTTTTCTACACCCTCCTGCTCTTGCTGGCTGCCTGCCTCTGGATCATTGCCGGCTTTCTATTCGCCTCCGTTGATGAATACGAGGGCGAAACCGGTGGCGGCGGCAATGCGCTGGGTGACGCGCTCAAAAGCCTGTCCCTTCTCAGGGACGACGCGCCTTTCCGGCACTTTGTGATTACCCGCGCCCTGCTGCTGTGCTCGGCGCTGGCGTCGCCCTACTTTGTCGTGCTCGCCCAGAAAAACTCGGACACCGGGTGGCTTCTGGGTATCTTTCTGCTGGCGAGCAGCCTCGCCAGCTCCATCAGCGCCAGTGTCTGGGGCTGGATGGCGGACGAGTCCAGCCGTCGGGTGATGATACGCGGTGCCATTGTTGCCAGCGGCGCCTGCCTGGCAGTGGGCCTGACCGCTCTGTTTGCGAGCGAGGCTACCTCCAGCGTCTGGTTCTATCCCGCCGGGTTCTTCGTGTTGAGCATCGCGCATGCCGGGGTTCGACTGGGCCGTAAAACGTATCTGGTGGATATGGCCGGCGGCAACAAGCGCACCGACTATACTTCCGTGAGCAATACCGTTATTGGGGTGCTGTTGCTGGCAACGGGCGGGCTGACAGCCCTGGTGTCGATGATATCCGATGTGGCGGTGATACTGACGCTGGGCGCCATGGGGCTGGCCGGCGCCATCAGCGCCACACGGTTAAGGGAAGTCACCGAGGATCACTGAGGTTCCGGGGGCTTTCCGTCATTCAACGCCAGGGCGCCTTTCACAATGCGGTAGATGATCCAGATGGAAATGCCCAGCAGCACAAACCAGCCAATGATCAGTGGCGTCGTCACAATGCCAATCACTGTCCATAACAGCCCGATCCAGAAGGTTCGTATCTGCCAGCGGAAATGGGGTTCTATCCAGGTGTCCTTTACGTCATCGAGCTTGACATAATTGATGATCACGCCCACCAGGCCGGTAATGCCCCCGACAAAGAACGACAGCGCCTGCAGGATATAAACCAGCACCGCAAGGTTGCGGCCAGGCTCTTCACGTCGTGCTATAGGATCTGCGTTGGCGGGAATGTATTCGTGCTCGGACAAGTCACTCTCCTTTGGCTCCACACCCGCAGTGTATCACAGCAACAGGAGCCGGAAACCGCTGGTGCCTAGCGGCTGTCCGGTTTGTAACCCAGGCGAAAACCGCCCCAATGCTTGCCATTCACGTAGATCGGTACTGACAGGTCATGCATGACCTCGCCAGTATCCCGGCGGTAGGTCTGTAGCAGCATATTCTGGGTGTGACTGCCACACCGGGCACCGGTGCGGTCGTTAAACAGCCGTTTACTGCGGCTCTTGACCAGATCCACTTTCGGATCACCCGTTGGGGCGTGGGCGAAATCACGGTTGTGGGTCGGCACATAGCCATCCGGCGCAGCGGCAATTGCGAAGACCATGGACGGATGGGCCCCTTTCACCGCTTCCTGCACGGCTGGCAGTTGCTGGTCCGTGAACCGGTCAAAGCTGCTGGAATACTTCTGTGGATCGGTCTTGGGAATGGGGGTTCTTTTTTTATCAAACAGGGCGTTTTCCGCCAGCTGTCCGTCGCGAACCGACTTTTCAAAGAGCTTGCCAATCCGGTCTGCACCCTGCCGGGCCTGGTCGTAGAAGAACCGGTGATAGCTTTCATCGCTGTTCAACGCAAATGCCGCGTTGGCCTCTTCCGCCAGTTCCATCAGTGTCGCTGCCTGCTGGGCAAGCGACGCAACGCTGGTATCGCTCTCGGTAATCTGATCCCGAACCGTTTCAATGGCCGACGATACCTGCTCCAGACTCTGCTCGTTGTTCTGGTCAATCTCGGCGATGCGCGCCACCTGCTGCTGCACACGGTCGGACTGATCACGAATCTGATCCAGACGCTCGCCCACGCTCTCAACCGACTCCAGGCCGGCCTCAACGCTCTTGGCCAGGTCCTCAATCCGCGAGACGATCAGGGAGGTATCGGAACGTATTTCCTGCAGCGTTTCGGCCACCTCACCTGTTGCCTGAGCGGTTCGCCCGGCCAGTTGCCTGACCTCATCGGCAACCACCGCAAAGCCCCGCCCCTGATCGCCGGCACGAGCGGCCTCAATTGCCGCGTTCAATGCAAGCAGGTTAGTTTGTTCCGCGATGCCCTGAATAGTGGTGGTGACACCCTGGATCTTGTTGGATTTCTCGTTCAGTTCCTGGATTAACCTGAGGTTCTCGCTGGACTGCTCGTGCACGGCTCGCACGCTATTGATGGCGGAGGTCAACGCATCACGGCCCTCAACGCTCACCTGGCGGTTCTGAAGAGCCATGGTTGCGGCGTCGGTGGCCTGCTGGGCAGATTCACGCACACTTTCGGTAATCTGCCCCGCGTAGTCCGCCATCTGCGCGGTTTCACTGACCTGACGATCCAGGCGGGTTTTTAGTTGGTCGGCCGCGTAGGACACCTGGGCCGCAGAGATGGCACTTTTGTCGGCACTGCCAGACAGTGTTTCCACCAATGCCCGACCGGCTTTGGCATCCGCAAGGAGGCTTGCACACTGTTTGCCCAGGGGGCTATCCGCTGAAAGCTCGCCGGCGTTGAGTTGCTTGATGGAACGTTCAACCGGTTCCAGCACGCGTAAAACCAGATACACAGTGGCGACGACGAGGCCAACAACCACGCCCGCCACCAGCGACGCGCTGTCCAATCCTATCATCGGCGCCACCAGGAAAGCCCCAAAGGCGACGACAACGGCGACCGACACCCCCACAACCAGAACAGGCCTACTGAGCAACCCCATATCCACCTCTTTGTTTTCATTATTAGTGAATGCATCTTTTTTGACGACTACTCGTGAGCGTAAAGAATTGACCTTTACTTATAACTGCTACTTTAGTTGACCAATACTCGTTATACGGCTGATTGAGGAAAAACTGAAACACAAAAACCGCAACACCGGAAACGTCCTGGTGGACGAATCCGGTGTTGCGGTTTGTTCTTGTCGGCGTGTGTCTGCCTCGGCCCTATCAGGCGCCGATCACACCGCCATCGTCTTTGGTTACGATAACGGTGGCGTCGCGGGGACGGGACTCGGCCGCGTTCGGCCAGTTGCCGTCCGGGTGCTGAATGTTAACGAACATCGTCTTAACGTCCGGTGTGCTGACAACGCCAGTTACTTCACAACCTTGGGGCCCGACGAAGAAGCGCTTGATTTCGCGTGTCTCCGGGTTGGCGGCCAGCATCATGTTGTTGAAGTACGGATCAGCATCAGAGCCATCGGTCTGGATCCACAGACGTCCATTGTAGTCGAACCAGAGGCCATCCGGGCTGTTGAAAAT
>PBRG01000117.1 GCA_002726615.1 Marinobacter sp.
CAACACCATCTGCACTGCGACGGCCGTTCTGGAGAGTGGCATCGTTGCCAAGAGGGAAGGGTGGCAGAGCTTTGCTCTGGAAGCACCTGCGGGCCTGGTCCACATCGACGCCCTTGTACGGGATGGGGTTGTGGAAGCCATTACCTGTGGCGGGCTGCCCAGTTACATCGACACCTACCAGGCCAGCATTCACGTGCCCTCGATCGGCGACATAACCTACAGCGTGGCCTACAGCGGTGGTTTCTACGCCCTGGTGGACGCGACAAGTCTGGGGTTCTCCCTGACTCTGGATGAAGAGCGCAAACTCAGCGAATGTGCCTATCAGATAGTAGAGGCCATCCAGGCAGAGCGCGGTTTCTCCCACTACACGCTGGGTGATGTTGGGCCTCTGCCCTTCCTCCATTTCATGGGCCCCGTGGAACAATTGTCTGACCATTCGTATCGTTCACGGTCAGCCACCTATGTGCATCCTGGAGTCATCTGCCGCAGCACCACCGGCACGGGTACTTCAGCGCGGCTTGCGTTAATGAACTACGAGGGCAAAATCAGCCCGGGCGACCGCCTGGAAACCGTCTCCCTCCGTGAAACCGGATTTATCGGTGAGTTCACTGGCGTGCGCCAGGAAGGGAAACACCAAGTGGTCGAGAATACCATTACCGGCAAGAGCTACGTCCTGAACCGGGCCGATATCATCGTTAATTGCGATGACCCGATGGTGGACTGTGGGGGCCTTACTCACATCCTTACCAGCGCACGCGTGGACGAAAACCAGCCGGGTTGATGTCGGAACCTGGCACAAACACTGCTCTGGTTGTGATGCGGGCCCGTGATTGGTAAGCATCCGACAGAGTGAGCCCCCAAAAGCGCACCAGAAAGGTGCGATAAGCCCCAGTTTGGGGATATCCACCGTGGTGACATGGTGTTTTGTGGAATTGGCTTCAAAGTGATCAAACCTAAGCGTGGCCCCTATGATCTGCCTGATAAGCGGCAGGCAATGCCCAACAGAAAAAGGTGTCACAAGTGGAAATGATCATGATCAGCAAAGAACTGATGACTGCAAAAATCCTGGAAGCAAAAGCCACCAAGGGCGTTTCTTGGGAAGCTCTTTCCGAAGCCATTGGCCTGTCGCCGGTGTTTACAACCTCCGCCTGCCTGGGCATGAACAGCTTGACCGAGGATAAAGCGTTCGCGGTGTGCGAAACCCTTGGCCTCGACAAGGTAGTTGCCGAAGCCCTGCAGGTTTGCCCGAAAAAGGCCTGGGACGGCGCCGTTCCCCAGGATCCGCTGATCTACCGTCTCTATGAGGTGGTCGGTGTGTATGGTGACACCCTGAAAGAGCTCATCCACGAAAAATTCGGTGACGGCATCATGAGCGCCATCGACTTCACCATGCACGTGGACAAGGAGGAGAACCCCAAGGGTGACCGGGTTGTGGTTACCATGAACGGTAAGTTCCTGCCTTATAAGGCTTGGTGATCGGCTTTCCCGCCGTGGTCAGCTCGGCGCGGGGTGGTATCTGGATTTGTCGCCAGAAAAAGATGTCTGAGCGAAGCGAGTTCTTTTTCAAGAAAAATACAGATACCACCCCGCAAGCCCGCCCCAAAACCTGCAGGCTACGAACAGAAGGCAACTCCCAAACTTCAGGCAGTCTGAACCCGAACCCCCGAAACCTGACCAAGGGCAACCTCCGCCACTGTATGCAACTTCTCCAGTTGCGACTGGAGCATGGCGATTGGCCGGGTTCCCTCCAGGGTCAGGGTGATATCGAGATGCTCCCCGGCGGATTCCACCGCCATTGTGGCAATCCGGAAACCGCGAATACGGATCACCTGGCAAAGGCGCTCCAGGGCGGCCGCTTCCTGCGACATGCGGCAGTTGATGTTGTAGCTCGGTGTTGAGGGCTGGCTTTGCGGTTTCATGCAACGTGTTCCTTTTTGTTGGTGCGTCGGGTTTCGTCGATCATTTCGCGGTTGCTGGCGCCGGGTTTGACGATGGGCCAGACGTTATCCTCACGGCTGATGGCCACGTGCAACAGCATCGGGCCGTTGTAGGCCAGGATGGTTTCGATGCCTCGGCGGATCTGGTCGGTGCGGTTGATATGCAACGCCGGGATGTCAAAGGCGCGTGCCATGGCGACGAAATCCGGGTTGTCATCCAGATTGATCTGGCTTTCCCGGTTGCCATAGAACAGCTCCTGTTGCTGACGCACCATGCCCAGGCATTGGTTGTCCATTACGATTAACTTCACCGGCAGGTTATAGCGGCGGATAGTGGCGAGTTCCTGGGCGTTCATCATGAACGAGCCGTCGCCCGTTACGTTGATCACCGTGCTCTTGCGGTCGGCAAACTGGGCACCGATGGCGGCGGGCAGGCCATAGCCCATGGTGCCCAGGCCGCCGCTGGTGAGGTGGTGGCGAGGGTGGTCAAAGTCGTAGTGCTGGGCCACCCACATCTGGTGCTGGCCAACGTCGCACGCTATGACGGTATCGTCCAGAGCGATTCGGGAGAGTTGGCGAACAAAGGCCGGGCCGGTGATCGGCGCCAGGGGTTCTTCGTTGTCGGCGGCGTGGAAGCCGCCGGTGGTGTACCAGGTTCGGCACTGTTTCTGCCAGCCACCAATGTCGAGCGGCTTATCCTGTAAGGCGTTGGTCAATGCTTCAAGAATGCTATTCAGATCCCCGCGAATAGCCAGTTCGGTCGCGCGCAGTTTGTTGATCTCGGCGGCGTCGGCGTCAATGTGGATCATCTTTGCATTGGGCGCGAAGCCATCAAGTTTGCCGGTGGCGCGGTCATCCAGGCGGGCACCGATAACCAGCAGCAGGTCGCATTCATCCACGGCCTTATTGGCCGCCCGGGAGCCGTGCATGCCCAACATGCCCAGGTTGTATGGGTTGTGTTTGCCGGGGTTGCCAATGCCTTTGAGCGTTACCACCGAAGGCAGAGCGGCGGATTCAGCAAACGTGCGAAAGCGGTCTTCAGCGTGTGCCAGACTGATGCCACCTCCGCTATAGAGTATGGGTTTGCGGGCCGCCCGAAGCATCGTGAGTGCGTCGGCCAGATCTGGAAAGCTGGTCTTCTGGGGTTCGGAATGGAAGTAGGGGGCATCGCTGACGTCAGTCAACAACAGGTCCTTGGGAATATCAACCCACACCGGTCCCGGTCGTCCACTTTGAGCCAGTTCCATGGCTTCTTCCATGACAGCGGGCAGCGCGTCGGCATCGTCAATGAGGTAACTGTGTTTAACGATGCCCAACGTCATGCCCAATACGTCGGTTTCCTGGAAGGCGTCGGTGCCGATCAGGCCGGAGGGCACCTGGCCGGTGATGACCAGCAGCGGAATGGAATCCCGGTGGGCGTTGGCTACGCCGGTGATCAGGTTGGTGGCGCCAGGGCCGGAGGTAGCAATGCATACGCCGAGCTTGCCGCTTGCACGGGCGTAGCCGTCGGCGGCAAGGGCGCAGGCCTGTTCGTGGCGGCAAAGCACATGCTCCACGCCGACATCGTCCACCAGCGCATCGTATAGCGGCATGATGCAGCCGCCCGGATAACCGAAAACCGTGCTGACGTTGTGACGGTGGAACGCATCAAGAATGTGCTGTGCGCCGTTCATGGTCGTTTTCCCTTTTTTCTGGTGCAAAAAAAAGCCCCCGGGACCTTTCGGTGCCGGGGGCTTTCGTGTGTTTGTTGAGTCTGTTGCTATCTCACCCGCTTGTCCACACAGAAGCCCCCGGACGGTACCACGACCACCAGGACTAGCTTCACAAGGACAACCACTGTGTTGAGATTCATAAAATCAGTATCTGCTCTGAATCTGTGAGAAATTTATGTGTAGAATCTACCCCACGAAAACAACCGGATGCAACCGTTTTCTGACAGTTTTTAAAACGAGTGCCTGGGCTGTAAACCGACATCACCCGAATGTGACTGTGAGCGATCAATGACCAAAGCAAAACTGGGATCCATCGGATTGTCCTTTCTGGTACTGGCCTTACTGGTGGTTTGGATGACAACCGGTGACGTCAAGGAAGCGCTGGACGAGGCGCCAGAGGATACATCTGAAGAGTCGGTCACCGCGCCCTCCGTTCAGGTGGATGTCCTGAGGACCAGGCTTTACGAGCCCGGGTTAATGCTGCAGGGGCAGTTGGAGCCCTGGCGAACCGTGTCAGTTGGTGCTCGGGTTGCCGGCACGGTAGACGAGCTGATGGTGGCGCAGGGTGACCAGGTTGAGGAAGGGGAGGTCCTGCTTCGCCTCTCCGAGGATGGCCGACGTACGTCGGTGGACCAATGGCAATCCCGCATTCGCAAATTGGAGGCCGATCTATCGGCAGCCCAGAAGCTCCGCTCCCGGAATCTCACATCTGAATCCGAAGTGTTGACCCTGCAAAGTGAACTGTCCGCGGCCAGAGCCGAACTCGCTCAGGCACGTCTTGCGGTTGACAACCTGGAGCCACGCGCGCCTTTTGAAGGAACGGTGAATCGGCGGGATGTCGATCTTGGTGATCTGGTTCAGGTCGGGTCGCCACTGTTGGAGTTGGTGCGCGTAGATCGGCTGAAAGCGACGGGGCAAATTCCGCAACAGTCAGTGGGTGCCGTCGAAGAGGGGCAGGCCGTGACCATTCGCACGTTGGATGGCGACAGCCTGGAAGGCGTGGTGAACTTCGTGGCCAGTGCCGCAGACCCCGACACCCGCAGTTTCCCGGTGGAAGTGTCCATAGACAACCCGGAACGCAAGCGGGTTGCCGGCGGCAGTGCCACGTTGCGTATTGCCCTGCCGGAAGTGGAGGCGATGTTCATTTCGCCGGCCTATCTCAGCCTGGGGGATGATGGCCGGCCCGGTGTTCGCTATGTGGGTGACAATAACGAAGTGGTGTTTACCACAGTCAAACTCCTGAACGTCACCACGGATGGCGCCTGGGTCACTGGCCTGCCGGATGAAATCCGGTTGATTACCCGGGGAGCGGGTTTTGTATCCATCGGGCAGCAGGTACGCCCGGTCGATCGTGATTCGGACCGGGGCTAACCGATATGCGAACCTTGATTTTTGCGGCCCTTGACCGCAGCCGAACGACACTCCTGACACTGGCATTCCTGATTCTTGGCGGAATCGCGGCTTTTCAGACCATCCCCAAAGAAGCGAATCCGGACATCACCATTCCCATGATCTATGTGTCAATGACACTGGAGGGAATCAGCCCGGAAGACGGTGAACGCCTGCTTATCCGGCCCATGGAGCAGGAGTTGCGCTCTCTGGAGGGCGTCAAGGAAATGCGAGGTACCGCGTCGGAGGGCCATGCCTCGGTAATGCTGGAATTTGATGCCGGGTTTGATCCGGACATTGCGCTCCAGGACGTTAGGGAAAAGGTTGATACTGCCCGCAGCAAGCTGCCCCAGGAAGCTGACGAACCGAGGGTGAATGAAATTAACGTGGCCCTGTTTCCGGTCATGTCGGTTGGTCTCTCCGGGCCTCTTTCCGAACGCGAACTGGTCACCATTGCCCGGCGTTTGCAGGACGCCATTGAAGGCATTCCGGAAGTGCTGGAGGTGGACATCGGAGGAGATAGGGAAGACCTCCTTGAGATCGTTGTCGATCCCCAGGTGCTTGAAAGCTACGGCGTGGACTTTGATCAGTTGGCGACGTTGGTCACTCGTAACAATCAACTGGTCGCCGCCGGAAGCCTGGATACTGGTGCCGGTCGCATGACCATGAAGGTTCCCGGCGTTATCGAGTCTGTGGAAGATGTCATGGCCATGCCGGTCAAGGTGGGCGGTGACACGGTTGTGACCTTTGGCGACGTGGCGATGCTGCAACGCACGTTTAAGGATCCGAGCGGGTTCGCCAGGATCAATGGCGAGCCGGCGCTGGTGCTGGAAATCTCCAAGCGCACTGGCGCCAACATTATTGAAACCGTGGAAAAGGTGAAAGCGCTGATCGAAAGCGCTGGCCCGCAACTACCTGATGAGCTGGAGGTTCGTTACATTATGGACCAGTCCGGCGACGTGCGGGATATTCTAAGCGACCTGCTCAACAACGTTCTGACCGCCATCGTGCTGGTGATCATTCTGATCATTGCCGCCATGGGCCCCCGTTCTGCCCTGTTGGTGGGACTCACCATTCCCGGTGCGTTCCTGACCGGTATCCTGGTGATCTGGGGCATGGGCTTTACTCTGAATATTGTCGTGTTGTTCAGCCTCATACTCGTAGCGGGGATGCTGGTGGACGGGGCGATAGTGGTGTCCGAGCTTGCCGACAGGAACCTCTCCGAAGGCCAGGGTGTGACGTCCGCATGGGGCGAAGCCGCCAGCCGCATGGCCTGGCCCATCATCGCGTCAACCGCCACCACGCTGGCGGTTTTCATTCCCCTGTTGTTCTGGCCGGGCGTGGTTGGCGAGTTCATGAAATTTCTGCCCACCACCGTCATCATCTGCCTGACCGCCTCATTGGCCATGGCCCTTGTGTTTCTGCCGGTCCTTGGAAGCATCAGCGGCGGAAAACGCCGTCCCCAGTCTGCGATCAGTGGTCGGATGACGGACGTCTACCGTGGTTTTCTTGGGCGATTGCTGGCAAAGCCGGGGTTTACCCTGCTTGGCGTGCTTGGCGTTGTTGTGGTGATCTATGCGGCCTATGGCAAGTTCAACTATGGTGTGGAATTCTTCCCGAGCGTGGAGCCGGATTCAGCGCAGGTACATGTCAGGGCCAGGGGGGATCTGTCTGTGCAGGAGCGCGATGCCATCGTTCGGCAGGTCGAGCAGCGTTTACAGGGAATGCCGGAGGTGAAAGCCCTCTATGCCCGCTCAATGATCAACCCCGGAAACCAGATGGCGCCGGACGTCATCGGTGTACTGCAGTTCCAGTTCACAGACTGGTTTGAACGCCGACCAGCGACACAGATACTGGAAGATTTTCGCTCATTAACGGCTGATATTCCCGGCATCGAATTGGAGTTTCGCAAGCAGGAGGGCGGTCCCGCGGATGGCAAGCCCATTGAGCTTAAGGTCAGCAGCATGAACAGTGACCAACTGGAGCGGTATGTCGCTCTCATCCGGCAACGGATGTCTGGCATCGATGGTTTCGTGGATGTAGAAGATGACCGCAGCCTTCCGGGCATCGAATGGCGCCTGAATGTCGACCGCTCAGCTGCTGCCAGGTTTGGCTCCGACGTGCTCAGCGTGGGCAGTGCGGTGCGACTGATCACCAACGGTCTGGTGCTCGCCACCTATCGTCCTGAGGACGTGCGCGACGAAGTCGATATTGCCGTAAGAGTGCCCAATAACTGGCGGGAACTGGACCAATTCCAGCGTCAGACGATCAACACCAGCCGTGGGCAGGTGCCGTTGTCCGAGTTCGTCGATTTGCAGCCGGGTGACAAGACCGGCAGCATCACCCGGGTGGACGGACAGCGCACCATTACGATCAAGTCTGATATAGAACCGGGCCGTCGTGTGGACGAACTGCTCATGGCATTGCAGCAGCAAATGCCCGAAACCCCTGAAGGCGTATCCGTGCGATTCGCCGGCGAGAACGAGGACCAGCAGCAGGCGTCGAATTTCCTGGCATCGGCGTTTCTGGTCGCAATTGCCCTGATGCTTTTGATCCTGGTTACGCAGTTCAACTCGCTCTACCAGACCCTGCTGATTTTGTCGGCCATTGTGCTTTCCACGGCCGGCGTATTGCTTGGCCTGCTGCTGAACGGGCAGTCGTTCGGAATTGTGATGGTGGGCATGGGTATCATTGCCCTTGCCGGCATCGTGGTGAACAACAATATCATACTGATCGACACCTACAACCAGATGCGCCAAAGCGGTATGGCAGCCTTCGAGGCCGCGTTGGAAACCGGATGCCTGCGCCTGCGACCGGTATTGCTGACGGCTATCACCACCATACTCGGGTTGATGCCAATGGTGCTCGGGGTAAACGTGGATCTTCTGACGCCCTCTCTCGGCATCGGTGCTCCATCCACGCAATGGTGGACCCAGCTATCCAGCGCCATCGCAGGCGGGTTGGCGTTTGCAACGGTGCTCACACTGTTGCTGACCCCAGCATTGCTGGTTTTAGGTGACAAAGCCGGCCAACGGGTACGTGGATTTGTCAATCGACAATCATGAGATCAACGAACCGCGTTGGCCGGGCGCGCGGCACTTAACGCCGAATTCTGCTGGATAAGTCCCGCGCCGCCTTTGCCATGCTTTCCAGCTTTGGAACCATGGTGAGGTTGTCTTCGGCAGCGTGATTCATGGTTTCAGATATCTCTGCAACTTCGGTGATGTTACGGTTAATTTCCTCGCTGACGCTGGTTTGTTCCTCGGCCGCGGTTGCCACTTGGGTGGTAGCATCATTCACACTGCCCATGCGGCGATTAATCTCGCCCAGGGTCTGTCTAACTGCCTCCACCGACTGACCACTCTCCTGAGCGACGATTTCGCTTGCCTGCATATATTCAGAGGCATCTCTGGATCCGGTGGCTATGGTGTCGATAATTCGATCGATCTCCACGGTGGCTTCCTGGGTCTTGGCTGCGAGGTTCCTGACTTCGTCGGCGACCACGGCAAATCCACGGCCTGCCTCTCCAGCGCGGGCTGCCTCTATGGCGGCATTCAGCGCCAGTAGATTGGTCTGGTCCGCGATTTCGCGGATGACCTTCATCACGTCGCCAACTTTTTTGCCGTCGGATGTGAGCTGGTTGACGGTCTGTGAAGAGGTCTGAATCTGGACAGCGAGTCGATTCATGCTGTCCACTGCAGCGTTAACCTGCTTGTCGGCTTCTCCCGTTTGGCCGGAGGTCTCCTGCACTTGGCTTGCAACAGATGCGGCGTGTTGCGCGACATCCTGAGCGGTTGCCGACATCTCGTTCATGGCGGTCGCGATCTGGTCAATCCGCTGATGGGCAAGTTCGGATTGTGATGAGACTTTTTTGGCATTGTCCCGGATCGTCGAGCCCGTGTGTTCGAGTTCACGAGCGTTGTCTTCCATCAAATCGCCGGTTTCTGAGAGAAAGTCGTGTAGCTTGCGGGCGCTATCAGCCAGTCGACCCAATTCATCCTGACGGATTAGAGTCGCGGGATCAGACAGATCACCTTCCCCCAGTTTGTGCATCTGGCCAATCAGTGTTTGCGTTGGTCGGACGACGGAACGAATCAGGACAATGACGCAGGCGATCGTTCCCAGAATCACCGCGAGTAGCATCAGGCTACCGACGCGCCAGGTATTTGTCGTGACGGATTGGTTAAGGGCCGCTGCCTCGTCCACACCCTGTTGACGAATCAGTGCGGAGGCGTCTTCAATCAGCTTTGACGGTTCCCGATCAATGCCGCTGACGGCTCTATCGCCTTCGCCGTGCTGGAAACCCGATGCCACGAAGTCGGCGAACCCAATCCGGTAGGCCTCACCCATCTCTCGGTGGGAGCGCTGGAACCGACTCATCAGTGCACGGGCCTGATCATCTTCCAGCCTTGGGATAAGACCATCCAGCTTTTGCTGGACGAGGGCTTCCTGATCCTGGAATCGGGTCCAGTATTTCGTACGCTGACCGGCATCAGAGCCGCGAATCAATACGTTTTTCCACTCCTGGACCTGGGTCTTGAACTCACTGAGTATGTCCTGCGCCTCCAATGCCCTGACCATACGTTGGCTGGCCAGCCGGTGGTAGTCATTCTTAGCCTGAAGGGAATAGTTGAAGTAATAGCCGGCAACCAGTACGACTACCAGATTTGCCGCTATAACAACGCTCAGCACTCGATTGAGAATACTTCGGGAATACCAATTCATGACGTAGTGGGGGCCTGTTTATAGCGGGAGGTTTCATTCGCGCGTATTTTTTGCGCGCGCATTAAAGCACGATTTGTGGGCTCGCACACGACGAAATGGCGGGTGTCACAAAAGTTTCATATGATCAATCAGGAATAGCGGCTGGCCATTAGAGGGGGGTGAAATACTGGTCCATCAGGCGCTCAAAGGGTAGCGGCTTGCTGTATAGATAACCTTGCAGATAGTCACAGCCTTGCTCGAAAAGCCACTGTTCATGGGCTTTGGTTTCAACGCCCTCGGCGACGACCGATAGCCCGAGCCCCCGCGCCAAGCCAATAATAGACAGGGTAATGGCGCAGTCATCTTCGTCGTCTGGCAGTTGGCTGATAAAGGAGCGGTCAATCTTGATCCGTGAGAAAGGCAGGCTCTTCAGACGGGAGAGCGACGAATAGCCGGTTCCAAAGTCGTCTATCGACAGGCTTGCACCGTCGGCGACCAACTCTTCCAGGATACCGGTCAGTGAGCTGAAATCCCCTTGAATGGAATCTTCGGTTACCTCGAAATGCAGTGCGCTGACAGGCACGCTGTATTCACGACAGGTTCCCCGGATCAGGCTGGGAAGTTCCGGCACCGAAACCTGCTCGGCCGCCAGGTTGACTGAAATCTCTGGCAGCGTGATGCCCCGGTTGCGGGCCTGTTGCCAGTGTTCGCATACTCGCCGGAGCACGCTTTCCCCCAGCGTATACATCAGGCCACCGTTTCTGGCTATACCCAGGAATTCGATGGGTGACAGCCAGCCCCGTTGCGGGTGCTGCCAGCGCACCAGGGCTTCCAGGGACTCTACTTTCAGACCGGAGGCGTTCAAGATCGGCTGGTAGAACACGTCCAGAGTGTGGTGGCTGATGGCCGCCCGCAATTCGTTTTCCAGGGCGAAACGAGAACGGGCCGTCGTCTGGATGCTGGAGTCAAAGAAGCAGGCCTGGTCCCGGCCTCGCTGCTTGGCGTTGTACATGGCGGCTTCGGCGCCCCGTAACAGATCTCCGGTGGTTTGACAGTCTCCGGGCAGGTGGCAGATACCCAGGCTTGCGCCAACGTTGATGGCGTGGCCGGTGAGGCGGATGGGCTTGTTAATTTCCTGCCGTATCCGAGAGGCAGTCAGTTCCAGAGAGTCCCGCATGGTGTGGTTGCGCACAATCAGGGCGTACTCATCACCGGCAATCCTGGCCAATAGGTCCTTGCCCGGAACGGAGAGCTTTTTCAGGCGGCGGCCGACTTCGGCAATAACGTTGTCTCCCACCTGCGGGCCAAGCCCATCGTTAATGGATTTCAGGCGATCCACATCAATCCATATCAGGGCCAGGCTACCAAGACCCCGTCGCTCTATTTTGCCGGCAAGGTGGTCGATACGGCTTCGAAGGGAGTCGATGTTTGATAGCCCGGTCAGTGAATCGTAACGGGTGGCGTATTCGAGTGCGCGTTGCGAGTCGAGCCAGGCTTCGTAGGTATTGATCAGACTGATGGTATCGGCAATGGCGACGACAAAGGAGATTTCCGGCAGGGTCCATTGACGCCGGTGCGTTGACTCCA
Source organism: Marinobacter sp. (assembly GCA_002726615.1). Taxonomy (GTDB): domain Bacteria; phylum Pseudomonadota; class Gammaproteobacteria; order Pseudomonadales; family Oleiphilaceae; genus Marinobacter. Next base: position 11,330 of record PBRG01000117.1, read on the forward strand.
GGCAAACAACGCCGCTAAGCCGGGCACCGTCAAACACCGGTGCGTCAAGCATCGATATTATGTTGAGAGGGGCCAGGTACCCAGGCGTGAAGGCCCGGGTTCGGGGATCGTTCTGCGCATCGTGAACAGACAGCACGCGCTCTGTTTCCAGGGCCGAGAAGTACTCCGGGTTGCCGGATTGGTAAAGGCTGGACTTGTTACCGGAGGCGGTGTCCGCAGTATGAAGCCACTCGGACTCAATGCGATCACGTTCTTCCGGGAACTGCCAGACACTGACCCGATCAACATCGAGCAGCTGTGCACAGAGCGCCGTCAGGTCCGCGAGTTTCTGCGGGCGTTTTTTGTCGATAAACGCAGAACTGTGGCTGAGTTTGGTCAGTGCCTTGTGAAAGGTCACGAAGGTGTCCGTATCGGGCATAGTCTCTGGCTGTCAGTTCCGGGAATTATATTGGGTTTACGACAAGGAGTGGCGATTGGTCGTATTTGCGCCAGCATTTCCCATTTCCCGACTCTCTCATATTGGCACCCGGCCCTGACACTGTCCATTTTGAAGTCATAAGGGGTGTGGCATTCATTTATCGCCTGCGAGCCCTCGTCCGTTCAGGTCTATTCTGGGCCAGCGTGTGGCGTCTTCCAGCAGGAACGCCAGTTCCAGCAATGTCTGTTCACCCCCGTGTTTGCCCATCAGCTGGACGGAAACCGGCAGGCCTTGCTCATCGAGGCTGGCTGGCAGCGAGATGGCGGGTGCGCCGGTGGCGTTGGCCAGTGGCGTAAAGCTTACGTATTGGGTCAGGCGGTCGAATAGGGTATCAAAGTCAACCGTGGGGCTCAGATAACCGATCTCAGGCGTAGTGTGGCCGAGCACCGGAGTGAGAATGGCATCGTAACTGGCCATGGCGCGGGCGTAGTCGTGAAATGATCGGTGCAGGCGCCAGAGCGCCATCGGCAATTTGTAGAACTGTTTTCTGAAGGCCTTATCGAGCCCAAGTGTCAGTCCATCCAGTTGTGATTTGTCAAAGCTTGGATGAATCAGCCGCTTGCCATTGGCGCGTACGCCGAAGGCCAGCATTCCCCAATAGAGCGCGAAATCATCGGGGAAGGTGGAGGCAGCGGGAATGTCCATTGGCTCCACGCGGTGTCCCAGCGTCTCCAGCAACTGTGCCGTATTTTCAACAGCGGCGCGGGTTTGAGTGTCTGTGGCGTGACCGTTGAGGGAGTCGGTTACCAGGCCAATCCTGAGTGGGCGAGTGCCGGGCCCCTCCACCTTTCCAATGGCCGGGAGTTTTGGGTTCCGGAAATAGCGCTCCGCTCCGTAATAAAAGTTGGCGGTATCCCTGACCGTGCGCGTTACAACACCATCACTGACAATATTAACGGGTAAGGTTTTTGCCGCATCATTGTCAATCAGCCTGCCCCGAGTTGGTTTCAGCCCGACCAGCCCACAACAGGCGGCCGGAATACGGATAGAACCGCCACCATCGTTGGCGTGGGCGATCGAGACAACGCCTGCCGCGACCAATGCTGCAGAGCCCCCTGACGAAGCGCCGGTGGAGTAATGAAGGTGCCAGGGATTACGGCTCGGGGCGCCATGGACGGGTTCTGTGGTGGCGTTGAAACCGAACTCAGGCAGAGTACTTTTGCCAAAACACACCAGGCCCTGGGCCAGCAACTGGCGGGCGAAAGGGCTGGTTTTGTCCGCCGGATGGGAACCGATGGCTGCGGTGCCATGGGAGGTGGGGAACCCTTTTACCTCGGTGTTGTCCTTGATCACCGTGGGGACTCCCGAAAACAAGCCAGGCTCGTTTTTCCCGGAACGGACTTCAGTCGCGACGAGTTCCGCATTGTCAGGAATGGTAGCGACTAGACCATGGATAATGGGTTCTGCCAGCCGCGCCCGTGCCAGGGTTGCCCCAAGCACTTCGTCTGGTGAGACGTCGCCGTTACGAATCAGTTCGGCCAGCGCGGTGGCATCATGCCGGTCAAGTAGATCGTCACTGAACGTGTGCAGGGATTGTGCTCGAGGCTGGATGGTCAAAGCGGATACTCCGTGTGGCTCTGGGGCTGCATCCACTGTATACAAAGACTAAACGTGATGATATGTCATATCAGGAAATTGCATCGCTCTGCACAAAAGGTAAGAATCCAGTTTCAGACCGTTTTGACAGGCGATACGCTTGTTCTGGTCACCATCACGGTAATAAGCGAATTTAATGATTCTCCTGGACACTTTCGACTCATTTTCCGAACCACTCGTCCGATACTTTCTCGGCATTTTCTTCCTGTTGATCGGCCTCCAGTTCACGGCACGAAGTCTCGGCCTCCACGCCAGGATGGGGTTTTCCTTTATAAACTACGGCGAGCGGGCCACTGCCGGGTGGTGGCACAGGCACATTTTCAATGCCTTTCGGGCTTCAATCCTGGCGGTGGTATTAGCACGTGTCTTTGTGGATATTGACCCCTGGCTGGGCGTTTTCGATGCGCTCTACCATGGGCCGGTACTGGTCATCGGAATGGTACTCCTGTTGCTGTCGTTCAGCCTGGTCAATTATCTACAGGCCTACATGCACGAGGACTGGCGTTCGGGTGTTGACCCGAAACAGGATCGCCACCTGCTCACTGGTGGCCCCTATCGCCGCAGCCGCAACCCAGTGTTCATGGCGGTTATGCTCGGCCAGTTGGGCTTTTTTCTGGCGCTGCCTTCGGTGTTTTCGCTGGTGTGCCTGCTTGCGGGGGTAACGGTATTGGTCAGGCAGGCGAGGGTGGAGGAAAAGGCCCTCGCCGAGTTGTTCGGCGAGGCTTACGAGGCCTACCGCAGGCAGGTGCCTCGCTGGCTGTAGGTCTGGTTCGCCGGTACTTTAGTTGCGGGCGTCCTTGACCACGTCGTAGGCGTGGCTGATCTCTCGGGTACGCTCTTCCGCCATTTCCCGCATGCTTTCAGGCAGGCCTCGTCCGGCCAGTTTGTCCGGATGATTTTCACTCATCAGTTTGCGGTAAGCTTTCTTGATCTCGGCGTCGCTGGCGGAAGGCGACACCCCGAGAACCTTGTAGGCATCATCAATCTGGCTGGCGGACGATGCCTGGCCAGACGCGCCAGCCTGGCCCGCATGTGCGCCCCTCAACATGGCTTCCAGCTGGTCTACCTGGGCCTCGGGCAATCCCAGCCCCCGGGCAATGCGCACCAGCATTTCGTGTTCGGCCGGGTGTACCACACCATCGGCGGCAACGGCAGACACTTGTACCTGAAGGAACATCTGCAGCAATGCGGGCTGGCGGCCACTCACTCGTAGGAAGTGTTGCAGTTCTGCATCCAGGTCGAAGTCATCGGCTTTGCCCCGGTTGAAGGCAGCCTTGGCACGCTCCCGGTGTTCACCGGAGAGGCGGAACCGGTCGAACAGGCGTTCCGCCACCTGGATCTCATCGCGAGTAACAACGCCATCGGCTTTGCAGAGCGCTCCCATCACCGCAAACACGGATTCCAGGAAGTCCGTCTGCACATTGCGCAGCTTTTGCCACAGACGGCTTTTGATGTATCGGGTCAACAGTACGCCTGCCACAGCGCCAATCAATAGGCCGGGAAAGCGGCCAAACAGGTAGCCGATCAAACCGCCGATAAACAGGCCGAACATGTCAGTGTCCTTTTCAAGTGTTTAAAACTGCGCAAAGTATACGGGTTTCGGCGGAGAATTCGAAAGCAACCCGTTGCGATGGAGGAATGTTCATGTCAGATAGCGTTCCTCATTCACGGTATCAATTTGCTCCGGGCGCAGGTGTTGCTCCGCGTATTGGCGGTAGATACCTGTCCGGACGAATAACTGGAACACGGCCCGGTCGATGTGTCCGTCATTTACCATTCTCTGCATGATGGTCAGGGATTCGGTCAATGTCTTGCCCTCCTTGTAGGGGCGGTCTACGGCGGTCAGCGCCTCGAAAATATCCGCCACCGCCATGATTCGCTCGGGAATGCCCATGTCGTCTGCATTCAACCGGCAGGGGTAGCCCTGCCCATCCA
>PBRG01000118.1 GCA_002726615.1 Marinobacter sp.
GACGGCGTCGAGTCACTGACATGGTGGTACTGAAGCACTACCAGATCGGCATTGGCAGTCAGCGTGAATGCCGTGATGGGCAGGAGAAGGAGAGATCGGGTCATCATTCTTGGTGCCATTGGAGTGTCCTTGAAATCGGGAATTCCGGTGCAATCAGGTCCGAAAGTGTGCCTTGAGCACGGCGAAGGCCTGGTTTAGGTCCTGGATGGTTTCGGTTTCGCCACCCCGGTCCGGATGCGCATGCATAACTGCCCGCCGGAAGCGTTGTTTGACGTCGTCAAAGCCAGGGGGAATGGCATCAAAACCGAGGACGGCTGCGGCTTCACTCGCTTCTGTGGCGGCGGGTCGGTTGCCGCTGCGCCCGGCCCAGAAATCGTCCATCATCCGGTTTATGGCGTCTTCCGGCAGTTCGTACTTGGACAGGTCCAGGTAAAAATTCCGCAGTTCGTCCATGCGGTCGGGCACACCTGCGCCCGCCACCACAGAACTCTTGCGGAGTTGAATCACCAGTGGCGAAATGGTCAGGGTTTCTCCGCCGGTGGCGAGCTGATCCCGTAGCCGGTACAGCACATGGAACAGCAGGAAATGGACCGGATAGAGCTTGTCCGGTTCGCCAAAGTTGACCTCGCCAATCAGCTCCCAGGGCGGCTTTTGCAGGGTTTTGATAAGGCCCAGCTCGTTGATTCCGGCTGGGTGCCGACGAAGGATATGCTCGGTGGCAACCAGCAGGTGCTGAATCTGAAAATTCAGCGTCTCATTGGGCGCTTCACCATCCAGCGCCTTGGCGTCCTGTGTTGCGGTATCGGGTTGATTCATGCCCCAATGGTAGGCGACAGGGCGCCGTTACGGAAGAGGCATGTCCCGCTCCAACCCCTTCAGGAACAGGTTGGTCGCGAACCGGGTGGCATTTCTGGCTTCGGCCTCGGCCTCGGCGGGCCGATTGTGGGCACGGTAGGCCAGGCGCAAGCTGAGTTCGTAGCCTACCCCGAAGAAAGCGGCGCACAGGTACTCTTCGTCCATCTCCGGCAACAGGCCACGCTCAACGGCGTTCCTGACATCGTCCTCCAGGGAGAGCATGGCAAGCCCGAGAATGTCTGAGCCGAACAGTTCACGGATGGCACGATCGTTACGATGCGCCAGCTCATAAACCAGGGGGTCGCTGGCGGTGGCCCGGAACAGCGAAAGGTATGCAAAGTAGATGAAGTCTTCAGCGGAATTGGCGGACTTTCGGCACTCGGTAAGGTTGTGATTGAGGCCGCTTAGGAAATCTGTCAGCAGAGCTGCAAAAATGTCCTGTTTGCTGGAAAAATAATTGTAGAAGGTGCCTGCCGCCAGGCCGGTACGGCGTACGATATCGCGGATGGTGGAGTTGTCGTACCCCCGTTCCCGAAAGCACTCCCGCGCCGCGTCAAGAATGGCACTGCGGTTGCGAATACGGTTGAATTCCCGTTTACCGGTGGCTTCCGGTTTTGTGTCTAACATATCCATGTCTGTATCCTGTCCCTGGAACTTTTGCACGCGTATAATCCGACGCTCACTGACCTTATGAACGACGTTTTCCTATGCCCGAAGCAATAACTGCCAACTCCGAAACCGCCCAGGCTCCTGAAGCGGAGCGCAAGCAGAAACTGGAACTGAACAAGCTGCAGAAGCGCCTGCGCCGGGAAATGGGGCAGGCGATTGCTGATTTCTCGATGATCGAGGCTGGTGACAAAGTCATGTGCTGCCTGTCTGGCGGCAAGGACTCCTACGCCATGCTCGATATCCTGCTGAATCTCCAGAAAAGCGCGCCGGTGCGCTTTGAGCTGATTGCTGTGAACCTGGATCAGAAGCAGCCCGGCTTCCCGGAAGAAGTGCTGCCTGAGTACCTTTCGGCTCTTGATATTGAGTATCACATCATCGAGAAGGACACCTACAGTATTGTTAAGGAAAAAGTACCGGAAGGGAAGACCACCTGCGGACTTTGTTCCCGCCTACGTCGCGGAATTCTCTATAATTTTGCAGAAGAACACGGCGTTACCAAGATTGCTTTGGGGCACCATCGGGATGACCTGCTGGAAACGCTGTTCCTGAACATGTTCTATGGTGGCAAGCTGAAATCCATGCCGCCGGTTCTGCACAGCGACGACGGCCGGAACACGGTGATTCGCCCGTTGGCATACAGCCGGGAGAAAGACATTGCGCGCTACGCCAGCTTGCGCCAGTTCCCGATCATTCCCTGCAACCTCTGCGGTTCCCAGGAAAACCTGCAGCGTCAGGTGATCAAGGACATGTTCCAGACCTGGGACAAGCAGCACCCGGGGCGCCTGGAAACCATGTTTCGGGCCATGTGTAACGTTGAGCCGTCACACCTCGCCGATACCTCCCTGTACAACTTCCGTGAGGGTCACCGCCATTCCGAACCGGGCCAAAGTGCCGGGACGGTCGAGCCCCAAACACCCGATTTCGGACGGTTGGACGTGCTTAATATCTGATCGGTTCGAGCCGGTAGTCCAGCCCTTGTCTATCCGTGACCGGTATGCAAAAAGGCGGTGACAGGAAGGGTCCAGATACCGAAACCAATCAGCAGCAGTCCGACGATCTGCCGAAAGCGCTGGTGGTCCCGCAGTTTTCGGATCCAGGTGGCGGCGTAACCGGTGGCCAGCATGGATGGCAGGGTACCGAGGCCGAAGAACAACATGGTGGTGGCCGCGCTGCCCACCGAGGGTTGCAGGGCAGCCCAGCCCAGGGTGCTGTAGACCAGCCCGCAGGGCAACCAGCCCCAGAGTGCGCCAAGGATGAGCGCCTGGTGGAAATGATGCACCGGGAGCACTCGGGCGGTGAGCGGTGACAGACGTTTCCAGACCGGGGCACCGATGCGTTCCACGTAGCGGATGCCTTGCCACCACTGCCCCATGGACAGTCCCATCAGGATCAGCAGTATCCCTGCCATTGTTCGAAGTATCGGGCCAAGTTGCGTCCAATAGGCCGAGGCGCTGGTGCTCAGCAGCGCGATCAGGGCGGCAATCGCTGCGTAGCTGCCAATCCGCCCGCCATTGAAGGCGAGCAGCATGGCGGTCTGGCGAACACGGAAGCCCCGGCCAACAGGCAGTGCCATGGACAGTGACGCGCTGATCCCTCCGCACATACTCAGGCAATGGGTGCTGCCGAGCAGGCCAATCAGGAAGGCGCTGGAATAGCTCAGGTAAAGTTCTTCGCCCATCAGGATTTGTGGCTGTCGCCCGGCTCCTCGGCAGAGTTGGCATCCTGCTTGTGCTGTTTGGCGTCGTCCGGGATCATGTCTTTGTCATCGTCATAAAGGATGCGATGGGCCGGTCCATCAAGGTCATCGTATTGGCCGTTCTTGACGGCCCAGGAGAACAGCAGGATGCCTAGTGCCACCAGGATCAGCATGACCGGAACCAGGATCATTACGATTTGCACAGGGCTACCTCAAACGTATTGGGTGATTCAGTGTTCACGGTATCAGGACGTTGCTTCGGCGCCAACCGCCGGGGCGTGGGATACCGGGTTGCCTCGCTGCCTACCTAACCGCATGGCATTGAGTACCACCACCAGTGAGCTGAGGGACATGCCGATGGCCGCCAGCCAGGGTGGAACCAGACCCGCTGCCGCCAGGGGCAGGGCGCAGACGTTGTAGGCCAGTGCCCAGGCCATGTTCTGGCGGATGACGCGGCGTGTGTCCTGGCCGGCTTTCAGGGCTTCGGACAGCTGCGTTAACTGCCCGCTCAACAGCACTGCATCGGCCTTGAGCTGGGTCAGGTCGGCAGCGCTTCCCATGGCCACGGACACACCGGCACCGGCCATGGAGGGCAAGTCGTTGAGGCCATCACCCACCATCATGATGTGGTGGCCCTGGTCGCGGAGGTTCTCCAGTACGCGGAGTTTCTCTTCCGGTGAGGCCTGGCCGATGGCTTCATCAATGCCGAGTCTGCCTGCTATCTGCTCAACGTGTCCTGAGCGGTCGCCGCTGAGCAGAATGGTGCGCAGTCCTGCATTTTGCAGGGCCTGGACGGCTTCTCTTGCATCCGGTCTGGGCTCGTCGTCCAGTGTGAACCTGGCCATCCAGCCACGGTCCGTGGCCAGCCATATCTCCATGCCTTTGGAGGTGTCGGCTTCCGGCGCCGGGCTACCCACCTTCTCTTCCACAAAATCCCGGTGGCCAATATAGAGGGGTGCCCCGTCTACCTGTCCCGAGAGACCACCGCCCAAGTGGTTTTGTACCTGCCTGGCGGCGTAACCGGGTATCTGGTGGAATACCCTGGCGATCGGGTGTTCCGAATGTTTCTCCAGGCTGGCTGCCAGTTGCCGGCATCGATCCGCATCAAGGTTGCCGAAGGTTCGGGTATCCACCAGGCTGAGTTCACCTCGTGTCAGGGTGCCGGTTTTATCGAAAATCACCGTGTCGATGGTGTTCAGGGATTCCAGAGTGTGTCCGCGTGTTGGAAGGAAGCCCAGCTTGCGAAGTCTCATGGTTGCCGACGTTATTGCCGTTGGAGTGGCGAGCGACAGGGCGCAGGGGCAAGTCACTACCAGTACCGAGAGCGTAATGTCGAAGGCATTATCGGCGCCGGCCATCCACCAGCCAATCCAGATGAGTGGGGCCAGGATCAGCACACGGCTGACAAACACGCCGGCAATTCGATCGGCCGCCAGCGCAACGGGTGGCTTCTCAGCCTGCACCCGATCCAGTACCCGCAAAATGCCGGACAGTCTGGTCTGTGTGCCGGCGCGGCGAACCTCAACCTCCAACGGGTTCTCGCCGTTGATGCTGCCAGCATGGACGGGATCACCCTCGCTACGGGTTTCCGGCAGATATTCACCGGTCAAAGCCGCTTCGTTAAGGGTGGAGTGGCCGCTGACGATGACGCCGTCTGCGGGCAATGTTTCGCCAGGCCGGATGCGAATAACGTCGCCGGCAGCCAGGTCATGGGTGGCGACGATATCACTGCCGTTCCCCTGGATGCGGTTGGCGACCATGGGCTGGAAGCCGGCCAGCGCGTTGCCTGTCAGCCCGGCGCGGTAACGGGCCTGCATCTCAATGTAGCGGCCAAGCTGCAGGAAAAAGGTAAACATACAGACGGACTCGAAATAGACTTCCTCGCCGCCGAATACCGTCACCCATGCGCTGGCGACATAGGCCAGGCCAATCGCGGTGGCCACCGGTACGTCCATGGTCAGGTGACGGCTGCGAAGATCCCTGAATGCGTTTGTGAAGAACGGACGCGCGCTGTAAAGGACTACGGGGGTGGCGACCAGAAGACTGAACCAGCGGAAAAAACTGACAAACTCTGGCGACAGGTCATTCACCAGTTCGAAATAAAGCGGAAAGGCCAGCATCATGCTCTGGAACGAGCCTATCCCCGCGACAGCCAGGCGGATCAGTGCAGAGCGATGTTCCGCTTTCAGGGCTTTCTCGGCCTCATCGGCCTGATAGGGGCGGGCTCGATAGCCCAGTTCATGGACGGCAATCAGTAGCTGGCTGAGTTTTGAGTGCTCCGGGTTCCAGACCAGTCGCGCGCGCTGGGTGCTGTGATTGACGGAAAATGACACCACGCCCGGTTGCCTGGCCATGTGGTTTTCCAGCAACCATATGCAAGCGGCGCAGGTGATGCCGCTTACAAGCAGTGTGGCTTCCTGGCCAGCGGTAACGGGAGATACAAACGACTTCTGAACCAGGGGATGGTCCACTTCGAGGATACGGTTCCGTTCGGAATCGCTGAGTGCCTTCGGGGTGACGGCCGGCTCGGTGCGGAACTGGTAGAACCCGGTGAGGCCTTCGGCGCGAATGGTCTCACAGACCGCCTTGCACCCAACGCAGCAGAAGTGTCGCAACGCTCCTTCAAGTTCCAGGGTGATGGGTGGCGTTCCAGTGGCCGGCTCACCACAATGATAACAATCCAAGGGGATCACCCGCGGTCTTCTGTGACCGCACCGAGGCTCAGGGAGCGTTGCGATGGCAGGCTGGACTCACCTTTCAGTCGCCATTGGTTGTCCGGGCCACGCAGGTCAAAGTACCAGCGGCCTTCAATCGGCTGATTCAGGGTGGCGCTGTATAGTCCCTCGCCGATTGCCCGGAATTGTATGGTGCGGTCGTACTCCGACATGGTCGGGTGATACAGGCTCAGTATCAGGTAAGGGTAGTTCGCTGGGCCGTCGGCAGTATCCATGGAGAGAGTGATTTCCCGTTCGCCAAATGTCATATCTGCCGTCAGGCCCAGGTCTTGGGCTTTCTGGTCGCGTGCAATTGCCATGTTGATCCCGCGACCCTCCTTGGAATAGTCGTCGGTTACCATGGAGTTGTCGGTGTTTATCGCGACCGTAATGGCGATGGAGCACCAGATAATGGCGGCGCCGGGAAATATCAGCAGGAACCAGAGCCAGGGTTGCCGGTACCAGGGAACGACGGGTGCGTTTTCATTCATAGTGCTGTCTCTCAAGGCTGGTCTCCCTGGTTGGTGTCAGGGGATCAGCGATTTGGACCGACAAACCGGCTTTCGGTTTCAAGAACGAGCGATTCGTCGGATTGTGATTCAAGCGTGAAGACAATGGCATTGTTGCTTTCCGAGAGTTTCTCGGGCGCGACATCCACCACCGTCGGCAGTGCCCGGTTCTCACTGCTCGCCACAGTCAGGGTGTTCTCGGTCAGCAACCGGATGCCTTCCAGGCCTGAAACCGAGATCGTAAAGGTCTGCGGCACTTCCGACATATTGGCGACTTTGAGAGTGTAGGTATTCTCTACCCGGCCTTCACCATTGAAGCTGAAGAGGGCGCCTCGATCCCTCAGGACATCAAGCTGTGCCGGAACCCGGGTGGCAATTGTGAATACAATCGCGCCAACCATCAGCAGCAATACCAGCCCGTAACCAAAGGTGCGCGGTCTCATCAGCTTCGAGGTTTTGCCTTCCAGTTCGTTTTCAGTGGTATAGCGAATCAGGCCGCGCGGATATTCCATCTTGTCCATGACTTCGTCACACGCATCAATGCACAGCGCGCAGCCAATACACTCGTACTGCAGCCCGTCTCGAATGTCGATGCCGGTAGGGCATACCTGAACACACTGGCCACAGTCGATGCAGTCACCAAGGCCCAGTTCCGAGGGTTCAATGCCTTTCTTGCGCCCGCCGCGGGGCTCCCCCCGGTTGGGATCATAGGACACCACGCGGGTATCGGGGTCGAACATGACGGACTGGAAGCGGGCGTAGGGGCACATATACAGACATACCTGCTCACGCAGCCAGCCGGCGTTCAGGTAGGTGGCGGCCGTAAAGAAGGCGACCCAGAAATAGGCCCAACCGTTGGCCTGCAGGGTGAGCAGGTCGGTGATGAGTTCACGGATGGGGTAGAAGTAACCAACAAAGGTCAGGCCGGTGGCGAGCGCAATCAGTAGCCACGCGGAGTGCTTTGCGGATTTTTTGGCGATTTTCTCAGCGGAACGGGGCGCCTTGTCCAGCTTCATCCGCTTATTGCGGCTGCCCTCTATACGCTCCTCCACCCACATGAAGATAAATGTCCAAACGGTTTGGGGGCATGTGTAGCCACACCACACCCGGCCGAACAGCGTGGTGATAAAAAACAGGCCAAATGCGGCGATGATCAGCATACCCGACAGCAGGATAAAATCCTGGGGATAGAACGTGGTTCCGTAGAGGTGGAATTCCCGCGCCGGGAGATCGAAATGAATCAGCGGCTGACCATCCACGGTAAACCAGACGAACAGGAAGTACATGCCCATAAGGGCTGTCAGGCTGATATTCCGGATACGCTGAAAGAAGCCATTCTTGACCCCTTTGACGTAGATCTTTTTGCGGCTGGCGTATAGCTCGACAGTTCCGGTGTTTTTATTGTTGTCGGAGGTGTCAGAGGATGGGTCAATCTGTTTGACCGGAATCTCACTGCTCATCGTTACCTCCCGATGATGTGGCGCCCTCATTCACAGCTGACTGTGGGCAGGCGATCTTCTCAAGCCTTGGCCAGCAGCTGCAGGCCAAGGCTTGAGAAGACCTGGCCGGGACAGAATCCCGGCCGATTACTCAGTTGGACAGGCTGTAGACGTACGCAGCCAGAATCTGGATCTGGTCGTCGGAGAGCCGGTCGCCCTGTGCGGGCATCTGGTTCGCACGACCGTTCACCACGGTTTCCTTGATCCACTCGTAGGTGGAGCCGTACAGCCAGGTATTGTCGGTGAGGTTCGGAGCGCCCATGGCCTGGTTGCCCTTGCCGTCCTGACCGTGACAGGCCACACAGGCCTGTGCGAATACCTGCTCACCCTTGGCAGCGGCTTCCTCGTCCTTTGCCCGGTCGCTGAAACTGAGCACGTAGTTAACAACCTGGTCAACCTGCTCAGAGGTCATACCCGGCATGGTGCCCTTGGCGGGCATGTTGCCGTTACGACCCTGGTGCAGAGTGGTCAGGATGGTGTCCGGGTCGCCGCCATACAGCCAGTCGTCATCCGTCAGGTTGGGAAACCCGAGGGAACCACGCCCGGCGGAGCCATGGCAGACGGCACAGTTATTGGCGAACAGCCGCTGGCCCATCTTCATGGCATCGTCGTTCTCAGCCAGTTCGGCCACCGGTGTGTCACCGAACTTGGCGTAGAGCTCGCCGTAACGGGCATCGGCCTGCTGCATTTCGGCCTGCCACTGGTTCTCCGCAGTCCACCCCAACAGACCCTTGTAGTTACCCAGGCCCGGGTACAGGGCGAGATAGCCCAGTGCGAAAACACAGGTCGCGATAAAGAGATAGTACCACCACTTGGGCAGCGGGTTGTCGTATTCCTCAATGCCATCGAACGAATGACCAACGGTTTTGTTGGTTTCAGTATCGGTGGTCTGGCCCTTGCGGGTGGCATACAGAAGCCACCAACAGCCAAACACGGTACCGAGCACGATCACGCTGATCCAGATGCTCCAGAAGGTACTCATTGCTTTTTCTCCGTTTGTTCCTGTTCAAGAGTACGCTTTTCCACGTCGTCATCCTCGAAGGGCAGATGGGCCGCCTCGTCATTGGGCTTCTTCCGGTGGGCGCTGTAGGCCCACCAGATGATGCCAAGGAACATGGCCATAATGACCAGTGAGTGAATGCCACGTAACTCGTTAATATCCATGGGGATCACCGTTTATCTGAAATCACGGTACCAAGCTGCTGCAGGTACGCCACCAGGGCTTCGATTTCGAATTTGCCCCTGACTTCGTCGGGCGCACCGGCAACCTGCTCGTCGGTATAGGGCACGCCCAGAGTCTGGAGTGTTTCCAGCTTGGACTCGGTGCTGGTGTGATCAATACGATTTTCGAACAGCCACGGGAAAGCGGGCATGTTGGATTCAGGCACTACGCTGCGGGGATCGTACAGGTGCTGGCGCTGCCAGGCATCGGAGTAGCGACCACCGACACGGGCCAGATCAGGACCGGTGCGCTTGGAGCCCCACAGGAACGGACGGTCGTAGACGAACTCGCCCGCAACGGAGTAGTGGCCGTAGCGCTCGGTTTCCGCGCGGAACGGACGGATTTGCTGAGTGTGGCAGACGTGACAGCCTTCACGGATGTAGATGTCCCGGCCTTCCAGTTCCAGTGCCGACAGGGGTTCAAGGCCTTCAACCGGCTCGTTGGTCTCGTCCAGGAAGAACAGTGGAACCACTTCTGCCAGGAACCCACCACTGATGGTGAAGATGATCAGTACGATCATCAGCCCCAGGTTCTTTTCAACAATTTCGTGTTTCATTGATTCTGTCTCCCGTTACGCCGCTTGCGCTGCTGTATTGTCCTGAGCAACGGCTTCTTTCTGACGCACGGTCATGTAAACGTTGTATGCCATTACCAGCATACCGGTCAGGAAAATCACACCGCCAAGGAACCGCACGAAATAGCCTGATTCGGACGCTTCAAGGGCTTCGACAAAGCTGTATGTCAGGGTTCCGTCTTCGTTGACGGCGCGCCACATAAGCCCCTGCATGATGCCGTTCACCCACATGGCAACGATGTAAAGTACGGTGCCCACGGTGGCCAGCCAGAAGTGGACGTTGATCAGGCTGACGCTGTACATGGCCTGAAGGCCCCACAGCTTGGGAATCAGGTGGTAGATGGCGCCGATACTGATCATCGCAACCCAGCCCAAGGCACCGGAGTGTACGTGGCCAATGGTCCAGTCCGTGTTGTGTGACAGCGCGTTAACCGTCTTGATGGCCATCATCGGGCCTTCAAACGTGGACATGCCATAGAATGACAGAGACACCACGAGGAAGCGGAGGATCGGGTCGGTACGCAGTTTGTGCCAGGCACCCGACAGCGTCATCATGCCGTTGATCATGCCACCCCAGGAAGGTGCGAGCAGAATCAGTGACATCACCATTCCCGCGGTCTGGGCCCAGTCCGGCAGTGCCGAGTAGTGCAGGTGGTGGCCACCCGCCCATACGTAGGTCGCAATCAGCGCCCAGAAGTGAACGATGGAGAGACGATAGGAATAGATCGGGCGGTTGGCCTGTTTGGGAACAAAGTAATACATCATTCCCAGAAAGCCTGCGGTCAGGAAGAAACCGACCGCGTTATGGCCCCACCACCACTGCATCATCGCGTCTGTCACGCCTGCATAGGCGGAGTAGGATTTGAAGGCACCCGCTGGTAAGGCCAGGTTGTTACCGATGTGCAGAATGGCCACGGTCAGGATAAAACCGCCGTAGAACCAGTTGGCCACATAGATGTGGGCAGTGGCGCGCCGCATGATTGTGCCAAAGAAAACCAGTGCGTAGGACACCCAGACAATGGCGATAAGGATATCAATTGGCCATTCGAGTTCCGCGTATTCCTTGGAAGACGTGAGGCCCATTGGCAGGGTGATGATCGCCGCGACCATCACGGCTTGCCAGCCCCAGAAGGTGAACGCCGCGAGTCCATCGGAGATCAGTCGCGCCTGACAGGTACGCTGAACAACGTAATAGGAGGTGGCAAACAGTGCCGAACCACCAAACCCGAAGATGACGAGGTTTGTGTGGAGCGGCCGTAAACGACCGAAGTGAGTCCAGGAGAAATCCAGGTTCATCGAGGGCCAAACAAGCTGGGATGCGATCAGCACACCCATGCCCATGCCAACAATGCCCCAGACCAACGTCATGATGGCAAACTGTCTTACCACCTTGTAGTTGTATGTCAGGTTAGCATTTACTGTGCTCATAGCCTTACCAATGGGTTTAGAGTGGGGAAAATATGCGGGCGCAAGTATGGAGAAACGATTAGCTGTTTGCAATGACGTAGATCAACTCTGAAACTC
>PBRG01000119.1 GCA_002726615.1 Marinobacter sp.
CGGAAGCTGATGTGCCGGAAGACGATTGGGAAGAACACATAATTCACTGGATCCTTTGATGATAGACGCAGAAACAAACCTTGCTTATGGAATATTCTGGGCCTTGTACGCCGTTGCCTTTGTGGTGTTTTTCTACACCATATCCCGCCTGTTCCGGGTGATTCCGGTTTATGCCATCCGCACCCTGTTGCAGGCCGCGTTGATTGTCATCCTGCTGACCCCGGTCGAGTCCGGTGAGGTGGCTGGCTGGTGGATGCCAGCCTGGTTGCACGGCGGCTACGAAACCATACTGGGTGACGCTGCCAACGCGGGCCGCGCGTTCATGAATCTGGGCATTGCATCCCTGGTGATGGTGTTGGTGTGGGTTCTCGACCTCGTCAGATACCGACTGGTTAAACGCTGAGATTTCCCACAATCGACATCCCGCACGGAGCTGCCCTGATGCGACTTCTGAGCCGCCTGTTTGCCGTCTTTCTTATCCTTCCTCTTACAGCGCTTGCGCAGCAGGCGCCAACCCTGGAACTGCCGGACAGCGCCGATGTCCGCATCATTGTCGACATCTCCGGCTCCATGAAAGCCAACGACCCGAACAACCTGCGCCGTCCGGCTGTGCGGCTGTTGGCGCGCATGCTGCCAGCGCAAGCCAATGCCGGAGTTTGGACCTTTGGTCAGTACGTCAACATGCTGGTGCCCCATGGCAAAGTTACTGACGACTGGCGGGGGCTGGCGGTCGAGCGCTCGGACGAGATCAATTCAGTCGCCCTTCGGACCAATCTGGGAGAGGCGATTCAGGTTGCCAGTGATGATTACCTGTTGGGTGCGGACAGTCTCGACAATACGGACTTCATTCTACTCACCGATGGCAAAGTGGATATCTCCGACAATGAGAATGCCAATGATCGCGAGCGCGAGAGGATTCTGGGGGCGTTGCTGGACGAGTTGAGCCGCCGTGGTGCCACCCTTCATACCGTCGCGTTGTCCGAGGAGGCAGACCTTGCTCTTTTGAAGAGCCTTGCGGAACGCACCGGGGGCCGCTATGCCCTGGCGTCGTCCGCTGATGCACTGACTCTGGCTTTTCTTGAGGCGCTGAATACCGCCGTACCGCAGCAACAGGTTCCCATTGAGGACAACGGCTTTCAGGTGGACGGAGGCGTAGAGGAATTCACCGCGCTGATTTTTCGCGCGGATGATGAGCCCGCCGCCAACCGAACGCTTGAATTGGTCAGTCCGGGCGGCATCAAGGCGGGGCCGGAGTCTGCCACCGAGGGGATGCGTTGGGTACGCGAAACGGAATACGACCTGGTTACTGTCACCAGTCCCGAAGCCGGTGACTGGAAGATTATTGGCGAATTGGGTGAGGGAAGCCGGGTCACTGTCGTCAGCGATTTACGGATGGTTGTGAGCCCGGTCCCGCCAACGTTCACGGAAAACGAACCAATATCCCTCCAGGTGGCCTTCTTTGAGGAAGACCGGAAAATCGAAAACCCGGACTTCCTGGGAGTTATCGATGTCAGTGTGGCGTTGACCTCAGAAGATGGGCGTAGTGGCAACAAGGTGTTGTCGCCGGATCAGCCACCGCAGGACGGGATTTATACCGACGCCATTACACGCCTGCCCGGTGCCGGAGAATACCAACTCAGCGTTGTAGCGGATGGCCAGACGTTTTCCCGGCGCTTCAGTACCGTCACCCGATATGTCGCTGCTGACGAGCCCCCGGTGATTGAGGAAGAATTTCCAGAGGCCTCACCCGCTCCCGAAATTGAGCCGCCTGTGTCCGGCTCAGGGCCGATCGATATCAGTCAGGTTGAGAACCCGGAGCCTAAGCCGCTTGAGGAACAGCCTGTCGACAAGGCAGAGGCGGAACCGGAAATGCCGGCCACCGTTGAGGAGCCGGCCAGCGGCATTCCGTTCTGGGTATGGGCCGCAGCCGGCACCTTCGGTGTCGTGTTTGTTGCCGGGGTGGTATGGCTGTTGGTGAAGCGCCGAAAACCTGCGCAGGAACTGGATGCGGACAACGACGAGGAACCGCCTCTGGTCGCAGAGGAGTCGCCGGAGGAAGAGGCTATCGCTGAACTCGAACCGGAACAGGCGCCTGAAGAGATACCCGAGCCAGAACAGGTGCCGGAACCGGAACCTGAAGAAGTGCCGGAACTTCCGCAAGACGAAGCGTTGCCCGAGGACGATATTCCCGTTGCTGATGCGGAGGTGGAGGATGGTGAAGACGAATTCGGGCTGGAGGACTTTGATCTCTCCGAGTTCGACGATTTGCCAGCCACGGATGAGGAGAGCGATCCCTTCGACGACGATGAACCTGAAGAGGATGACAAGGATGGGGGAAAGGATCGGTAATCGGCGGTTAATCGAACAGGGCTCTTATCAGAACGGCTTCGGTTCTCTATACTCTGAGTCTATTTTCAAACAGACGTTTTACCGTTAATTGAACAGGACACTATCAGCATGAAGTTTACCGGTACCGAGAAATACGTAGCCACTGATGACCTGCAGATGGCAGTCAACGCAGCCATAACGCTGCAACGCCCGCTACTGATCAAGGGCGAGCCCGGCACTGGTAAAACCCTCCTGGCCGAGGAAATGGCTGCGTCCCTGGGCCTGCGCCTGATTCCCTGGCACATCAAATCCACCACCAAGGCTCAACAGGGACTGTACGAATACGATGCGGTCTCGCGTCTGCGGGATTCCCAGCTCGGTGACGAGAAGGTCAAGGACATCAGCAACTACATCGTCAAGGGCAAGCTGTGGGAAGCCTTCGAATCCGAGGAGCAGGTGGTACTGCTGATCGATGAGATCGACAAGGCGGATATCGAGTTCCCGAACGATCTTCTGCTGGAACTCGATCGCATGGAATTCTTCGTCTACGAGACCCAGCAGTCTGTGCGTGCCAAGCATCGTCCAATCATCGTGATCACCAGTAACAACGAAAAGGAGCTGCCGGACGCTTTCCTGCGCCGCTGTTTCTTCCACTACATCAGCTTCCCGGACCACGACACCATGAAGAGCATTGTGGACGTGCACTTCCCGGGTCTGCAGCAGCAGGTAGTTCGCGATGCGCTGGAAGTGTTCTTCGACGTTCGCAAGGTGCCAGGGCTCAAGAAGAAGCCGTCCACTTCGGAACTGATTGATTGGCTCAAACTGCTGATGGCGGATGAACTGTCTGCCAAAATGCTGCAGGAAAAGGACACCAGTTCCGCCTTGCCGCCGCTCTATGGCGCACTGGTGAAGAACGAGCAGGATGTCCACCTGTTGCAGAAGCTGGCCTTTATGGCCCGTCGTCGCAGCTGAAATTCGGCAAGAGCAGCACCCTATGTTGATTGATTTCTTTCTCGAAGTCCGGCGAGCCAAGGTGCCCGCCAGCCTGCGCGAACTCCTCGATCTGCTTGAAGCCCTGCAGAACAGGCTCGCCTTTGCGAATATGGAAGAGTTCTACTACCTGGCCCGTGTATGTCTGGTCAAGGACGAGCGCCATTTCGATAAGTTCGACCGGGCGTTCCAGGCCTATTTCGAGGGCATAGAAAACCTCGATGACCTGATGCAGGCGTTAATCCCGGACGACTGGCTGCGCGCGGAATTCGAAAAACAGCTGTCTGAAGAAGACAAGGCGAAAATCGATTCCCTTGGCGGGCTGGAAGAACTGATCGACACCTTCAAGAAACGCATGGAAGAGCAGAAGGAGCGTCATCAGGGCGGAAACAAATGGATTGGCACGGGCGGCACCTCACCCTTCGGTGCTAACGGTTACAACCCGGAAGGCTTTCGCATTGGCCAGAATAAGGGCCGTCATGGCCGTGCTGTAAAGGTCTGGGAAAAACGGGAGTTCAAGGACCTGGACGACAGCGTTACCCTTGGCATCCGCAATATCAAGGTAGCCATGCGCAGGCTGCGTAAGTTTGCTCGCCAGGGCGCTGCGGACCAGCTCGACATGGACGATACCATCCGTTCCACAGCCCGTAATGCCGGTTACCTGGACCTGAAAATGGTTCCCGAACGGCACAACGCGGTGAAAGTCCTGATCTTCTTCGATGTGGGCGGATCCATGGACCCGCACGTGCGGGTCTGCGAAGAGCTCTTTTCGGCTGCCCGGCTCGAATTCAAGCACATGGAGTACTTCTACTTTCACAACTTCATCTACGAAAGCGTGTGGAAGAACAACGTCCGCCGGATGAACGAAACGACGAGCACCTGGGATATCCTTCACAAGTACACGCCGGACTACAAAGTGATCTTTGTAGGGGATGCCACCATGGCGCCCTATGAGGTGTCACACCCAGGCGGCTCCATCGAGCATTGGAACGAGGAAGCCGGTGCAACGTGGTTCCAGCGAATTACCGACCACTTCCGCAAGGTGGTGTGGATCAATCCACTGCCAGAGAATTACTGGGGCATGGGTGGGTCGCTCGGTATGACCCGCCAACTGGTGAATGACCACATGTATCCGTTGACTATTGAGGGTCTGGAATCGGCTATGAAACAACTGAGCAAATAAAAAAAGCCGATGCGGTTGATGGCATCGGCTAAGCTCGGCATATCAAACGGGGGCGCCAATAGGCTTCCCCGCGTTATTCCCGGAGCAAATCCGGGGCCAGTTAAAGATAACGTCTGTAAATCAGTCGATTAACCGCGATCAAGCGCCTTTCCCTAAAACGTGACATACCCCAACGTTTTCCTCCTGTTAAAAAAACCGACGGTTTCGGATCTCCAATTGGTGATCTGGATACCGTTCTTGCCTGTTACCAAGTGTTACTCTTTCTGCTGGTTTGTTACAGAACATTGCAAGAGGCAGGAAGCGTATGGTCGCCGGAGCGCAGCAAACAGTAACGGTTAGGCGCCAGGGAGGAGTGGTGTGGCCGGTCATCGTGGCAATGCTGGTGGCGTGCCTATTCGGTTTGACGCGAAGCGCCTTTGCAGAGTCGCTGGATCATGAGATCGACCGCCTGAAAGCCGATGTAGCGGACCTCAGTCAGACGTTGTACGAACTGGAGGAGAACGTTCTCTATCCCGTCGACACGCAAGTGGCAGTTTTCCTGACACTCAGGAATCGGGAAGGGTTGGATCTGGACTCGGTGGAACTGTACGTCAACGAGACACCCGTTGCTTCGCACCTGTATACCGACCAGGAACGCGACTCCCTGAAGCAGGGCGGCGTCCAGCGGCTTTATATCGGTAACCTGCCTCATGGCACCCATCAATTAAAAGCGGTTCTGACGGCGCGTTCAGCGAATGAGCGCTTTGTGCGCCGGGAAGCGACCCACCAATTTCGAAAGCGACCCGGCGAATCCCGCCTACAGATGACTCTGGATGCCGCGGCGCCGGACTACGAACCAGTGGTTTCGTTTCAGGAATGGAAATAGGGCGGAAGGATGGTCGTGCGCACTAAGCTTCGGAAAGTCTCCATTCTGCTTGCCCTCAGTCTGCCCGCGGCCTTTAACCCGGGGCTGGCGTCCGGAGCCAGCGATTTGGCGTCGTTACGCTCTGGGCTTGCACAATTCGCCCTCGACACCCATGACCCGGCTGCTGCATTGCGTTACACCCGGAATGCCGTTACCGAAGCTGAACGCCTGGTTCGCGCTAAAGCACTTTTGGTCACCGGGAGTTATCAAGAGGCTGAAGGTCTGCTGAATGAGCTGCTCGAAGGTCAGTACTACCGGGGGCAGGCAGCACTGCTATTGGCAGAGCTGGCTGCGGGGCACGGCGGCAACGGCGTCCGGGAATACCTTGAAACAGCCGCCAAGCGAGCCAGCGGCAGTGCCCGGCAAAAGGCGCTTTACCGGTTGGCAGAAATTGAGCGGGAGGCGGGACATACTGATCGGGCCGGGAAAGTGCTGGCGTCCATGGAGCCTGGCTATTGGGCTGCGCTGGGTTACATGAACATTGCGGCTGATTATGGCAGGCAGGATCGGAACCCCTCGCGAGCACTGGTTGCACTTCGAGTGGCACTGGCCATGTCCGAAGGGGACGTTGATAGCCAGCGCAGCCAGGAGCTCAGAAGCCGACTACTGGTTCGCGCCGGCTACCTTGCCTACGATCACGAAGACTACGAAAAGGCCATCGGTTTCCTGGAAAAAATCCCCCTGGAAAGCTACCGCACACCTCATGGCCTCTACCTTCACGGTCTTGCGCTCTCGGCCAGTGGCAACCAGCGGGCGGCGATGCAGTCCTGGCATCGGGCCAAGAAATACCCGCTGGCCTATCCCGGTGTGGCCAATGCCTGGCTCGGGACGGGCAGGGGGTACGACCTGGCCGGTTACCTGGGGCAGGCGGGGGAAGCCTATCTTGCTGCAAATGCGTCCTATGAAAGCGAGCGGGTGACACTTCGTAAGCTGGCGGATCAGATTCGTCAGAAGGGTGCGTATCAGGCGCTGGTGCTGGACGCCCGGAACTCCGAGGCCCAATGGTTCCTTGCCGACAACCGAACGCTAACACAGCCCCGTACTGCCTATCTTATTCGTTTCATCGAGCAGCCCACTGCCCAGGCTACAGTCAACCGGGTAGCTGAACTGAGGGAGATGAGGCAAACACTGAATCAGCGGGAAGACAGCCTTGCTGTTTTTCGGGGGGCCATCAGTGAGCGTTTGGGGCCGGTGGGGCATGACGTTGGTGGCGGTCTCTTCAACGAAGACATTGAAGTGCTGGTGCAGCGGTTAGCGAACCTGAAAGCCCGGACCACCTCTCCCGCACAACGAGAGGCGCTGAAAGGTGCAGCCAGAACATTGGCCGATCTGAAAGCGTCCGTTGCCAGGCTTGATGGCAGATTGAAAGAGAAAGACCGCACGCTCAATGAACTAATAACACGTACCGACCTTGTGCGGGAGCGGATACGGGCGGTTCGTCGCAAGGCCAATGCACTTTTGGGCAGGGCGGAGTCGGAACTGGATGAACTGGCACTGGCCTATGTCGAAGCGCAGGACCACCGTATGGCGTTTGCGTTGGATCGGACCGAGCAGCAGATTGCCCACCTCTACGAGTACCTGGCCCTGGAAAACCTCGAGCGAGGTCAGCCATGAGGCCATTGGTGTCAATTTCCCTGACGGCGCTATTCACAGTCTTCGCAACGGGTGCCCAGGCACAGGAATCGTTCCGGGTAGAGCTGGGTCGCGACGGCGAAACCATCGCTGATATGCGCCCGGTGTTCCTGGAATTCCAGTCCCGCCCGATGCCGGCCATATCGCCGACGGAAGTCGCCCGTCGATACCAGCGATTGTTTGAACACTCTGATGAACCTGAAGTACGCATTGATGCACTCAACCGGCTTTCCAATATCCAGAAGGTGACTGACAAAGACGTCAGCTTCAGCGAAGAGCGCGAACAACAGGTCTACCGACAGGCGCTGGAAAGTTATGAATCCATCCTCGACCGAGGCGCCTATCAGGGCCGGCTTGATGAATTGCTCTACCAGATGGCGAAGGCCCATGCCTACATGGGGCAGGCGGAGGAGTCAATTGACCGGTTACGCCAACTGGTAGGTCTCTATCCTTCGTCTTCTCTGGTACCTGAGGCCCGTTTCCGCATCGCGGAGGCGGCGTTTTCGGCACAAGACTATGCCGAGGCTGAGTCCGAATACAGCCGTGTGATATCGGGTGAGGGCACGGATAGCCTGAAAACCAAGGCCCGATATATGCAGGGCTGGAGCCAGTACAAGCAAGGGCCTTCTGCCCGGCCAAGGGCCGCAGAGACCTTCCTGGCGGTACTGGACGGTTTCGGTGAGGAAACCAGTGGGTTTCGCCACATTCCCGCCAACGATGCCGAACTGGTTGACGACACCTTCAGGATTGTTGCCCTGATGGCAGCGGAGGACCGGGGGGTTGAATCCCTGGCAGGCTGGTTGACCGATGCGGGTGGCAAGGACTACGGGTACCTGTTGTACGACCGGCTGGCAGATTACTACGCCAGCAACCGGCGTTTTGAAGACAGCGTGGCGGCGAACAATGCCTTTGTCGGCGATTTCCAGGCGCATTACGCCGTACCGGCCTTTCTGGCCCAGAACGTGGATGTCTGGCGTATGGCTGGGCAAACGGATCGCGCAAGGGCCGCCAGGGCTGAGTATGTCCAGGCGTTTTCCGGTGATGCCCGTTACCAGCGGCTCGCCAGTGCTGATCAGGAACGCTGGCGGAGTTTCAGTCGGTCACTGGCGGACTATCACTATGATCAGGCCGAAGAGGACCAAACCGCTCGCCAACGCGAATCTTTCCTATTGGCTGCGGACTATTACAGTCAG
>PBRG01000120.1 GCA_002726615.1 Marinobacter sp.
GGAAGACACGGTTCGGAAAGTGCTGTCTCAGTACGGTTATCAGGAAATCCGCATGCCTGTGGTTGAGCAGACGGACCTGTTCAAGCGTTCCATTGGCGAAGTGACGGATATCGTCGAGAAAGAAATGTACACCTTCGAGGATCGCAATGGCGACAGCCTGACCCTGCGCCCTGAAGGTACGGCCGGCTGTGTTCGTGCCGCGGAGGAGCATGGTCTGCTTTTCAACCAGACCCGTCGTCTGTGGTACACCGGCCCCATGTTCCGTCATGAGCGTCCCCAGAAAGGCCGTTATCGGCAGTTCCACCAGATTGGTGTGGAATGCTTTGGTATGGCCGGCCCCGATATTGATGCCGAACTCCTGGTACTGACCGCCAGGCTATGGCGCGCACTTGGGCTCTCTGAGCATACCCGCCTGGAAATCAATTCCATTGGGACGTCGGCCGCCCGAAAGGAATACCGGGAAGCCCTGGTGGCCTACCTCTCGGATTACCGGGACCAGTTGGACGATGACAGCCAGCGGCGGTTGGGCTCTAACCCGCTGCGCATTCTGGACAGCAAGAACCCGGAGACTCAGAGGCTTCTGGTGGACGCGCCTCGCCTGGACGACTACCTCGACGATGAGTCTCGGGAGCATTTTCGGCAATTGCGCTCGTTGCTGGACGCAGCTGGCATCGAGTATACGGTGAATTCAAAGCTGGTTCGCGGGCTCGACTATTACGGCAAAACCGTGTTCGAGTGGATTACCGACAGTCTTGGTGCTCAGGGCACGATATGCGCCGGTGGTCGCTACGATGGTCTGGTGGAGCAACTGGGAGGCAAGCCAACGGTTGCGGTCGGTTTCGCCATGGGGCTCGAACGGCTGATTCTGCTGCTGGAAACGCTTAACCTTGTGCCAGACAGTGCCAATGGCAATGCCGATGTGTATGTTGCGGCTATGGGCGAATCCACCGTGGCACCCGCATTGGCGCTGGGTGAATCCCTTCGCGATGCCTTGCCGGGCGTGACGGTTATGGGCCACTGCGGTGGCGGCAGTTTTAAGAGTCAGATGAAGAAGGCTGATCGCAGTGGCGCCCGTTACGCAGTCATTCTGGGTGAGAATGAGATTGCCAACGGGACGGCCGGCCTCAAGCCGTTACGTTCGGATGAGGCGCAGCAAGACGTTGCCCAGGGCGACCTGGCAGTGGCACTGAAAGAATTGCTTGGCCGCTGATGGCGCGCCGACGAGCTACAGCATAATAAACATCTATTGCAGGAGTCATCATGGCTGAAATGCGTACTGAGGAAGAAACGGTCCAGGCAATCAAGGACTGGTGGAAAAAGAACGGCAGCTCACTTCTGATCGGTGTCGGTGCGGCTTTGGCAATTGTGTTCGGATGGCAAGCCTGGCAGAACCATCAAATGCAGCAGCGTACTGAAGCGGCCTCCCAATTCGCAGAGCTGATCAATGCCTATAGCGATGAGACCGATGAAAATCGCGCTGATACCGTTGCCTACGTGGCTGAGAGCCTGCGGGAAGAATACAGCGACAGCGCCTTCGCTATCTATGGCATGTTGATGCTTGCTCGCCAGCAGGTTATGGACCAGGGCGACCCGGAAGGTGCGATCGAATCGCTGACCTGGGCACGGGAAAAGGCCGGCGAAAGCGGAGCGTTGGCGCTGGTTATACGAAACCGCCTGGCCCGCGCTCAGTTCGCGGCGGAACAGTACGAAGATGCTTTGGCGACCATCGAGGGTACGGGCAATACCGGCAGTTTCGGCGCTATTTTTACCGAGCTTAAAGGCGATATTCTACTAGCCCAGGGTAATCGCGAGGGGGCTCGTGAAGCGTATCTGGCCGCCCGTGAAATGAACCAGCAGGGCCGTAGCGGCATTCTTGAGCTCAAGTTATCCGATCTTGGTGTTGAGGAGGGAGTCTGATGCCCTGGTTGGTTAGCGGGCACACAAGGCTCCGTTCGCTTGCGGGTATACTGACACTGGCTGTCCTGGCGGGATGTAGCACCAGTGATACCTTCGAGCAACCTGCACCGGTTCCGGAAATTTCGTCCAGCGTCGGACTTGAGTCTGTCTGGACCATGGACGTTGGGGACGGGCATGATGACAAGTTCCTGTACCTTGCCCCTCTAAATACCGGCGACCGATTGTACGCTGCGTCGGCCGATGGTGAGGTTTATGCCGTTGGTTCGGAGAACGGCGAAGTTTTCTGGTCCCGGGATCTTGACGAGCAAATCAGTGCTGGCGTTGGTGGCGATCAGGGAAACCTGTATGTGGTATCTCGTGATGCTGAGCTGATGGCCCTGTCGCGCGAGGATGGCTCCGCGCTCTGGGAGCAGCCTTTGCCTAACGAGGTGTTGGCATCTCCCCAGTCCAACGGACGCCTGGTGGTGGCCCAGACAATTGATGGCAAGGTGCTGGCATTTGATGCCGCCACCGGGGAGCAGGCATGGCAATATGATAGTGATGTCCCGGTCCTGTCAATACGCGCAGCGGCGTCGCCTCTTGTAGGAGCAGACCTTGTGCTGGCCGCACTGGCCAACGGCAAGCTAATGGCGATCTCCACTGAGACCGGTCAGCCCATTTGGCAGTATGAAGTCGGCCAGCCGCAGGGTCGTACCGAACTTGAACGGCTTGTTGACGTGGCCGGTGAGCCGTTGATTCTGGAAAGTGCAGCGATGATTGTGGGTTATCAGGGCAAGCTTGCGCTGATCGACCTTCAAACCGGCCAGGAAATCTGGAGTCGTCCTGCCTCCAGCCTGCAGTCACCGATGATCGGCAACGGTAATATTTTTGTCGCAGGTGCCAACGGTGATATCACGGCTTACCGAGGTTCCGACCGTCGCGAGTTGTGGGTTCAGGACCGTTTGTCCTGGCGTCAGCCAACGCAGCCGGTTGTTTTTGAGGATTACCTGTTGATTGGTGATTTCGAAGGGTACATTCATATGCTGTCGTTGGAAGACGGCAGCCTGGTGGGCCAGCTTGAGTTCGACGACGAGGGCCTGCGGGTTCCCTTTCAGCGGCTCCAGAACGGTAACCTTCTTGTATATGGCAATAGCGGTAAACTGTCGGTATTGAAACTCCGGACGCTCGACTGAGTGCTCCTTTCCGGCCCTATCGCTGTGAAGCGCGGGCCCTGTTTAATATGTAGCGAAAGACTATGACCCCTGTAATTGCTCTTGTCGGGCGCCCCAACGTGGGAAAATCGACACTGTTTAACCAGATGACGCGGTCCCGGGATGCGCTTGTAGCGGACTTTCCCGGTTTGACGCGCGATCGTAAATACGGTGAGGGCAATTACGAAGGGCAGCGCTTTATCGTGATTGATACCGGTGGCCTGACCGGGGACGAAAAAGGCCTGGACGCCGAAATGGCGCGCCAGTCCATGCAGGCTGTCGAGGAAGCAGACATCGTGCTGTTTCTGGTAGATGGCAAGGCCGGGCTCAATGGCGGCGATGAATTGATCGCTGCCCATCTGCGCAAGACTGGCAAGCGGGCACACCTGGTGGTCAATAAAACCGATGGCCAGGACCCCGATATTGCCGCGTCCGATTTCTACGGTCTGGGTTTCGAGTCCACCTATCTGATAGCGGCTTCCCATAACCGGGGCATTCGCTCCATGCTGGAAGAGCTGCTGCCGTCCGAGGAGGAGCGGGAAGCGCAAGATCGTGCTGATCGCTATCCAGGCATACGCATCGGTATCGTCGGGCGGCCGAACGTGGGCAAGTCTACACTGGTTAATCGTATGCTCGGGGAAGACCGGGTGATTGTCTATGACATGCCCGGTACCACCCGAGACAGCGTTTATATCCCGTTCGAACGCATGGATAACCAGTACACGCTGATCGATACAGCGGGTGTGCGCCGGCGCAAAAACGTCAGTGAAGTGGTGGAGAAGTTCTCCATCATTAAAACCCTTCAGGCCATCGACGATGCCCATGTGGTCATCCTGGTTATCGACGCCAGGGAAGGGCTGGTGGATCAGGACCTGCATCTGATTGGTTTTGTTCTGGATGCAGGCCGTTCCCTGGTGATTGCGGTCAACAAATGGGATGGCATGGACCCGGACGATCGGGCCAAGGTAAAGGAGCAGGTTCAGCGCCGCCTGGATTTTCTTGACTATGCCGACAAGCACTACATATCTGCCCTTCACGGTTCCGGTGTGGGCGTCATGTACGATTCGGTTCACGATTGCTATGAGTCAGCGATGGCCAAGTGGCCCACCAATCGCCTGACAGCCATCCTTCAGGATGCGACCGCACAACATCAGCCGCCACTGGTACAAGGGCGCCGAATAAAACTGCGATACGCCCACCAGGGCGGGTCCAACCCTCCGGTGATCGTGGTGCATGGGAACCAGACCGACGCGTTGCCAGGAGCTTACAAGCGTTATCTGGAAAATACCTTCCGTAAAGTGCTGAAGGTCAACGGTTCGCCCATTCGCTTCGAATTCCGCTCCAGTGAAAACCCGTTTGCTAACAAGGTCAGCCGGCTGACGCCGCGCCAGAAGGTCAAACAGGACAATGACCTGAAGAAAGGGCGGCCGGTGCGCAAGAAAGCGCGAATGAAGAGCAAGAAGCGCTGAGCTGATCCATCGCCAGAGTAGCTTCAGTTGGTGCTGGATCGGACGGCGCGCTGATTGGTCTTCAGCCAGTCCTGAAACTCATTTTCGGGTATGGGCCTGCTGTAGAAATAGCCTTGAGAGTAGTCACAGCCTTCGTGTTGCAGGAAGTGGGTCTGAGCTTCTTCTTCCACGCCTTCGGCAATCACACGCAAGCCAAGACTGTGGGCCATATTGATGATTGCCTTCACCAGTGAGGCGTCCTCCTGCTCCTTCATCACATCCTGAACAAAGGATTTGTCGATTTTCAGGGTATCAAAGGGGTAGCTCTTGAGGTAGCTGAGCGCCGAGTATCCGGTCCCGAAATCGTCGACCGACAGGCGAATGCCGGATTGATCCAGTTGTCGTAAGATGTCGGCGGTTTCTATGGTGTTATCAAGGATCAGCCGCTCAGTGATTTCCAGTTCCAGTTGCTGGGGAGGCAGCCCACTGGCTGCGAGGGCATTCATGACTGTGTCGATAAACCCCGGGTCCCTGAACTGCCTGGGAGACACGTTGACTGAAATGCCAATGTCAGTGCCCGTGGATTCTTTCCAGCGTATGGCCGCCATACAGGCTTCCTGCAACACCCATTCGCCGATCGGTGTTATCAGGCCCGTTTCTTCCGCCAGCGGTATAAACCGATCGGGCATGACCATACCCAAACCGGGGTTGTTCCAGCGCAGCAGAGCTTCGGCAGAACAGAGTTGGCCGGAATCGGTGTGAACAATGGGCTGGTAGTAGAGTTCAAACTCCTTTTGCTCCAGGGCCCGCCGCATCAACGATTCCATCTGCAGCCGTTCGTGGGAGACTTCCGTCATTTCCGGGGCAAAGTGTGCATAGGCACTTTTGCCCTTGCGTTTGGCCTGATACATGGCGGCATCGGCGTGTTGAAGTAGGCTACCGCTGTTGTCGGAATCAGTCGGGAAGATGGAGATGCAGATACTGGTGGTAACGAACACTTCCTGGCCGTTGAGCAGATAAGGAGGGGCAAAGGTTTTCAGGATACGCTCGGCCACCTGGGAAGTCGCCTCGGGCCCGGTCAGGCCGGGAAGTATCACTAGAAATTCGTCACCGCCGAGCCTGGCGACAGTGCTGGTGCCCCGCAGACAGCTGGAAATACGTCGTGCAGCTTCAATCAGAAGATTGTCGCCAGCGTCATGCCCGAGGGTGTCGTTAATGTGCTTGAAGTTGTCCAGGTCGAGAAACATCACACCGACCAGGGAACTTTCGCGCCTCGCCTGTGCAAGAGCCAGTTTCAGGCGGTCCAGAGCGAGCATTCGGTTGGGAAGCCCCGTCAGGATGTCGTAGTTGGCCTGTCTGAGCAGTTGTTGCTCGTAGCGTTTGCGGATGCTGATGTCCTCGCCAAGAATCAGGTAACCCGTGGCCTCGCCCTTCGAATTCTTGATGGGGGTTACGATCAGTTGTTCCCAGAAGCGCTCACCGTTCCTGCGGACACTGTTAATTTCGCCCTGCCAAACACCCACGCGTTGAACCTGAAGCCGGATGGATTTCCACAGTTGGCGGTTTTCTCTGTGAGCCTGGACGTCCTCTGAAAGCACGCCCGGGTGTTTTCCGGTGATGGCGGCAGCGGCATAGCCGGTGAGTTGGCTGAACTTCTGGTTAGCGTATTCGATACGCCATTGGCGATCGCAGATCAGTACCGAGGAGGGGCTTTGCTCAATCGCCTTGGAGAATTTTCGGATTTCCTGAGCATCACGTTCCTGTCGGTCCAGGTCGTCATTCAGCCGTTCGCGCATCTGGTTGATGGCAACGGTGACCTGGGCCAGTTCGTCACTGCGGTTCAAGGGGGTGTTTGGTCGATCAAGCTCAAGTGGGTTTGACAGGTTGCTAAGGGAAAAATTGCGGGCGTAGTTGGCCATTGTGGTCAGATGCCGCGCCACGAAGTGTTGGAAAATCCAGATGATCAGTATCGATACGAAGAACGTTTTCAGGAACTGGGTGGTCAGTACAAGCACAACCTTCTGGCGCATATCAGAGAAGACGCGTCTGAGGTCTGCCGTAATGGTCAACTGGCCAAGGCTGAACATTTCATCACCCTGGTGGTTGAGGTTGAAGGTATGGCTTGTGGTTTTTGCGTCGCGGGGAATTTCCCCCATGATCAGTTCGGAGTCCGGTTCGATCTTGAGCCTGAGATGAACAATGTCCGGCAGGCTGAGTATACCTTCCAGTTGCGTTTGGAGGAGCTTTTGGTCCAGCGCCCAGAGGCTGCGGGCCAGACTCGAGGTGTACCCGGTTTCAACCACCATCATGCGATTGTCAATCTGTGACAGGTCTTTTCGGTAATCCGAGTATATCTGAATCGCTGAAGCTATCAGCGTGAACGCGGAGCTGAACAACAGAATGTACGCGAGTAGCCTGAAGGACAGGGGAGACCCGGTTCGAAATCGTTGCAGGCGAGTCAACAGTTTTTGCATGTCCTATACTTCAGCCACCCTGGGAGGTTTCAGAGAGAATGGTCAGACGGTGTTCTCAGGACTATAGCAGCAGTTTCTTGCAAACGCCTCGCAAATGCAGGAAAAACCGGGAGAAATGTGTCGCTGTTCAGGATTTGTTAATGTCTTGAGACTGGTCAACGTGCGGGGGTTACGGGACACCTGCGTATGAGGGAGGAGTCATTAAAAAGAAGCTGTGAAATTGGCGTCCCCTAGGGGGTTCGAACCCCTGTTGCCGCCGTGAAAGGGCGGAGTCCTAGGCCACTAGACGAAGGGGA
>PBRG01000121.1 GCA_002726615.1 Marinobacter sp.
AGTGGAAACCTATTCTTGTTGATCGATAGGCTTACATTGTAACCGATATCAGTCAGCGAATTAACCGCACGGAACACTAGGAGTGTCTACTGCACCGGGGTAAGTCCATACGCAATCATTTGACAGAACTGAGAAGATTATTGTTCCATATTCGTGTGGTGTGGTAACCTACTTTAGGGCTATTATTGGGTTTGCATTTCAAGTCTATGCCGCTCAAATCAAAAAGTTATAGCTTTAATGGCCTTGAGCTTGACATAGTTCGATTGCTAGCCAATAGTTGTGGCAGCTTGTTGTATAAAGCACTAAAAACCTGTATTTTAGCGCGCCAAGTTATCGTTAGCGAATTCAGACTGCTCTTATCTAGCATAAGGGACTGTGGCAGATAGATGAAACTATTAGCAGATAAGCTTTATCAGTTGCAGTTAAATCAGCTGCATCATGATGAGCGCTTCCACAAGGAAGTCGTACGCCTGCCGGTGCACCAACGCATTAACCATATGGCTTTGCATTTTGCAAAGTACTCTGGGCAGCTGGCATCTGAGTTCATCACGCCATCATTCAGTAAGGAACAACGCTCCAAGCTGATTATCGATTGCTTTGCTATAGCAATTTCATCAGTGAATATACTCAATGTCCGTATTTCAGACAGACTCCTTTCTGACAGTATAGCGGATATCAATGGCATTCCTGAACTAGCTGCTTTCTATGCTGAGGAGTTAGTGACCACAGACAAGTACTGGCTTCTGCTACAAACTGCCTCATTATCAGGAAAAATTGCCAAGGCCTGTGAGTCTCTGGATCATTTGGAGGCATATGACTACCGAGAAAATTTCTTAGATGGTGTCATAGGACTGATCAAGGTATATCTGGCGGCAGCACATACACTAGATATTGATATTGAAACCGCTCTTGCTGAGCGTCTGCTTACTGTAAAGAAAAAATCTATTTTCTTTGAAGATCTACAGCACTAAACCAACTAGGCCTTGACCGGCTCTTGGCCAATTTCTCCGTTCCGAGAGCAAGTAAAAAGGATTTTTATGGCTTTTTGGTCAACGCAAAAACTCCAAGAACACTTCCAAGAATTGATAACTATTCCGAACAGCAGTTCTGCCATCGTCAACGCTCTTATGGACGATATGATTGACTGCAACGCGATCACTTTATCTGTAGGACCTGAACTATATTTGTCTGGTGATAAGGAAGAACATCGAAAGGAGCATCGGTTAGATTTTAAGGATCACGGTACAATTCCTTCCGGTAAGTTTGCTTATGTCATTACAGAGGAAGTTGTTCACGTCCCCACAGACGCTATGGCCTTTATTTCATTTAAGGCGGGGTACAAATTTAAGGGTTTAATCAATGTTTCTGGTTTTCACGTAGATCCAGGCTGGCATGGGCGATTAGTATTTTCTCTATTTAATGCTGGACCAAACGCAATATCTATTCAGCGAGGTGAACCGTTTTTTCTAATCTGGTATGCCGACCTCAATGAACATTCAAGCCAAAATAAGGTGAACACAAAATGCCAAATAAATATCAATTCGAAACTAATTGATAACATTAATCGAGATGTTCCCTCTCCTGGAGCACTACAGAAAAGAATTGATACCTTGGAAGGCAAGCTAAGTAATCAGCTGGCAAAGTCTCGACTCATACTACTTAGTGGTATAGGTGCCTTCTTTATTTCCCTGACGCTTCTTATCATCAGATATCAGATAAATAGTCTGTGATGCCAGCCTTCAAAAAAACTCCGGCATTCGATACATACTGGAGATTTGCCTATTCAAGACAGGAGGCTTTCCTGTCAAAGTACACTACACCTGCGGCAACCTCATATTCTCAGGACCAAATTATTTCAGCTCATAGATTTACCAACTGTTATCGAGTGTTGGATAGAGTAAGCCAATTTCTGATAAAAGATGTAATCTACAAAGAAAATAATACAGAAGAAGACATCCTTTTTCGAATCTTATTATTTAAACTATTTAATAAGATAGAAACTTGGAAGCTACTTAGCTCAGCGCTAGGAGAGGATATTCGCTGGAGCAGTTATTCACGGCCCGTGTATGACTCAATATTATCTAATGCAATTAAATCTAATACACGTATATATTCTGCCGCCTACATTATGCCATCGGGGAAGAGCATATTCGGGTACGAGCGCAAACATCAGAACCATTTAAGCCTCATAGAAAGCATGATGAGCTCAGGAATAGTCGGTAAAATTTCTAACTCGAATAACCTAGAAGAAGTGTATAACGTTTTCCTAGATTATCCAACAATAGGCCCCTTCTTGGCGTACCAGCTTGCGATTGATGTAGCCTACAGCGAGTTAACTACTGCGACAGAGCGTGATTTTGTTATGCCCGGACCAGGGGCTAAGGACGGAATTGCTAAATGCTTTTCAGGACGCGCAGGGAAAAATGACCAGTACATAATCGAGTATATGTATGATCAACAAGAAATGGAGTTTGAGAGGCTTTCGCTCGATTTCAAGTGGATCAAGGGCCGTAAGTTACAGCTCATTGACTGTCAAAACTTATTCTGTGAGGTCGATAAGTATTGCAGGGTCTACCACCCTGACATATCCGGCATTTCAGGGCGCACCCGTATCAAGCAAAAATATAGGCCGAACCCTTGTGCTATAGAGTTGTTTTTCCCGCCGAAATGGGGTGTGGAGCCTATATTCTCTCATTCAGCCTAGGGGTCTACTCCGTTTCCACGAACGGTTTTGGTTTTAAGCGGGAGGACAACCTCCTGCCCTGATTGGTACCTCTACGCCGCATTCTAGGGCTATGCAATCGCTCAATGTATTCGAATGCATCAGCCTTTGCCTAGTTCAGGGGCTGAAAACGCCGGTGATGGTCTTGTTCCCGATTGAGCATTCCGAAGATCTCCCTAATAGGCCGCATTGTCTCCACAGCGCCCTCGAGCCCACGCTGCTTACAACACGGTTGCTGCCAAGGAGGCTCTGATAATCTCCACTGGTGAATTGGCTGCCGCGATTTGGGTGTTGAATGATAGGCGCCTCAGGCTGCGGAGTGTGTAGCAACCCTCGACGCGCGTTAGGAAGCCTGACTGAAACTCGGACCAGACGCTCGTTCCTAGACGGAGGACCGGCTTCAACACGGAAAGGTAAGATGGTGAGAACCTACGGATATAAGCATGAAAACCGTCGACGATTACTGGCCTCAGCGTCTGTCCTGACCCGCCCTTTTACAATAGGGAAGTAGCTCTGAAAAACGGGCCTGGACGGGTGTATGCCTCTTGACGTGGGGAGTCATATCAACGCTTTTGTTCAGCGGCGACCTTGTTGAAGCGAAGCGGAGGAAAGGGCCTCCGGTGGAGGGCCGTTAGACCCGCAACGAACTGGAACTGTTGGTTAGCCCTGATCCTGTAAAGGCTCGACGTCCTCATACTTATAGTTGTTCGACTTACAGTGAACCAGCCCAGACGATATACGGTTGTGCGTTGAGTGACTATCGAGCTCGACGTAAACAACTGGATTTTCGTCCTCGTACAAAGGGTGCTCTGTTCTAACACTCCAGTTTTTCGCAGTTATCACCTGACGCCTAGAGCCAATTCCCGAAACTCTCTCCTGCAAATCGGCGATGCATTCTCGTACCAACTCACTTCTCGTGTTGGGCCGATAGGTTTCTGAAAAGGTGACTACACAATTCTGTGTAGACTTGATCAAATCCACCTTATCTTTTGAAGACATCCCTTCATTAAAGTTCTGAGACTTGCTAAGAGATACGATCTGAGTCTCCAGCCCCTCATTCATCTTCGCTTCGAAATCAGCACCACCCTCCTTCTCTGCGTACTGATATGCGGCTCTGAATATCAGTCCAGCTTCTGAGGAATATCCGAGCCCACAAGCTTTCAGAGCATTATCGATGGGATCAGTTCTGTCTATTGCTTTCTGACTAGCGCAGCCAACTAAAACCAACAGAGAGAATGATGCCAATACCACGTACTTCATAGAGTTTCCTTGTAACTTTAAATTTTGGCTAACGCTGAGCTTAGCGGCGCCACGTCAGTGGCGTCCGGTGGACGGCCCTCGGGCCGGGAACGTACTACAGCGACTGGTTAGAAGCCGGTTCACCCGATGGTTTCCAGTCCGCTCCGCAACTCCCATGCGAACACCAAAGAACCCCCCGCACCAACTCGCGGCCAGACACCGATACAAACCACCAACCTATCCCGCTTACTCGAAACTTTCGGCGAACAGCCCCACAACTTGGGCACGCTGCCGATTACCCGAAAGAAATCAAACCTGGCGTCCAAACTGGACGACAAAGTTGCCGGCCTTGGCAACGACACGAAACCAGAAACTACCACCCAATTTGATGCCAAGGCCCATGCACCCAACCACAACAAAAATGACCGGAGCCTTGGCTTTTAACAGCGTATTACACGAACACGTTCGTATATCACCCGTTCGTATAACTCCAATTCCAGCCGCCCCTTCTGATTCAAGAAATTGCTTTAAAATCAAAATTTAACCAGAACTTACCACGGCTACGGCAGAAGTTATACGCCCTCCTTGGCCTCTAACATACCTGCCGACAAGCGCGTATAGCTCCACAATGTTCTAATCCAGCTTCAACAGTATCAGATACTTATGAGGGCTTCTCGCTTCTTGTCCGGAGTTTTGCGAACCGGTTCGTATAACTCCAGCCTGCAAGGTCGACTGCAGTCCTGGCCTGTTCCTCATGCGCGGGCGGCCGGGTAAGCGCCAAAATGTCAGTGTGCAACAAGCTTACGCAACGATAATGCTAAACTGGCCGCAGATTCACACCACCTCCCAAAAACAGGGCAACGCATTGAGCCAATTAAGACCTTTCGTTTCCAGGGAATGGCAAGCCTTCTGGCTGGCCATCGGGTTCCTGACACGCATTCCCATGCTGGTGCGTATCGACTATTCCCCCCGCCTGATGAATCAGTGCAGTGTCTATTTTCCGCTGGTGGGGCTGGTGCTCGGCGTGATTTATGCGGGACTGTATATGGCTGTTGTGCAGCTTTGGAGCCCGCTGGTCAGTCTTATCCTTGTTCTGGGTTTTCACCTGTGGATTACCGGCGCGTTCCACGAGGATGGATTGGCCGACAGTATCGATGCATTAGGTGGCGGGTACTCCCTGGAGGCCAGGTTGCGGATCATGAAGGACAGCCGCATCGGCACCTACGGCACGGTGGCGCTGGTGGTCGCATTGGTGCTGAAACTTGCGCTGCTGGCCGAAGCACAACCGGTGTGGCTGGCGCTGATCCTGGCCCCGATGGTGTCGCGTCTCGCGCCACTGATGATTATGGGCTTCCTGCCGTATGTGACCGACCCGGACAAGAGCAAAAGCAAACCGGTGGCCGAGGATTTTTCGCGCTCACGACTGGCGATTGCCACCTTGTTCACCGCGATTGTCTCACTGGCCCTCCTCCCGTTTGAAACCGGAGCCCTGCTGTGGCTGATCTTCGCCACGCTGGGTACGGCCGTTGTCTGGGGTGGGTATCTGCGCCGGCAACTGGGTGGCTATACCGGCGATACCCTTGGGGCCAGCGTGGTGTTTGCGGAGCTGGTCCTGCTGCTCGGGCTTGCAATGTAAGCGCCGGACTATCAGTTCCGAATCCGGCGAGTTTTTTCGGGTTTCGCTGGTACACTTTCGGTTATGGACACATTGACTGATGACCTTTGCTACCAGGCACTGAAAACCCGGGATGCCCGATTCGACGGTCGCTTCTACACCGCCGTGTTGACCACCGGGATTTTCTGCCGCCCCATATGCCCGGCGGTGACGCCCAAGCGCGGGAATGTGCGCTTTTACCCGTCGGCAGAAACAGCCATGGCCAACGGCTTTCGCCCCTGCCTGCGGTGCCGGCCGGAAGCGGCACCCGGTAGCCCGGCCGCAGCAGGGGTTCACACCACCGTGGCCCGGGCGGTACGGCTGGTGGACGAAGGCGCCCTGGATAACGGCTCCGTGGCCGACCTGGCCGAGCGGCTGGGCATTACCGACCGCTACCTGCGCCAGCTTTACAAACGCCACACCGGAGCCACCCCACAACAACACGCCCAGGCCCGGCGTTTGTTGCGGGCCCGGCAGTTGATTGTCGACAGCAACCTGAGCATGACGGAAATCGCAGAAATTGCCGGTTTCAGCAGTCTGCGCCGCTTCAATCACACCCTGAAGGAAGCCTACGGTAATGCACCGACGGCATTCCGCAGAGGCCTGAAGTCATCACTCAAAGCCACGCAACACAGTGCAGAAAACCCTTTCTTACCGGCACACGACGACCTTGTTCTGTTCCTGCGAGCCCGCCCGCCCTTCGACAGTGAGCAGTTACTGGCGTTCTTTCGGGCGCGGGCCATTCCGGGCCTGGAAGCGGTTGGCGCGCACCACTACGCGCGATCGCTCTGCATTGCGGGTCAACCGGGGCTGGTGATCTGCCGCCCTGGCGACCATCCCCCGGGGGTGCAGGTTATCCTTCGTGGGCCGGCGCGGCAGTCCATTCTGGAGGTGAGTGCGCGGATACGCCGTTTGCTCGATCTGGATGCGGACCTGCCCGGCATCGGAGAGCATCTGGCCCGGGATCCGCTATTGGAACCACTGATCGCACAGCATCCCGGCCTGCGCGTTCCGGGCAGCTGGGAGCGGTTTGAGTTTGCTGTCCGCGCTATTCTGGGTCAGCAGGTGTCCATCTTGGCGGCGCGAACCCTGGCCGGGCGGCTGGTGGCTCGTTATGGCCAGCCCCTTCCCGAGTACCTTGCCAGGGGCACGGACATTACCCATAGATTCCCGGAACCGGCGGCACTCGTCGGCCAGCCGTTGAACACACTCGGCATGCCCGGCAGCCGTGCAGACACCCTGGCCCGAATCACCGCCCGGTTTGCCGAACCCGGTTTTGCCGAACAGGATGGCAACGACCTGTTGGCACAATTGGCGTCCATGCGGGGCATCGGCCCCTGGACACTCCAGTATCTGGCCCTGCGCGGCCTCGGTGATCCAGACGCTTTTCCCGCCAGCGACCTGGGCATACTCAAGGCCGCGAGCCACCTGGGCGGCCCGCAAGACGCCAAAGCCCTGACTCGCCATGCCGAACGCTGGCGGCCATGGCGGGCCTACGCGGCGCAGTACCTGTGGACATCACTGAATACCCATCCATCCCGGCAGGAGACAACACCATGACAATTCAAATTCATGTCAGCCGCTTTCCCAGTCCCGTTGGCCCACTGAGCCTGGCAACGGTGGATGAGCAACTGGTGCACCTGGACTTCGACGACAACGAAGAGCGCATGCACACGCTGCAAAACCGCCGGTTCCGTCAGCCTGAGTGGCGCGAGCAGCAGGACGGCGCCCCCGGGACGATTATCGAGTGGCTCGACGCCTATTTCTCGGGAGTAATCAAGCCCCTGCCGTGGAAGGACATCCGCTTGACCGGCACCGAGTTCCAGCAGCAGGTCTGGCAGGGACTGACTGGAATTCCAGCGGGTGAGCACCGCTCCTACAGTGCGCTGGCAAACACCCTGGGCAACCCGAAGGCGGTACGTGCTGTGGCTCGCGCCAACGCCCTCAACCCCATTGCCATTCTGATTCCCTGTCACCGGGTGATCGGAGCCAATGGTACTTTGACGGGCTACGCTGGCGGCCTGGAACGCAAGGCGTGGTTGCTGGACCACGAATCGCGGAACCTGAAGAGGGTTTAACCCCACGGGGCTGTGCATTTGTGGCGATAATGGCGACAATCACTGCACGGATTTATCGTGCAAGGATCAGGAGCCCAGCCCCACATGTCATCGCAATCGCCTGTCGCCCACCCACAGGGCAAGCCGGAAGACAAACGCGCGCTCTGGTCCTGGGCACTCTACGACTGGGCCAACAGCGCCTTTTTCACCATCATTCTGACCTTTGTCTTTGCCCAGTATTTCAGCGTGTCGGTGATACAGGACGAGGTAAAGGGCACGGAAGCCTGGGGCAACATCGTTGGCATTGCCGGCGTGTTCATCGCGATCCTGGCGCCGATATTGGGGGCCATTGCCGACCAGTCCGGCCGTCGCAAACCCTGGTTTATCAGCTTCACCCTGCTTTGCGTGGTCTCCTGCGCCATGTTGTGGACGGTCACACCGGAGCAGAATCAGTTCTGGAACGCTGCCCTGTGGGTGGGGCTGGGTACACTCGGCGCCGAATTTGCGTTCATTTTCTACAATTCCATGTTGCCGGATCTCGCAAGCCCGGCACGAACCGGGCGCTGGTCAGGCTGGGCCTGGGGGCTGGGTTACACCGGGGGCGTGCTGAGCCTTATCGTGGCACTGTATGGCTTTATCGAAGCCGATGCCAGCCTGTTCGATCTCAATCGTGACAACGCCGAGCACGTGCGTGCCACTTTTGTGCTGGTAGCGGTGTGGTACCTGGTGTTCGCCCTGCCGGCCTTTATCTTTGTTCCGGACCGCCCATCCACCGGCCTGGGACTTGCCGCCGCCACCCGCGCCGGGTTCCGGCAACTGAAGGAATCCATCGCCCACGTTCGCCAGTACAAGGACATTGTGCGCTTTCTGATCGCCCGCATGCTTTACACCGATGGCCTGGCCACCATCTTCACCTTCGGCGGGGTGTACGCGGCGGGTACCTTCAATATGGGGTCTACAGAAGTGCTGCAATTCGCCATCGCCCTGAACGTCACCGCCGGCCTCGGCGCGTTGGGCTTCGCCTGGGTGGATGATGCCCTCGGCGGGCGCAACACCATTCTGCTGTCACTGGTGGGGCTGGGCTGCAGTGCCCTGGCCATTCTGGTGGTG